>JBHHWM010000570.1:0-1520 GCA_046756545.1 Rhodothermales bacterium | reverse complement strand
TCGAGGATCCAGCCCGGCTCTTCCTCGACCTGGATAAATCGAACCCGGAACGGCTCCTGCGTCTTTATTTCGGCGGGTACGTGGCCCCCGGCGGTGGCGACCCCTTCGCCGCTGGATTGCTCGACAGGATAGACGGGCGCTTTTACGTCCACGTCGATTCGCTCGATATGAAGCATCCGGGTATGGGGGCTGCACTACGCGAGGAGGCTACCGAAGAGCGCCTCGATTGGGATGCCCTGGAGGCTTTTTTCAACGCTACGTACTACGCCGCGCGCAATCTGCCTCCTACGCTGGATGATCTACAGGCAGAGGTACCCTATCGGGATGAAGAAGAGGCCTGGTTCCACGTCGAACTCGACGGGGTGATGAGTACGGCACGCCGCCACGTTTATGTGGCCGAGTCGGCACTGCGCCGGGTACTCCGTGCCTATCATCAAAACGGGGAACGGCTGATCTATCCCGAAGGTACTGCCATCGTGGGCGAGAACCACCTGGATGGTGAACACATCGAAACGGTGGCGATCCGAAAGCGAGAAGACGGTTTCTGGGACTTTTTTGCGTATGCAAAGGACGGTCGCCTGACCCACAGCACCCAGCCGCTACCTCGTGCACATAGATCCCCGACACAATGCGTGGGCTGTCACCTCGGTTCTAAGCTGTTTGAGCCTGAGCGGAGTTTTCCGGGACACGCTTCCCCCGGGCCGCATGGGCCGCGCGCCTTCTACGTGGACGACGCCTGGCGCGACCGCGAAGCAGCGGTCTTTTTCGACGAACACCGCAAGCGTAGCGATACGGTACTCGGCATTTACAACACACTCTTCGTTGCCAGACTACGGGCGGAACGCCGCGCGAGCCGTCTCTCATCGGACGATGAAGAACTCCTCAACAGGCTTGGACTCTAAGGAGCAGCGGGCTATCTTCCGGCCCTTCCATCACCAACGAATCGCACCATTATGTCGATAAGCACGGTTCGCTTGATCAATGCAGTTTTTTACGCCCACCATGGGGTTATGCAGGAAGAGCACCGCATCGGGGGGCGGTATGAGGTGGATGTGGCGATGGATCTCGATTTTGAGGAGGCGGCACAAGAGGATAACCTGGCCAAGACCGTCGATTATGAAAAAGTCTATCAGCTTGTGCAAGAGTTAGTGACGAAGAATCGATTCTACCTGATTGAGCGATTGGCCTATCTCATCGCCTGCAAGGTGCTGGAGGTCTACGATTTCGTTGTGGCCATCGAGGTGACCGTGCGCAAGCATAACCCGCCTGTCGGCGGCACCTGTGATCACGCCGAAGCCATCTACAGGACTTCGCGTTGAAGGACGACAATTAAAAGAAATAGAAACCTACAGCACGATTAAATCGGAGAAGTGATCGCACAGCATCCGATAGAGCCGGTGCAGCGGAAGGCCGACGACGTTGTAATAGTCTCCATCAATGCGCGCGACGAAAACGGCTCCGAGATCGGCCTGTATACCATAGGCACCGGCTTTATCCATCGGGGCCCCCGACGCTACATA
>JBHHWM010000569.1:0-1530 GCA_046756545.1 Rhodothermales bacterium | reverse complement strand
ATAACCAGCAAGATCAACGCAACACCCAGAACCTGGAGGCCAACGGGACCGTAGCGGTAGACGAGGTACAGTCGATTCTGAACGAGCCTTAGCCAGACCGTTCGTTCATTGTAGGTTGCTCGCAAGTAAGGCGGCACGCCAGCTCCACGACGCACTATTCCAAGCAGCAGTCCGCCCGGAAATACGGCCTTGACGTTCAAATGAGGTCCCAACAAAAGACTACCTTCGGGCCGGAAGGCTAAGAGTTCGTCCACGCCGTCTCCGTCCACGTCGGGCAATGTATTAAGACCTGTTAGTTGAGGGGCGATCTCCCGCTCCCGTATTCTGTCAAGATCCTGATTGAAGACCCATATGTAGCCGGGACGGTGCATAACCAGGATTTCCGGCCGGGCATCTCGGTTGAGATCGACAACCAGGGGACTATTAAACGGCGCGTTCCCTGGTCCCGTGCGTTTGACCGTCCAGGTTTTAGGCTCAACCAATTGTAAGCGCTTCTTGCTCGAATCTGGCAAGTCTCCCCCATTAAACACCAGAAACTCCCGGCTTCCATCCCCATCGAAATCCTCGTAAAACAGCAGGACATGGGACCAATCTTCACTCATTTCATCCAACTTAACCGCTTTCGGTTCAGGGTAAAAATCGAAACGAATGACGTAGGCATATTTGTCATCGAACGGGTCCACCACGGTGCCATTGCTGGGAGCTGTTGTTCCGATGATTAATTCCAAACGCCCATCGCCATCAAAGTCGTCCATGAAGCCAGAAGATAGCGGATTGGCTATGATCTCCTTGCCTACGAGTTGGAGGTCAGGCAGGGTATGCACGAAAACACCTCTGGGCAATCGCGCAAAGCCTGTCCTGACAAACGTCACCAACTCCTTTCGGCCGTCTCGGTCGACGTCGGCGATGTTGACATACTCGACGTTCGGGTCCCAGGGAATCACACCGCTGCCTTCTTGCTTTGGCACCCCCTCAGCCATAAAGAGCTCCGGCGCACTGTTCCCTTCTTTATCGAGGAAACTCACAAAAAGAGAGTCGTTGCGGACGTGGGGCACCAGCATTTTCCATCGGTCGTACGCATCGTCTTCGAGTATGTGAGGAGGCTTTACTATCCCGGCGAAGTTGATTTGCTCGATGGTTGAGCCGTCTTGCCGCATTAAATGCACATAAGCACGCTGTAGCCCAGGATCATCGATATTATCCCAGGCGAGAATTTCGTCAACCTGGTCTCCATCTATATCCGCGAAGAGCAGATTGCCACGATCAAAGTCACGAACCTGTTCGAATATATAGGGCAGCGTATCGGGGTCGGGGAGTTCTGTGCGTGAGGCACAGGCGAGGAGAGTCAATGAAAGAACCAGCATCACGATGAGATAAACGCGACCGGCATTCATGGCATCAGCCATCGGATAGACAGAGAGGACGTAAAAACACTCCGCAATGATTGAACCAAATACACGCCAAGTATAGGCTCCTTAGACAAGAGTAGCCACCCTTGGGCGGTATTATTCGAGTCGAGGGTTCTTGCGT
>JBHHWM010000568.1:0-1531 GCA_046756545.1 Rhodothermales bacterium | reverse complement strand
GATGGCGGCCGGGTGGCCTGTGCGGAGCGCCGAACGACCCTGGCGTAGGAGCCGATTCATAAACTGACGTCGGGCCGCTTCACCGAAGCCTCCGTCGATCATCAGCCTGTGTTGCGCATGCAGGTCCGGATAGTAGCGAAGCCCGAGCAGGGAAGAAGCTGACGAAACAGCGTGCGTCTGCGCAACGTGGTTGCGTAACAGATCCAGGCATTCATCTGCCTCCGGCGTCGGTGCATGGAAATGCACGTGTTGCAATCCTTCGCCCTCGGCAATGCGTTTTGAAACACGCACATCAGGGTGCTCATCCGGGCCGAAGACGTGTGTCTGAATGGGGGCGTCACTCGGTCGAAGGGCCAGCAGGAGCCGTGAGTCGAGCCCACCGGAAAGGCCCAGGCTGAGGGTACGCCCGTCTGCGGTTTTCGGATGAACCAGGGCCGCGAGTATTTTCGAAAAAGCCTCACCCCGGCGATCTGATTCTCCCGTGTCCGGGGTCCAGGGATGGTTTATTAGCTGGAAATCTCCGTCCGTGCACGTGGCGCGGCTCCCCGGCCCCATCCGCTGAATACCGCTAACGAGGCTGTCGGTCGAGAGCTGGTTGAAGGTGAGCCAGTGCGTGCCGAAGGTCTCAAAGTTAATCTCGGCGTCGTTACGCAGGGCAGCCAGCCAGTCGAGGCGGGTGGAAAAGGCTACTCCACCCGAAAGCCTCGTCAGGTACAGGGTGCGTATCCCGAGGGCATCGGTGAAACACGCCACTTTTCCGGGCTGCCAGCGCACAGCGACGAAATGGCCGTCGAGGGCGTCGAGGGCGGGACGAGGCCGGGTGATCAAGGCACGCCAATCCTCCGTGTCGAGGAAGGTGCAATGGCGTTCGTGCAGGCGGATGCCGAGCCCGACCACGGCGAATCCATCGAAGGAGGTCTGGTGGAGACCGGCATAACAGCAGGTTTCAGCGAGGCCTCCCACAGCCAGGTACAGCGTCTCGCTTCTGGTTTTGAACCGTGCGGCCCCGTGTAACGCAACGAGCCTCTCCCGCAGCGTAGGGGAGAGGCTCGTGCCGGTGAATCCGAGGATCCAGCTCATAAGTAAAGGGCGGGTTACCTGCCCGGTTCGAGTAAAGGATTTATGCTCCGACCTCAGCGAGGGCTTTTTCTTGCTCCGCAAGCAGGTGGGCCTGCGCTGCGGCCAGCCGGGCAATCGGGACACGGAAGGGCGAGCACGAGACGTAATTCATCCCCACCTTATAGCAGAATTCCACCGATGACGGTTCGCCGCCATGCTCGCCGCAGATGCCTACTTTCAGGTCCGGATTCGTCTGGCGTCCGCGATCGGTGCCCAACTGCACGAGTTGGCCCACGCCGCGTTGGTCGAGTACCTGGAACGGGTCGCGAGGTAGGATCTTGTGTTCGACGTAATAGGGCAGGAATTTTCCGGTGTCGTCGCGGCTGTAGCCGAAGGTCATCTGCGTCAGGTCGTTCGTGCCGAAGGAGAAAAACTCGGCTTCCTTGGCGATGTCGTCGGCGGTGAGGGCTGC
>JBHHWM010000567.1:0-1534 GCA_046756545.1 Rhodothermales bacterium | reverse complement strand
GCGGGCTTGCGAAATCCGCCAAGCAAGATGAACATGAGGGCAATGGGGAGCAGGGCAACAATAGCCGAAAGCGTTACGCTATCCAGGACGGGCGAATACGCCTGGGGCCACATGCGATACGGCTCCCGGAGGTTTCCGCTCCTTAGGAATGACGCGTCGGTACTCCGAGATTTGGTAGGCGCGCTTCTGCAAATATTAGCATCTGCCAGCAATTGAGCATAGGACGGTTCTTCCCCCGGATCCAACCGTCCCGAGTCCGAGGACCTCGCCTGCCCTTTTCGGTTTCATCTCCGTCTAACTCCAGCGTCGAATGCTCCTCCTGCCGGCCCTATATGACCCACCAAGGCGGGTGATTATCCGCGCCGTTCTACCTATTAGCTTGACTTAGCTTGACCTGGCAACCCGAATTTTGCATAATTAGAGGTTGTGTCCCAGTTTCGAAGAGAGTGTTACAGCGTGTCTTACGCTCATGGATGGTAATGAAAACGCTGAAGAGTGATCCCCCTGACACCGTGTCGACTCCACGATTTTCCGTCATCATTCCGGCACGGAACGACGCAGCCGCCCTCGGACGGACCCTTGACTACCTGGGTGGCCTCGTGAAGAATGGCGCGGTCGAGGTCATCGTCGCAGCCTCCGGCGATGCCGACGGCACGGAACGTGCCGTGGCGGGTCGGGCGCGCCTCCTCTGGCCTCCGGGCTCCACACGATCGGCTCTGATGAATGCTGGCGCAGCCGCGGCGCGCGGTGAAATTCTCTTCTTCCTCCACGCCGATTCCTTCCCTCCGGCGAACGGTTTCGAGCTCATCGACCAGGCCCTGTCCAGCGGTGCCGTCGTTGGTGGCGCCTTCGAGCATCTCTTTGTAGAGCCGGGGTTGAGCCTGCGCACCATCACGTGCATCAACCGGATCCGATATCGCTTGACCCGCAACTACTACGGCGATCAGGGCATCTTCGTCCGAGCCGCCGTGTTCCAGCAGATGGGCGGATACAAGGACCTTCGGATCTTGGAAGATCTCGAATTCACCCAGCGCCTCAAGGGGATGGGACGATCCGTCCTGATCCCGGTGCCGGTGCTCACTTCGGGACGCCGCTTGATCGCCCGCGGACCGTGGCGCACCTTTTTCTTCATTGTATGGCTGCTGTTTCTGCACACCTTACGCCTCGACACCCAGCGGCATGCCGAGCGCTGGCGTGGCCCGGGAGACAGTCCGCCGGGAAGCCCATGGCCCCGTGGTCGCCTGCACCAAGGAGGTTGGTGAATGAGGCCGAATCCCCCGACCCTTCGCGTGGTGGTCATCGGCAGCAAGGTGGTGTGCTGTCTGCCGGAAATGTGCCGCCCCGTACTCGCGCTAGCCCACCGCCAGTTGATGATCCTCCTTATCGGATTGTTACTCGTCTCCCCCACTGTCATTTTCGCATCGGATCCGTCGCCACTGTCGACAGACATGCAACAGTATTCGACGCGATTCCACGAGAACCCGTCGCGACTCCGCGAAATCCGGGAAGAATTGGAGCGCAGAATCAAAACCAA
>JBHHWM010000566.1:0-1578 GCA_046756545.1 Rhodothermales bacterium | reverse complement strand
GGGCCACGCCTTCTCCATCGGTGCGCGTCCGGATAGCCTCGACGTGACCTCCTTCGTTGTCGGGGTTGTGGTACCCTTCATAGCTGGCGTAGATGAGTTGGTTCGCGACGGGCTGACCGTCTTTCAATACCAGCACTTCGCACGCATCACCCACACCAAGCTCGTACGGATTGTTAAGCGGCACGATCTCGATGGGATATCCGAGGCGATGCCGGTAAGCCTCGGTCCGCGTGTCGCCCACCTGGTAGATCGCCTTGACGTGCTTGGAATATTTCTCACGGGCCTCCTTGTCGAGCGTCCCTTCGCGCTTGCGTGCTTCCAGCACGTCCAGCACGCCGTCGTGCTCCAGGTACGCGTTGAACTCCTCGGCCGAGAGATCGATCATGCGGGGGCGCGTCGAAACCCCGATCACGTACGTGCCCGGATCTCCGGTCTCGAAATCCAGCCAGGTGATGTTGTCTTTTTCCCACCACTGGGAGGTATCAGGGTGAACGGCTTCGCTCCCCGGACCGACGATGCGGACGTCCTGCATGCGGTCGCGCGTGATGACGTTTTCGCTTTTGTCGAACGTGCCGTTAAAGAGGGCAATGGTCGCGTCGATGTGCGGAGACAGGAAATACGTGCTGAGCTTGAGGTACATGTCGTGGGCATAGAGCGAGCCCACCAGCAGCATCAGGGCCGCGATGGTTAGCAGGGTCTTCTTCTTCATCGATGCGTCTTCCTTGAGTGAGTGGAGGATGGTCATGAAGCCGGTTCCGGGGAAACAACCGGGGGTGGTTCTGTATGGGCGGTAGCGGGGGCGAAGCGCTCGAAGAGCACCGGCACAACGACCATGTTAAGAAACGTAGAGGTCAAAAGTCCGCCCAGGATGACGATAGCCATCGGCGTCTGGATCTCCTTGCCCGGCTCGCCGCCACCGAGGGCCAGTGGGATCAGAGCCAGACCCGCCGTGAGAGCCGTCATCAGAATCGGGTTGAGCCGTTCCATCGACCCCTGGAAGACCGCCTCGCGAAGGCCCTTTCCTTCTGCCAGAAGGGTCTGGTAATGGCTCACGAGCAAGATGCCGTTGCGCACGGCGATACCGAACAACGTGATGAAGCCGACCAGGGCCGCCACGTTGAGTTCGCCGCCGAAAAGCAGGAGGGCGAAGATCCCGCCGGTCAGGGCCAGCGGAAGATTGACCATCACAAGCAGGGCGGTGCCGCTTCGCCCGAACTCCTTGTAAAGAATCAGAAAGATCACCAGAATAGCAATCAACGACAGGAGTGCAATGCTGCGGGTGGCCTGCCGGGCACTCTCAAACTGCCCTCCGTACTCCACATAATAGCCATCGGGCAGATCCACCTCGTCCATGCGCGCCTGGATGTCGGCCACGACGCTGCCCACGTCGCGGGCCGCCACGTTCGACGAGATCACAATTTTGCGCTGCACGTTCTCGCGGCTGACGGTGTTGGGGCCTCGCTCTTCCCGAACATCGGCAAGCTGAGCCAGCTCTACCCGAGGACCGAGCGGGGTGTCAACCAGGGCGGTGCGGATATGCTCGGCACTGCCCCGGCTACCGGCCTCGAAGCGGACAAC
>JBHHWM010000565.1:0-1602 GCA_046756545.1 Rhodothermales bacterium | reverse complement strand
CACGGAGGGACGCAGGCTCCGGAATTGCTCCGGGAGAAGCTGGACAAGATTGTGGAGGGCGAGCAGGCCCGGTCCGCGTTCTGGGGCATCTACATTCAAGACCTGGACTCCGGGCAGATTCTCTATCGGCGTAACGAGGACAAGCGGTTGATCCCGGCGTCCAACCAGAAGCTCCTCACGACCGCGGCGGCTCTGGAGGTGCTGGGCAGCGACTACCGCTATACCACGACGCTGCATGTCGTCGGGCAGATCCAGGGCTCGGTCCTGCGCGGCGATCTGATCCTGGAAGGCTCCGGCGATCCGACGTTCGGAAGCCGCAGGGTCGGCGGCGACGATCCCTTGAAGAAATGGGCCGAAGGGCTCGTTCACATGGGGGTTACCCGCATCGAAGGGCGCATCATAGGTGACGACGACGTGTTCGACGACGGAGCCTATGCACGGGGCTGGGACGTGGCGCACATCGCCACGGAATCGTTCGCCCCGGCGCGAGGAGGACTCTCGTACCACGATAATATGGTGCAGATCAGGCTGGAAGCCACGAGCGTGGGCGAGCCGCCCGTCGTCAGGGAGTCGCCGCCCGGTTATTTTGAGATCCGGAATCAGCTTTCGACGAGTCCACGGCGGCGGCGCATCTGGCCGCGCGTGGAGCGGCGCGTCGGCACCGACGCCGTGCGCTTACACGGCATGGTGCCCCGGGCCTATCGCGGCACCCTCGAACTACCGGTGAGCGACCCGACGGCCTTCACGCTTCATGCCTTTCTCCATGCCCTGCGCGAAGCGGGCATTGAGGTGGCCGCCCCGGTGTATGACGTAGACGCGCTGGGCGAAAAACCGGACTACGAGCAGGCCCGGCCCCTCTTCACGCACGTCTCCCCCCCGTTGTCGGAGATCATCAATGTCATCAACAAACGCAGCGACAATCTCTACGCCGAGCAGGTCTTTCACACGCTTGCTTGGGGAGGAGAATCGGGTGGAGGAACGCGGCGCGTCAAAGAGGTGTTGGTGCGTCTCGGTATCCCGGCGGCGGAGGTTTCGGCCCGTGACGGTTCCGGGCTCTCGCGTAAAGACCTGGTCACCCCGGAGGCCATGGGCCGGCTGCTGGCCCGGATGTATGCGCACGAAGATCGGGAGGTGTTCCTGGCCTCGCTGGCGCGCGGCGGCGAACCGAAGACGACGCTGGAATATCGACTACGGGGGGTTCCGGTGCTGGCCAAGACCGGCTCGCTCGAATACGTGCGTACGCTCAGCGGGTACGCCACCACACCCGATGGGCGAACGGTGGCGTTCGTGCTCTTGGCGAATAACTATACCGCTCCTGCCTATCGGATCAATCGGGCCATCGACAGCATGGTGCTCGCGTTGACCACGACGCAGGTGGGCTGAGCTTGCGTCGCCGAAGCTTCGATGCATAGATTAGCGCCGTTGTTCATCAACCATACGCTTCGTTCTCATGCCCCTTATTGTTCGCCGTGTTCTTGTCGGGCTGCTCATCATCGTCCTGCAATGGTTGATGATGGACCGTCTGAGAATCTGGGGAGCCTATCCCGACATCGTCCTGCTGTATGTGGCCTGGCTGGGGCTTCGGCACGGACGCCTGGCCGG
>JBHHWM010000564.1:0-1622 GCA_046756545.1 Rhodothermales bacterium | reverse complement strand
CGGTGCGTGGATCGCCGTCGGGAGTACGGGGGTCGGGAGCGGGCTGCTCGACGCCTTGCAGGTCTACGTGCGGGATGCCCTCCTCGATGGCGACCGGGTATCGGTCATTCTCTTTACAGTGATGATCGGCGGAATGGTGGGCATCATCGCCAGGAGCGGCGGCATGCAGGGCGTGGTGAACCGGATCGTCGGATGGGCAAGCACGGCGCGGCGGGGACAGATCACCACCGGGGTGCTCGGCCTGATGATCTTCTTCGACGACTACGCCAATACCCTCGTCGTCGGCAACACGATGCGGCCCGTCACCGACCGGCTGCGCATCTCCCGCGAAAAGCTGGCCTATATCGTCGATTCGACGGCGGCCCCGGTGTCGTGCCTCGCCTTCGTGACGACGTGGATCGGCTACGAGGTGGGCATTATCGGAGACGCCGTAGACAAGATTGCCGGGTTTAGCGAGTCGGCCTATTCGATCTTTCTCCACTCTATTCCCTACAGCTTCTACCCGATCCTCGCCATCTTCTTTGTGTTCTCTATTGCCTACTCGCGCCGCGACTTCGGAGCGATGTACGAGGCAGAACGGCGCGCTCGCTGGACGGGGCAGGTGCTCGGGCCGGGAGCCGGGGTAGACGAAGCCGCCGAAAGCAAGGAGGTGCAACCGAAAGCAGGCAAGCCGCAGCGGGCCGTGAACGCCGTCGTTCCCATCGTCGTGCTCGTCGGAGGCGTGATGGCCGGGCTCTATGCGACGGGTCTTTCAGAGGCGCAAGAGGCCGTGGCACGAGGGGAAGAGACAGCGGTGACGTTGCGCCTGATTATCGGCAAGTCCGACTCCTACGCCGCGCTGGTTTGGGCTTCTCTGGTGGGCATGTTGATCGCCGGTGGGCTCGCCATGGGTCAGCGTATTCTTACGCTCGGTGAAACGGTCGAGGCGTGGTACGCCGGGTTCAAGTCGATGCTTTTCGGGTTGATCATCCTGGTGCTGGCCTGGTCGCTGGCCGACATCACCGAGGTGTTGCACACCGCCGCCTACCTCGTTTCGGTGCTCGGAGACACGCTTCCCGCCGGTATCGTGCCGGCCTTGATCTTCATCCTCTCGGCTGCCACCGCCTTTGCGACGGGGTCGAGTTGGGGGACGATGGGGATCTTGATGCCGCTGGTGGTGCCTCTGGTCTGGGCCGTGCTCCAGTTCAACGATATGGCGGACCCGCCCCATTTTTACATCCTCTATTCGACCGTCGCGTGTGTGCTGGCCGGGTCTGTCTGGGGCGATCACGTCTCGCCCATCTCCGACACTACCATCCTCTCATCGATGGCTTCCGGCTGCGACCACATCGAGCACGTGCGCACGCAGATGCCCTATGCGCTGGCCGTAGGATTCGTCGCCGTTTTCGTCGGTACGTTGCCCACGGGGTTCGGTTTTCCCTGGTGGGCCTCCCTGCTTATTGCGGTGGCCGTTCTCTCCGTAGGCTTGCGGTACGGGGGCAAAACGGTCGAGGATGTTGCTGAGCATGCGGCGTAACAACCGAGCCGTTACGAACCCCGGTCTACTTGACCAGCAGCATCCGGTAGGTTTTGTCGAAAGAACCGGCCTCCAATCGGTAGAGGTACACCCCGCTGGGCAGCGC
>JBHHWM010000563.1:0-1644 GCA_046756545.1 Rhodothermales bacterium | reverse complement strand
AGAACGACGAGAACAACGGCTTCGTCGCCGGGCTGCTGTGGGCACAGTTCCACCGGTTGACGCTCCACGGACAGTTTATGGTGGATGACTTCGACTCGCGGGGTGAAAGTGATGAAACCCTCTCCTTCACCCTCGTCGGTTCGCTACTCTACGCCGCTCCCACGTTCGATCTCGGTTTTACCCTTGAGATGGTTTCGGCCCGGACGTATAATGCCCCTCAGCCGGAGGGCAGGTACATGTACCTGCTACGCGGGCTCGCTACCCAGTTCAACGATTACATCCACGCCTCCCTGTTTGCCGATCTCTATCTCGACGGGGTAGTGCCCGGCCTGCGGGTCACCCCTCGTCTTCATCTGCTGGCGCAGGGCGAGCGCGATTTCCATCTTCCTTTTCCCCCGAAAGGCACCGAGATGAACCTGATTCTGAACGGTACCGTGGCCCGCACCCTTCGCCCGGCGGTGCAGGTTCACTTTCAACGGGTGCCGTGGTGGTGGATCCGGTTCGACGGCGGCGTCAATGTTACATCCAACACGGGGAACGTGAAGGATCAGACCACGACGCGTTTCGTTGGTGAGTTGGAATTCGGCCTGCGGTTGTCTCTTGAAGATGCGTTCCGTTTAACCCTTTGAACCCATGCGCCGCCCCCTCATCCTGGTTTCCACGCTGATGCTGCTAGCCGCCGGGCCGATGACCGGTTCGGTCCATGCGCAATGGACGGAGCCGTTCAGCATGGTAGAGTTCCGCGCAAGCGGTACCCAAAACATGAACAAAAACTTTCTGCACGACTTCTGGGATCAAGGCTTCGGCGGCGAATTATCGATTGCGACCCCTTTTTATCTCGGGTATGCCGAAGCGGGCGGGGCTTTTCACCGCTACCGTGTGGCTCAGCCGACCGTGCCCGCTTTCAACGCGCTCTTGTTCTATGCCGGATGGGGCCTGGGCACCGACCTGGGCTCGGTGGCGCGCATCGAAGGAGGTGCGCGCATCGGGAACTACCGCATGTCCTTCGACGAGGATACGTTTACCGGCGTAAAAAATGAGAGCGAACTGGCGTTGATGCTGCACACCCGGTTGGCCGTTAGACCGTTCGGGCCGGTATCGCTCCACGTATCGGGAAGTTATATGCAGGTCTACACGTTTGTGCGGCTGAAGCTGTGGTACGTCTCAGCGGGTCTGAGCTACCGCATGCGATCCCCTCGGTGGTTGAAGGAGATGTTGAATTAACGAAGGCGTTCGACGGTTCGTCATGGCGCACTATCTCTCTTTTGGAAGAATGTACTCGTATGTTTGGGGCCGTGTTTGTGCCTGGACGTGCCTCTTCATCCTGTCTGCTGCGCTGCGGGTTGATCCGGCTGCGGCCCAACCGACCGATCCACCGCCGGGTGTACAGATCATCACCGCGGAAGACATCGAGCAAGCGGGACTGGCTCGTCTCAGCGACTTGTTTACGCTCATCAACGACTGGTATGCCACGTCGGTCAAAGGCTATTCCTGGGATGCCTCGGCGAACGGCCTCGCGTCACTGCAAGAAGCATCCTGGCTGTTGCTGATCGACGGCCATCCCGTGGATCTGAAGACTTTCTTCGGCCAGAATATTAATACCTTGCCGGTGTCGCTGTCGCAGATTGCCTACGTCGAAGTGAT
>JBHHWM010000562.1:0-1644 GCA_046756545.1 Rhodothermales bacterium | reverse complement strand
CGATCAGGCGTAATGCTTTTATTTTTAATCGCTTGAAGCGTGCTGTCAATCGCTTTTTTCTTCTGTACCATCCGTTCGTACCGGGCGCGGTCGGCGAGGCCGAGGCGATACCCGAGTTCGGTCAGGCGGAGGTCGGCGTTGTCCTGACGCAGCAGAATCCGATGCTCGGCACGCGAGGTGAACATGCGATAGGGCTCCTCTGTGCCCTTGGCCACCAGGTCGTCGATCAGCACGCCGATGTAGGCCTGCGAACGGGGCAATACGAGCGGCTCCTTGTTCCTAAGGCGCTGTACCGCGTTGATTCCGGCGATCAGGCCCTGAGCCGCCGCCTCTTCGTAGCCTGTCGTGCCGTTGATCTGCCCGGCAAAGAAAAGCCCGCCGACGCGCTTGGTCTCCAGGCTGTAGCGCACCTGATAGGGTGGGAAGTAATCATATTCGATGGCATAGCCGGGCCGCAGTATGTGCGCGCGTTCCAGACCGGGAATCTTCCGCAACGCGTCTAATTGCACGTCTTCGGGCAAGCTCGTCGAGAAACCGTTGACGTATACCTCGAAGGTTCGGCGACCCTCGGGTTCCAGAAAAATCTGGTGGCGATCCTTATCGGCAAACCGGTCGATCTTGTCCTCGATAGACGGGCAATACCGCGGCCCACGGCCCTGAATACGTCCCATAAACATCGGGCTGCGGTCGAACCCGGTGCGCAGCACGGCGTGGACTTCGGGCGTGGTGTAGGTAAGCCAGCATGATAGCTGATCCTCCGTCAGCGTATCGGTCATGAACGAGAACGGAGTAGGGTTCGGGTCGCCGGGCTGCTCCTGCAATGCTGAATAGTCGATGGTGCGGCCATCGATGCGGGGGGGCGTGCCCGTCTTGAGGCGACCGCTTTCGAAGCCGAGGCGGTGCAGGCAGCCCGTCAGGCCCGTCGAGGCCCGCTCGCCCATACGCCCCCCGCCAAAGTGCCGCTCGCCGACGTGAATGATGCCGTTCATAAACGTGCCACTGGTGAGTATCACGCACAGCGCAGAAAAGGTCCGCCCCAGTTGGGTCCGGACGCCGACCACTTCGCCTTCCTCGACGAGCACCTCGCTGACCATGTCGGCACGCATCGACAAACGAGGGATGGCTTCCAGTTCCTGACGGATGGTCGCGGCGTACTCCAGCCGGTCGCACTGCGCGCGCGGCCCCCACACCGCCGGTCCCTTCCGCCTGTTCAGCATGCGAAACTGGATACCCGCCCGGTCAGTGACGCGCCCCATCAGGCCGCCGAGGGCGTCGATCTCACGCGCAATATGCCCCTTGCCTATACCTCCGATGGCCGGATTGCACGACATCTTCCCGATAGCCTCTAAGCTCATCGTTATCAACAACGTACGAGCATCCATGCGAGCCGCTGCGGCTGCGGCCTCCGCACCGGCGTGCCCCCCGCCGACAACGATGACATCGTATGTAGAATACGTGGACATGACGTCTATGGACCGTCGTTAATCGTCATCAGGTGGACGTGTGTTTCAGAGGCAGCATCACGCCAAAACGCCGGCTTGGTTCCGCCCCTCCTCCTTACTTCCCGATGCAGAACCGGGAGAAGATTTGATCCAGCACGTCTTCGTTGGTAATCTCGCCCGTGATCGCCCCCAGTTCGTGCAG
>JBHHWM010000561.1:0-1645 GCA_046756545.1 Rhodothermales bacterium | reverse complement strand
GACCCCCTTTTCGGTAACCGAAATTTTGACCTGATGCGGCCACTTGACAGTCTCCTGAGCCGCGCCTAGACTCGCGTCACGTTCCAAATCTAATCTAACCGTCCGGTTCCTAAAGGGAAGGTAGTAATGCCTTGGGGCCTGGGACAACTCTTTGACGCCCTCGTTAGTCGGGCAGACCGGCGGGGGCGTTTGTGTTGTGTAGTGAGGTGGTGGCGCTCCTAGCCCCGCGGATGAGTGGCAAGACCAGGCGGGTGGGCTCCTGATGATGACGCCAGGCACCGAGGTGCGCAATGAAAGATGACGAGAAGACCAAAGAGCAGCTCGTCAACGAGTTGGCGCTAATGCGCCATCGGGTAGCTGAGCTCAAACAGACCGATAGCCAAGACAATCGCTCGGATGAGGCGTTGCGGATGCTTGTGGAAGGGACTGCTTCGGCAACCGGCGATGAATTCTTTCGGTCTCTTGTCTGCAATCTTGCGCATGCCCTGCGCGTTCGGTATGCCTTTGTTTCCGAGTTTGCGGAAGTGACGACCAGAGTTCGCACCCTTGCATCTTGGGTAGGAGACGGCTTCCTGGGCAGCTTCGAATACGACCTGGCCGACACCCCGTGCGAGAAGATTTTACGCGGGGAAACGCGCCACTACCCCGAAGGGGTGCAAGCGCTCTTCCCCAAGGACACGTACCTTGTCGAGTTAGGGGCGGAAAGCTATCTGGCAATGCCGCTCGTCGACCCGGCGGGCGAAGTGTTAGGCCATCTGGCGGTGATCGATGATAAGCCGTTGCCTGAGGATCCGCGCAGCACCTCGGTGTTCAGAATCTTCGCTGCACGGGCTGGCGCCGAATTGGTGCGGAAGCGGGCCGAGGAGGCGCTGCGGCGACAGGCCGAACGCCTGAGAGTCCTGCGCGACATGGACCAGGCGATTCTGGCCTCGCGGTCGCCAGAAACGATCGCTCAGGCCGCGTTGCGGCACATTCGGCGACTGGTGCCCTGCCATCGGACCAGCGTTACGCTGTTTGACTTCGAAACCGATGTGTTTACGGTGCTTGCTGCTGACGTCAGCGGAGGGTCTCGGGTCGTGGCTGGCGCGTGCTTTCCGCTCGGGACGATCCCGGATATTGAAGCAATTCGGCAGGGTACGGTTCGCATCGTTGACGACATCCTAGGCCTCGCCGAGCCGTCGCCGCGGCTTCAGGTCCTGAAGGGTGAAGGGCTGCGTTGCTATGTCGCAACCCCCCTCGTTTCGCAGGGTGAAGTGATCGGTGCCCTCAACCTCGGTGCGGATCACCCTGGCGCCTTTGTTCCCGAACACGTGGACATCGCCGGCGAGGTGGCCGACTCCGTGGCGGTCGCCATCCAAAATGCTCGGCTATTTGAGCAAGTCCATGCCGCAAGCGAGCGCCTGCAGAATCTCTCTCGCCAGCTGGTGGAGGTGCAGGAGACTGAACGGCGACATATCGCTCGCGAACTCCACGACGAGATCGGCCAGGTCCTGACGGGCCTGAAACTTACCCTGGAGATGAATACGCGGCTATCGAATGAGGGGCTTGCTGAGGCGAAGGCGCTGGCCAATGACCTCATCGGGAAGGTCCGTGAGTTGTCCCTCAGTCTCCGGCCGGCTATGCTGGACGACTTTGGCTTGTTGGC
>JBHHWM010000560.1:0-1664 GCA_046756545.1 Rhodothermales bacterium | reverse complement strand
CATTCCGGTAGACATCGTCTTCGAGCAAGGGCTGGACGTGTTGGGGCTGGCCGCGTATTGATCCGGAGATATAGCCGATGAGCATAAAAAGCGGCGGCCCTTTCTACGAGGTCGCCGCTTTTTGGTGGGGCCGTAGAGGCGTGGTTAACGGGCTTCAGCGGGGCCGCTAATCGAAGAGGTGCCTCCTTTCCGGGACGGGGGCACAGAGTGTCCTTTGGTAGCACCGCCCCCGCTGCTCCTGGATAGTTCGATGGTGAACGTGCTACCTGCTCCCAGCGTGCTCTCGGCCCACACGCATCCGCCGTGCAGTTCGACGATCTGCTTCACGATGGATAGGCCGAGGCCGGTGGACGATTCGTTGTTCGTAGGCGTGGCCGACAGCCGCTGGAATTTGCCGAACAGCTTTTTCTTATCGCCCTCCGTAAGGCCGGGACCTTCGTCGCGCACGGAGAAGAGAATGATCGATCCCCGTTTCTTGACCGTCACCCAGATGGTTTTGTTAAAAGGGGAAAACTTTACAGCATTGCTCACCAGGTTATCCATGGCGTCGCGCAGCCATTCCCTGGAGCCTTCCACCAGGCAGGGATCGTTTTCGTCTAGCCAGAGGAGGAGCTTTTCGCCTTTGCGTTCGGCCTGTGGACGATTCCTGCGTATTACCTCCTCTGCAATCTCACAGAGGCTCACCGATTCGGTTTCAAGGACCACCTCGCCGCTCTCCAGCACTTCTGAATCCAGGATCTCACCGACCATGTTGAGCATCTGGTCGGATGAGGTCTCGATCAAGTCCAGGAGTTCCCGGCTCGATGCATGGGGGACGATTTCTTCTTTCAGGATCTTGGCAAATTCGCGGATCCCGTTCAGCGGATTTTTCAGGTCATGGGCGGCGATGCGCAACAACTGCGATTTCATCTGGCTGACTTCGCGTAACTCGGCGTTGGTTTGCTTGAGGGCTTCGTTGAGTGCTTTTAGTTCTCGTTTTTGCATGCCCAGATGCAGCAAGTTACGCGACCGTCCCAGGAGTTCACGGGCGCTGAAAGGCTTCGTCAGGTAGTCGTCGCAGCCGGCTTCGAGCCCCTTGATTTTTTCGTCGAGGGACGCGCGCGAGGTAAGCAGGATGATCGGGATGTGGCTCAGGCTCTTGTCCGCCTTGATAGCCCGGCACAGCCCGTAGCCGTCAAGGTTCGGCATCATCACGTCGCTGGTAATCAGGTCGGGGCGGCAGGCGGCGGCCTTTTCCAGGGCGTCCAGGCCGTCGCAGGCTTCCACGACCCGGTACGTGTGTTTCAAACACCCCGCCACGTAAGCCCGGATTTCAGGGTTGTCGTCCACGACCAGGATCGTCGGGGCGTCCGGCGGCGAGGTGAGTGCGGTGTCGCCGGCCGGGTCGGTGGTTTCACACGAGTCGTCGAAGACGGCCATCTCGACCATGGGGCCGAGCGAGACCGCTTCGATGGGCTCCCACGAGTCGTCATTGTCGGCATCGAGCTGGCGGGTGTCTTTGGGCAACGTCACGATGAATTCCGAGCCGGCTCCCACTTCGCTCTCGACCCGGATCGTGCCGCCGTGCAATTCGACGAGTTCCTTGACCAGCGCCAGACCGATCCCGGTTCCTTCTTGCACTTTCGAGATCGTGCCGTCAACCTGGTGGAACCGGTCGAAGATAT
>JBHHWM010000559.1:0-1667 GCA_046756545.1 Rhodothermales bacterium | reverse complement strand
GCCTTGACGAGGGTCGGCAAATCCCGGCCGTTGATGATGATCTCCATCACCGAGCGGACGTCCGGGGGGAGGCTAGAGCCTTCGCCCAGCTTCTCACGCAGGGTCGGGCAGAATTTTTCATACGTACTGGCGATGGTGAAGGAATACCGGCTCCCGGCCTTCGAACCGCTGCTGGTGATCCCCCCGGGAAAGGGCATGTTGACGCCCGGCACTTCCTCCACCGCGTTCTTCGCGCGTTCCGCTGCCAGCAGCGCCGCGTCTTCATCCTCGCCCATGAACCACAGGTTCCCCCCCATCAGGCCATCGGTATAGCCGAAGCGGCGGTCGATCGTGAATTCCCCCCCGAGGATCGGGACCACCCAGACGCGGCGCCCCCAGCGTTCGTCACGGAACTGATGTCCATCGCCGAAGTAGGCCACCTTGCGACCTAACTTGTAGTAGGGATCGGTATCCAGGAGATTGAAGCACGCGGCCGTGGGGCAGGTGAGGACATTCTGGCTAATGCGCACCAAGAGCGCCCGCTCAAGTGCCGCGACGCGGTCCTTGCGAAAGCGCGGCACGTGCAGTTGCACAATGGCACCCGGCCGGCCGTCCGGTGTGGCAAAGGCGTCGTCACTGCCCGGCCCGACGTAGCGGTCCATGCCCGCTTCGCAGTCACACAGGATCGTGCTCGAGCCGTTGCCGGTCGCCGCCGTGACGGCGTGGTCGAGCCACGTCCGATCCCGGGCCGTGATGAGAAACTCGGCGCACAGGCTGCGAAAGGCCTCGGCGTACGTATCATCAACTTGCGCTTTGGTGTACATCGGCCAGGGGCCTTCGTCCTTTTCCCGGGTAGACCGCTTTCTCGGTGATGATCTTGTCCATGAAGATGTCGTGCGGGGCGGTCGGAATTTCGGGGAAGACCTGGCACTCGAAGGCGAGCGCGACGAACGGCGTCCCCGGGCGCGCCCCTTCGAGCAACTTGTCGTAGTACCCCTTTCCGTGGCCCATCCGCGCCCCGCGGCGGTCAAAGGCGACGCCGGGCACCATGACGAGGTCCACATCTTTGACGTCGATCTGCTTTTCCGGGATCTGGCGGAGTTCCTCCGGGGGCTCGAGGATCTTCCACATCCCAATCGCGAGCTCGTCCATGCTCTCCAGCCAGAAGAGGTGGAGAATGTCTTCCACGCAATACGGGACGACGATGCGTTTCCCGCTTAGCAGGGCCGTGGGCATATAGTGCCGCGTGCGGACTTCCGACCGGGCGTCCAGATAAAACATGACGGTCTCGGCCGCGGCGTATTCGGGCAGGCTGACGAATTTCTCGCAGATCGTGATGCTGAGCTCGTCTTTGTGTTCCTGGGCGTTGCGGTTATCGTGGGCCTGTCTGCGGATCCTGGCCTTGCGTTCCTGAAAGGCGGCCAATTCGTCGGGGGTCATGGGGCGCTCCTCCCTGCTGTGTGTTGGTGTGCCTTACCCCAGGCAAACAGGCGCTGTTTATACAATATTCTGTATGTCGGTCGATAATATGCTACAAGATATTGTGGTTGTCAACTCCAAAAATTGTTGGGTTTAAGAGATATTGCGGGGCCGAGCCAGGGGACTCTATCCCTGGCTGTGATAATCTGGTGAGCCGATCTTTCCTTGGGTGATGGATTCATGATATTCGTTACGTGCTTTAAGGCAAG
>JBHHWM010000558.1:0-1671 GCA_046756545.1 Rhodothermales bacterium | reverse complement strand
GGACGAAGAGGTCGCGTTGCACGGCATGCACGTCGGCCTGATACCGTTTGAAATCTTCGACCGAGTGTTTCGGTTTGCTCCGCAGCAGGCTGTCGATGCGCAGGGAGCGATAGACGGAGCGCCAATCGTGGCCGAGGTAATAGGGATACGTCGAGTTGGCCGGTTGCTGATTGGTGGATGAAAGAAAGCCCTGCACCGGATTGAGCGAATGAGGCAGGTCGTCGAACGGCACACGGCCTACCCATTCGAAGGTCCGGCTGGATCCATCGAGCACGCCCACGCCGTGTCCTGCTTCTCGGATCGGCATGTAGCCCGTAGAGCGGATGGCAATGTTCCCCTCCACATCGGCGTAGATGATGTTCTGCATGGGCGTATCCCACTGCGCAAGCCCGACCTGAAACTCCTCGTAGGTACGCGCATGATTCATGTGCCAGAGGGCACGAAGCGTACCGCTCGGTTCGTGTGCCACCCACCGTATGGCTTTCGCCCCCCCATCCTCAAAAACGACGGGACCCCAGTGTGCATAGTACAGTGTATCGACGACCGGCTCTCGGCCTTTTACTCCAATGGTATCGAGCACCATCTCCAGGTCGCGATACTCGCCTTCGAACCGATAGCGCGTGCCGGTTTCATCCAGTTCCAGGGCATAGGTATCGAGGACGTCGCCTCCGGTGTTGGTAAACGCCCAGGCCACGTACTCATTAAACGCCTCGACGGGCAGCGGCGTGCCGGGTGCTGTGACGCCGTACGTGTTCATCGTGGGCGTAACGAGGTGCACCTCGTACCAGATGGCGGGCAACGTCAGGCTCAGGTGCATATCGCCGGCCAGGATCGGTGCGCCCGTGGCGGAACGTGCTCCGCTGACAACCCAGTTGTTGGACCCTTTCCCTGGAATGAATCCCTCAGCCGAGGCAATCCATCCGGAGGGGGTCTGTTTCTCCGCCCACCTTCCCCCTGCCGTGTGCCTTTTCGCCTCGGAAAGCCGTTCCGGTTGCGCGCTCGTTGGGCGCCCAGGTACCCCCCCGCCCGGCTCCGGGATGATGGGCACGACAACAGGCGCGTTCCGGGGGTACAACGTGGCATAGTCCTCGGGCGACAACCGATCTTTCACGGTCTGATATCGGGCCGCATCCCCCCGATACGTGAGGTCATAGGCAAAATATTGTAAGATCCGAGCGGATTGAATCTCGGTATATCGATCCGGTTCATACCCGAGCAGCCTGAATTCGAAGGGGAGGTCCTCCTCCTCCAGCGCGTCGATATAAGCATTGGCTCCGGCGGCAAACCATTGGACGATCTCTCGCTCCACGCCATCATGCTGCCGCAAGCCGGCGACGTATTTCCTGGCACCCCATTCCATCCCTGTCCGACGGAGGAACCGGTCCGTATTCAACGAGGCCGGGCCGAAAACTTCCGAGAGCCTGCCGGACGCCACACGGGGGATAAAATCGAGTTGAAAAAGCCGGTCCTGGGCCACGACATAACCCAGAGCGATGATCACATCCTGGTCGCTCTGGGCAAAGATGTGGGGCACGCCCCGGTCGTCGCGTACGATGGCGACAGGATCTTGTAGCGCTTCAATGCGGAGTGTCTGTGACGGCGGGTGTAGGGCGATGCGCGCGGTGCGATAGAGCCCGTTCAGGGGATCGAGCAACGTGCCGACGGGCGGTA
>JBHHWM010000557.1:0-1671 GCA_046756545.1 Rhodothermales bacterium | reverse complement strand
TACCGCCCGTCGGCACGTTGCTCGATCCCCTGAACGGGCTCTATCGCACCGCGCGTATCGCCGAACACCCAGCGTCTCAGACCCACCGCATCGACGCGCTACAAGACCCTGTCGCCATCGTGCGCGACGACCGGGGGGTACCCCACATCTTTGCCGAGAGCGACCAAGATGCGATCATCGCCCTGGGGTATGTGGTGGCCCAGGACCGGCTTTTCCAACTCGACTTTATCCCCCGTGTGGCGTCCGGCAGGCTCTCTGAGGTCTTCGGCCCGGCCTCGTTGAACACGGACCGGTTCCTTCGGCAGACGGGCATGGAATGGGGCGCCAGGAAATACGTCGCCGGCTTGCGGCAGCACGGTGGCATGGAGCGGGAGATCGTCCAATGGTTTGCCGCTGGTGCCAATGCCTACATCGACGCGCTGGAGGTGGAGGACCTGCCCTTCGAATTCAGGCTGCTCGGGTATGAACCGGATCGATATACTGAGATTCAATCCGCGCGGCTCTTACAATACTTTGCCTACGATCTCACGTTTCGGGGCGATGCGGCCCGATATCAGACCGTGAAAGAGCGGTTGTCGCCCGAGGAATACGCCACGTTGTATCCCCGGAACGCGCCTGTCGTCGTGCCCATCATCCCGGAACCGGGCGGGGGGGCGCTTGGGGGCGCAAGGAGAGCACAACAGGAGACGCTTTCCGAGATGAAAAGGCACAGGGCAGAGGGGTGGTCGGCGACAAAGCAGACATCCTCCGGATGGATCGCTTCGGCTGAGGGATTCATTCCAGGGAAAGGCTCCAACAACTGGGTCGTTAGCGGAGCGCGTTCCACCACCGGCGCGCCGATCCTGGCCGGCGATATGCACCTGAGCCTGACGTTGCCCGCCATCTGGTACGAGGTGCACCTCGTTACGCCCACGATGAACACGTACGGCGTCACAGCACCCGGCACGCCGCTGCCCGTCGAGGCGTTTAATGAGTACGTGGCCTGGGCGTTTACCAACACCGGAGGCGATGTTCTCGATACCTATGCCCTCGAACTGGACGAAACCGGCACGCGCTATCGGTTCGAAGACGGCTATCGCGACCTGGATATGGTGCTCGATACCATCGAAGTGAAAGGCCGAGAGCCGGTCGTTGATACGCTGTACTATGCGCACTGGGGTCCCGTTGTTTTTGAGGAGGGGGGGGCGAAAGCCATACGCTGGGCAGCGCATGAACCGAGCGGTACGCTCCGTGCCCTCTGGCACATGAATCATGCGCGCAATTACGAGGAGTTTCAGGTCGGGCTTGAGCAGTGGGATACGCCCATGCAGAATATCATCTATGCCGACGTGGAGGGAAACATTGCCATCCGTTCTACTGGCTACATGCCGATTCGAGAAGCAGGGCACGGAGTAGGTGTGCTCGATGGATCCAGCCGGTCTTTCGAATGGGTAGGCCGGGTACCGTTCGACGACCTGCCTCATTCGTTCAATCCGGCGCACGGTTTTCTTTCGTCCACCAATCAGCAACCGGCCGATTCGACGTATCCCTATTATCTCGGCCACGACTGGCGCTCCGTCTATCGCTCCCTGCGTATCGACAGCCTGCTGAGGAGTAAACCGACGCACTCCGTCGATGATTTCAAACGGTATCAGGCCGACGTGCATGCCGTGCAACGCGACCTCTTCGTCC
>JBHHWM010000556.1:0-1680 GCA_046756545.1 Rhodothermales bacterium | reverse complement strand
GGCCTGCTACGCGCCTGAAAGCGGCTTCGATGCCCCAGAAGCACCCCGCGCCGAACGTTGCCTTTTCGGTTCTCCGTTCCATGTGTTCCTTCGCTCCGGTTTGTAGGGATGAAGCTTCTTCAACCGGTTATTTGTAGGTGAAGATTCGAGGTATCCTGTTACGTACCTGTTGCGAAGAGGAGGATAGGAATGGTAGCCCTTGAGCAGGCCCGATACTCAACGATACTCAATGCCCGACGGCCATGCCGTCTTTTCGCGGGTCGGAACCGGCGGCCCAGCCCATATCCAGTTTCATGATGGCCTGCGAACCGCCGAACGCCACGGCTCGCTCATCGGCTAACACGTGCCCCATCGCCCGGAGGGCGGCCCGTACGTTCTCGGGGATCGGGGCCTCCAGGGCAACTCGGCGTCCTGCAAGGTGGCGGAAACGGGGCGCGTCGATGGCATCCTGGAGATCCATTCCGAAGACCAGCAGGTTGAGCAGGACTTGCGTGTGACCCTGCGGTTGCATGGAGCCGCCCATCACGCCGAAGCTGAGCCAGGGCTCTTCGCCATTCGACGTAGACCGAGTGACGAATGCCGGTATAATCGTGTGAAACGGTCGCTTTCCGGGTGCAACCGTGTTGGCGAGGCCGGGCTCCAGGGTGAAACCGGCTCCCCGATTCTGAAGCGCGAAGCCGGTCCCGGGCACAACGACGCCCGACCCGAAGGCCCAGTAGATACTGTTGATGAAAGAGATCATGTTCCCCTGCTCGTCGGCAGCCGTCAGGTAGATCGTCTCGCTGCCGGTCACCAGTTCGCCGGGGTCCGGTCGGTCGGCGGCCTGGTTTGCATCAAGCAGGGCGCGACGCGCGTGGATGAAATCGTCCGAGAGCAGGTCTTCCGGCGAGATCGTCATGTGGTCCGGATCGCCGACGTATCGTTCCAGGTCGGCAAAGGCAAGCTTTTTGGCCTCAATCAGATGGTGCAGGTAGGCCGCCGAGTTGTGGCCCATCGCTTCGAGGTCATAGGGTTCGAGCAGGCGCAGCATTTCCAGCGCCGCGATGCCCTGGCCGTTGGGTGGAAGCTCCCACAGGCGGTATCCCCGATACGCAACCGAGACAGGTTCGACCCACGAAGGCTCGTGGCGACGGAAGTCATCCAGCATCAAGAAGCCTCCTTGCTCGCGGACGTGATCGACGATGTTGCGGCCCAGTTCGCCGCCGTAAAGCACCTCGGGACCTCGTTCGGCAATGAGTTTGAGCGAGCGTGCAAAGTCAGGGTTGCGAAACCACTCACCTGCTCGCGGGGCTCTGCTGCCGTTGAGGAGGTAGGTAACGGCAGCCCCTTCGTGCTGTTTAAGCAACTCGGCTTCAGCGGCCCACTGCCTTGCGATAATCGGAGAGACGGGGAAGCCCTCTTCCGCCAGTTCGATGGCAGGCTGCAAAGCCTCGGCCAGGGAGAGAGTCCCATATTTTTCGAGGAGTGCGGCCCATCCCGACAAAGCCCCCGGCACGGTGATCGGTTCGGCTCCGTGAAGAGGGACACGGTTATGGTTGCGATCCAGCAAGGCCTGTCGCGTCATGCCGGAGCCGGAGCGGCCGCTGGCGTTGAGCCCGATAAGTTTCTCCTCGTCAGCCGACCACAGGATGGCGAACATATCACCGCCGATGCCGGTCATGTGCGGTTCTACCAGGTTCA
>JBHHWM010000555.1:0-1682 GCA_046756545.1 Rhodothermales bacterium | reverse complement strand
CGGTCGTGGGCTTCCATGGCAGAAACAAAAGCCACCGTTGGGCGGCCCTGGATCACCCCGACCTCGTCACACACCGCCCCGACGGAATCCGCCGTCGAGCGCTTTTCTACATCTGGTCCGACCTCAACAGCGACGGGCAGGTCCAACCGGATGAAGTGCAGTATGCCGCGTCTGGCCAGGGACCGGGACGCATCTACGTCGGCGAAGACCTGCGCGTGTTGACATCGTGGCTACAGGAGGTGGACCGCCCGCGGATCACCCCCGACGGGGTGCCCTACTATGACCTCGCCACGTGGAGAACGGTGGCCGAGTTAACACCCCCCGGAGAAGGCGACATCCTGTATGCCGGACGCGACTGGGTGGTTAGCGCCGGAGGCCCTGTTCGAGGCTTCTACAAGGGGGGGCTCTCGTGGAGCTATCATAGTCCTTATTACAACCGCAGTCCGTCTCCGAGCCCGGCGGACGTTCCCGGTCAACTGGTCGAGACGTCGCGGGTGCTGGGCCTGCCGGTGCATCCGCGTGAGGGAGATGCCCGAACCGTCTGGGCCGTCAACAACGACAAGGGATCCATCTACCTCTTCACCGCCGACGGCCTTTTCCTGGACGAACTGGGCGGCGACGTGCGCACCACCCCGTTGTTACGCATCCCGGAAGCGCCTCGCGGACAGGTCATCGAAGGGGTGAGCTTCAACGAAGAACACTTCTGGCCCACCCTCACCCAGCTCGACACCGGCGCTATCTATCTGGTCGCAGGCAAGGAACACACCAGTCTATTCAACCTGACCGGTTTCGACACCGTCGAACGTCGAGACTTTGGCTCTGTGATCATCAACGAGGAAACGGCGGTACAGCCCGAACCGACGCGTATCGAGGAGGCTTCGCGCCAGACACCCAGACATATGACCATCGCCATCCGCACGTTGCCCCCTCGCGTGGACGGAGACCTCGGCGACTGGAACGACGCCGACTGGGTGACGGTCGATGCCCCACGCGGTATTACTTCAGCCGTCACCGTTGCCGCAGGCAGGCTATACGTCGCCTATCGAACCAACGACCCGGCCCTGCTGAACAACGCAGGTGCCGAGGGCTGGCACTATCTTTTCACTACAGGAGGCGGCCTGGACCTGATGTTCCAGCAACCGCCGGCAGCAACCGCCGACAACGTGGAAAAACCCGGCGCGGCCCGGCTCTTTGTGACCCGCCTGGGCGACCCGGAGACCGGCCCCCTCCGTGCCGTCCGGTTCCAGCAGGGCGGTCGTGCCGATCAGGGAGCCCCGATGATCTATCGTTCAGCCATCGGCGAAGTCCGGCTCGAAAGCGTCGCCGACGTCAGCAACAGCATGCAGTTGGCCCAAAACGGCGGCGACTACGAATTTTCAGTCCCGCTTTCCGTCCTGGGGCTGGTTCCAACCGATGCGATGACCCTGACCGGCGACGTGGGTGTCTTGATCGGTAACGGCGCAGAAACGCAGGCGCGTCTCTACTGGAGCAACAAGACGGCTACCCAGGTCTCCGACCTCCCGAGCGAGGCCGGACTCGATCCGCGATACTGGGGAACCTGGATCTTCCAACACGTTCCATGAAGCCGCCCCCTGAACGTCAGTTAGGTGAGAGGCTACTCTTGAATCTTGAATACGGCATTGTGCTGGGGTGCCCTCGTTCGGGTACCACCTTTCTGATGC
>JBHHWM010000554.1:0-1694 GCA_046756545.1 Rhodothermales bacterium | reverse complement strand
CGATGAAAAGGGTATTCACTGGTATGAGCCTGGTGCTCGCGCTCGTCCTTATGGCATGCGAAGGGCCTCAGGTATCCTCGGATGGCGACGTTACTCCTTGCGCACCTATGACACAGACCGATCCAACGACGGCAGAGACGCTCTCCTCGGACCTGCTCGACACCTACACAACGTTTCGCCTGACAACCGACCTCACTGTGCTTTCTGAACAGGACTGCCGGATGATCGTCTTGCTCATAGAAGCGGGGCAGGCCATGGAAGAGGTCTTCTGGATTCAGGCCTATGGCGACAAAGAGGCGCTCCTCGCGTCCCTCGACGACCCGGCGCTGCGGCGTTTTGCCGAGATCAACTTTGGACCCTGGGACCGCCTCGACGATAACAAGCCCTTCATTGACGGCGTGGAAGCGAAGCCCAGGGGGGCCAATTTCTATCCGGCAGATATGACGGAAGAAGAGTTTGAGGCTGCCGCTTCCGAGACCCCGGCCCTCCGTAGCCTCTACACCATGGTGCGCCGCGACGACGATGGTGCCCTCCAGGCCATCCCCTACCACGAATTCTTCGCCGAGCAGATGCAGTTTGCCGCCGAAAAGCTGCGCGCTGCTGCCGAACTGGCCGAAGATCCCGGCCTTAAACACTATCTCGAACTCCGCGCCGACGCGCTTGTCACGGGCGAGTATCAGGCGAGTGACATGGCCTGGATGGACATGAAGGACAACACCATCGATGTGGTCATCGGCCCGATTGAGAACTACGAGGATCAACTCTTCGGATACAAGGCGGCCAACGAAACGTTTGTGCTCGTCAAGGATCAGGAGTGGAGCCAGCGCCTCGCTCGCTACGTGCAACTCCTGCCCATGCTACAGGAGGGATTGCCTGTAGCGGATGAATACAAACAGGAGACGCCCGGCACCGACTCGGACCTCAATGCCTACGATGCCATCTTCTACGCGGGCGACTCGAACGCCGGCTCGAAGACGATAGCCATCAATCTGCCCAATGATGAAGAGGTGCAGTTGGCCAAGGGCACGCGACGCCTTCAACTAAAAAACTCGATGCGCGCCAAGTTCGACAAAATACTCGTTCCGATTGTCGGCGTCCTCATTGCCGAAGATCAGCGCTCGCACGCTACGTTCGACGCGTTTTTCGGCAACACCATGTTCCACGAGGTGGCGCACGGCCTGGGTATCAAAAACGTGCTCAGCGGCTCCGGGACCGTCCGCGAAGCGTTGCGCAACCATGCTACGACGATGGAAGAAGGCAAGGCCGACGTGCTGGGGCTCTACATGGTCACCAAGCTGCATGCAGAGGGCGAGCTCGACGTCGATCTGATGGATAACTACACGACGTTTCTGGCGAGCATCTTCCGCTCGATTCGGTTCGGGGCCGCCAGCGCCCACGGTCGCGCCAACCTGATCCGTTTCAATTTCTTCAAGGAGATGGGCGCGTTCTCCCGCGATGAAGCCACTGGCTCCTACAGCGTCGATTTTGAAAGGATGCAGGAGGCCATGAATGCGCTCTCCGGGCAGATCCTGCGGCTGCAAGGCGACGGCGACTACGACGCCACGGCGGCTTTCGTCGAGCAATACGCACAGATGGATCCGCAGCTCCAGGCCGATCTCGACCGCCTCGCCGAAGAAGGCATTCCGGTAGACATCGTCTTCGAGCAAGGGCTGGACGTGTTGGGGCTGGCCGCG
>JBHHWM010000553.1:0-1696 GCA_046756545.1 Rhodothermales bacterium | reverse complement strand
TGTAGGTGATCTCGTCGTCGACGGCGGGTGTGGCGTTATCGACGTTTTTGGTGAGTGAGAGGTCGGCCCGGAAGCGGAAGGGGTTGCGGTTGACGTTTTGACCGGGTCCGAGGCCGCTGACGAAGTCGGGGTCGCCACGGTCGCCCAGCACCAGGACTTCAACCGCGGCGCAGATCTCCACTTCGCCACTCGCGTTCTTGCCGGCGTTCCGGGTGGAGGAAGCATACCGGGGAAACGTCCAGTTGGTGATGCAGGCTTCATTGAAATAGAGACCGGTCGCCTCGAAGATGACGTCGATCCAGAGGGAGGCCACTTCTTCTACGCCGAGGTCGCCGACGTCCCAGATGCCGGTTTCGGGATCAAAGGTGCCGTGTGAGGTCTCCCAGCCGGTCACCGTTAAGAAGTCGGGCAGATCATCGAGGACTTCTATGTCTTCGAGGCCATCCATGATTGGAAAGCACTCACTCATCCTGATGCCGTCTGTTTTTGCCAGGGAGGCAGACAATTCGCACTCATCGAAGAAGACATCAATATGGTAGGAGCCCGTATTGCCGTCGGTCAGGATCACATACTTGTCAATGGCGAGTTCATATAAGGAGATGGGACCGGTTTGCGCCGAGGCTTTCTGCGGCATGAGCGAGAGCAGAACGGCCGTCAGCAGGGCCAGACCGAGAGCGCGTAAGAGACGGTAGCGTGTGTGTTGCATGAGCTTCCTCCGAAAGTAAGCGAACTGAAAGGTTGAGGCATTGGAGGTATTCCAGGCATTACTTCTTTTGCTGTACAACGGAATACCCTGGCAATGATGCACCGGACATGCGCCCTAAAGGTGTTTCAGTCCATAGGGATGCCCTAACCTGAGGTCGCTCAACGCACACAAAAAAGGGGGCATATTATATCACGGCATGCATAATCTAAGGAAAGATGGGTAAATAAGTGGAAAGAAATGTCGTCCGTGAATAGAAAGAGATCAGGCGGAATAGAGACGGGAAAAGAGCGGGTTGGGGCCTCTACAGGAAGTGGAAAACTTATCTCGATAGTGTCCAGTTAAAGGGCTCTCTGCAAGGCTGCTACAGCCGATATAGATCACCCCAAGCAAAAGGAGGCAACCCCCCATGGCATTTACATTACCTGATTTGCCCTACGCCCATGACGCCCTGGAACCCACGGTCGATACGCGCACCATGCAGATCCATCACGGCAAGCATCATCAGGGCTACACCAACAAGCTGAACGCTGCGCTCGATGGACACCCTGATTTAGAGGCATCGTCCATTGAAGCGATTCTTCGCACCATCGACGACGTACCCGAAGCCATTCGCACGGCGGTGCGCAACAACGGGGGAGGCTATGCGAACCATAGTTTGTTCTGGACGGTCATGTCGCCCGACGGCGGCGGTGCGCCCACGGGCGATCTGGCCGGGGCCATCAATGGCGCGTTCGGCTCGTTCGATGCATTCAAACAGGCGTTCTCCGCCGCCGCCACCGGCCGATTCGGCAGCGGCTGGGCCTGGCTCGTCGTAGACGGCAACGGCTCGCTCCAGGTCTACTCGACGGCGAACCAGGACAGCCCGTACATGCTGGGCCACACCCCCATCCTGGGGCTCGACGTCTGGGAGCACGCTTACTATCTGAATTACCAGAACCGGCGTGGCGACTATGTCGCGCAGTGGTGGAACGTCGTTAACTGGGACCGGGT
>JBHHWM010000552.1:0-1704 GCA_046756545.1 Rhodothermales bacterium | reverse complement strand
CTTCGTCGAGCGACAGGTTGGCCTGGCCCCCGCCTCGTTTGGCGGTGTTTCGTTTGCGGGCATACCCCAGGAGAATGCGGCGCATGGCCTGGGCGGCAATGGCAAAGAAGTGCGCGCGGTTTTGCCAGTGGGCCTGGTTCTGATTGATCAAGTTCAGATACGCTTCGTGAACCAGGGCCGTTGTGTTCAAGGTATGATTCGGTCGCTCGTGACGAAGGTGTCGCTGGGCAAGGCGGCGTAATTCATCGTACACCCTGGGGAGCAGTTCGTCCAGAGCGGCCCGGTTTCCGTCCGTCCAGTTGAGCAGGAGGAGGGTTACATCGTGTTGATGCGGTCTTTCCATGACCTCTCGATGCTATCCGTGAGTGGTTTCGGCGTTGGGTGATATTCGCCCTGGAACGAAAGGCATGCACAGGTTAACGTAGGTTCTTAAGCGAACGATGTCAATGCCTGGTGTTGAGCGGGTAGTGGGTGGTGAAGTGAAAAGAGACGGGCAGCACACGTATTGATTCGGTTCATTCCACCGGCTCTACCAGTGCCGACATGGAGCCCTGGCAGTAGGGAATCCGCCAGTCAGGCCCATAGCCGTGAATCTGATCCCGCTTGAGTTCGGCACGTTCCCGGGTTGTGGTATCGACAATGACGCGCCCCGCCGAATCTACCTCGCAGGCCATCTGATAGGCCGTCGCAAAGCTATGCCCGAAGAGTTGGATGAGCATCTCGATGACATATTCGTACGTATGCTCGTCATCATCCAGCAATACCACGTGGTATTGTGGGATCAGCAGCACGAGCTCCTCCTCTTGCTCTATCTCTTTCTCCGCGGGAGGAGCGTCTGTTTCCAACGCCACAGGCACCATTCCGTACACAGGCGGCAAAGGTACGGCCAGCATTTGATCGAAGGGTGATGTCATCGCAGTGTCTCCGGCTATTCCGGCACATAGCGCGGGTACGTCCGCTTGGCATGTTCGGCAATAGTCAGATCGATGTCGAGTGTGACGAAGGGATGTTCCTGAGAAGTAAACGCCAACACGTCGCCCTCTTCCGGTTCGATGATCCAGCCGCTACCGGCCCACTCAAAACCATGTTGATCAATACCGCCCCGGTTGGACGAGAGGCAGTACGCCCCAGACATCACCGCCGCCGCGCGTCCCCCGGCGATCCACTTATCCACGGATGCCATGCCGGTAGCCCTCGGGCTGGCCAGTATGTGGATGCCTGCTTTGGCGTAGGTGCGCGCGTGTTCCGTGAACCACATCTCGGTGCAGATCAGAAAGCCGACCTTTGTACGATTGCACGGCGCCGAGGTGAAGTCGAAACGACCACGTTCATACCATGAAGCTTCCCGGAAGCCCGCTTCTTCCGGCAGATAGTATTTGGCGTGTACGGCCCGGTAGCCACCGGCAGGATCCCATATAAACCCTTCGTTGAGTCGCCGGCCGGCTTTCGTCACGGGGCGTGAGCCGAGTACGCAGGCCGGAGCCAACTCGTCGAGCCGTGCGATCCAGGTATCGTGTGCTTCCACCGAAGCCTGCCATGTGGCCGGATCGACCGTATCCTCCCGAGCGATCCAGGAAAAAAAAGGCATTTCGGGGAGCAGTACCAGGTCGCTGTTTTCGGATTGCACGTGCACAACCAGGGCTTCCCAATCGCGCATCAAGGCATCCGGTTCGTCGTTGAGTTGGCAAACAGTAACATTCACGA
>JBHHWM010000551.1:0-1707 GCA_046756545.1 Rhodothermales bacterium | reverse complement strand
CTATTATTCACGACAGGACACTTTTGAAAAGCGCGCATCCCACGTATCATCAAGAGGAATCGATACGACGGAAACTGATGATGGTGGGGCATGCTTCCTCTACGCGTCCAGGATTTTATTGAACAGGAAGCCCTGATTGAGCGGGAAGGGCGTGTACTGGTCGGGGTGAGCGGTGGTGTGGACTCGGTGGTATTGCTGGACGTACTCCGTCAGTTGCACTACGTCCCTCTGGTGGCGCACGTCAATTACCGACTGCGGGGACCGGCGTCAGATGATGACGAGACATTTGTTCGTGAGCTTTGCCAGTCTCTCAACCTCTCCTATTTCCCGGCTACTTTTGATACCGAGACCTATGCGGCGGAACACGGGCAGTCTATTCAGGAGGCAGCGCGTACGCTTCGTTACGGGTTCTTTGCTCGCCTGGCGGAGGAAGAAGGGGTACCGTGTGTGGCTGTAGCGCACCACGTAGACGACCAGGCCGAAACGGTGTTGCTCAACCTCTTGCGTGGAGCCGGCCCTGAAGGAATAGCAGGAATGGCTCCGAAACGTCCAATGATGCCGGGTATCGGCGTTTCCCTCGTTCGTCCGCTGCTCACCACGCGCCGCGTCGAGATCGAAGCCTATGCTCGGGAAGCCGGTTTGGTGTGGAGAGAAGATGCGAGTAATCAGAGCCTGAAATATAAACGTGGTGTGCTGCGTCGGGAGATTATTCCCCTCATTGAACACCACTTCGGCCAGGCGGCGTCCGCAAACATCGCCCGATCTTCCGGCCTTCTTCGAGCATACCTTGACGAATCCTTCCATGCACAGCTTGAGGTGCATTTCACAAGGGTGGCTGAAAGGCTGCCTGCCGGAGGAAAACTGCGAGCGGAAGGTTTCGGCTCCCTTGCGCCGGTCTGGCAGGGTCGGTTGCTTCTTGAGGCGTTGAAGCGATGGCTTCCCGAAGCGCCGCGCCGTGCTTCCCTGATCGAGGAGATTAAGACCTTGTTCAAGGGGCAGGCGGGACGGAAGATTGTCTTGAAAACAGGCACGATCTGGCGAGAACGTGATGGGTTGTTGTTCGTCGGGTCTCAAGCGGCACCCAGCGAAAGGCCCGAGCAGCGGCTGATGCAACCGGGCGAAACCATCGATATAGGAGATGGGATGCTTCGAGTCGAATTATTACGTTCCCGGCCGGAACGCCTGGATGTGGGAGCACCTACCACCGTAGTAGTCGATGCAGATGCTCTCGAATTCCCACTGAGGATTCGAAGATGGCAGTCGGGTGATCGGTTCCAGCCGATGGGCATGGAAGGAACCAAGAAAGTGAGTGATTTTCTGACGGATCAGAAAGTACCCTCGCACCGCCGTGCCCGAACGCATGTCTTGCTTTCCGGTGACGACATCATCTGGATAGTTGGTTACCGACTGGCTCAGCGTGCCTGCGTACAACCAGGTACTCAGCATTTCGCAAAAATTACGTACATTCCTCGTTCCTAATACCCACATCTAGTAAATGTGCGGCGTACCTTTGGGCACGTCTCACTTTTTCACGAAAGCCCTAAATCGTTGATGCCGGTATCCAAAGTGGCTCCCGCTGAGAAAATCATCACTTGTCGTGGCGAACGATTTCGCCTTTATCTGGACGAAAAAACCATCCAGGACCGTGTAAGCGAAATCGGCCGGGCGATCAGTAGAGACTATGCAGGGAAGACCCCAATTCTCATC
>JBHHWM010000550.1:0-1717 GCA_046756545.1 Rhodothermales bacterium | reverse complement strand
GCTGTACGGGGCGTAAGATCGATAGCTTCCATGACGTAGTTCCCGTCAGGTGAATCCAAAATATCAGGAATTTAGGGACACCGTGTTCTGAAGAAGGCGTGAAAGCACCAAGAAAGACAGGTTTCGGCAGCGAACAAGCTTCCTGAACCATCGTTCCTTATTATCTTTTTGTCTTTCCTGATTCGTGTTCACCTACTGGTGAAGGGCTCAATGCAACGGCCCATCATCGTTCTTTAGAAGTCATTATGCCGGAAAAGAAATTCAAACGTATCCTTGTCAGCGCCGCGTTGCCTTATGCGAACGGCCCGATTCACCTGGGCCATCTCGCCGGGGCCTACATCCCGCCGGATCTCTACTGCCGCTATCAACGCCTCAAAGGGCGCGATCTCGTCTTTGTAAGCGGGTCGGACGAATTCGGGGTAGCCATCATGATGAAGGCGCTGGCACAGGGGATCACGCCCCAGGAGATCGTGGATCGGTACCATCCCATCATCCGCGACAGCTTCGAAGCGTTCGGCATGAGCTTCGACTATTACGGACGGACGACCACGGAGACGCACACGGAGACCAGCCAGGATTTCTTCCGCACGCTGGCCGCCAAAGACATCTTCACGCTGAGGACGGATCAACAGTTGTATGATCCGGAGGCCGGGCTTTTTCTTGCCGACCGCTTCGTGCGCGGTACCTGTCCGGTCTGCGGCTATGAAGACGCCTACGGAGACCAGTGCGAACAGTGCGGCACATCGCTGAGTCCGCTGGAACTGATCAACCCCAGGAGCGCCCTCACCGACGCCACTCCCGAACTGCGCGAAACGACCCACTGGTACATCCCGCTCGGCGACTGGCAGCCGCGCCTGGAACAGTGGATCGACACCCATCCTGAATGGAAGCCCAATGTCCTCGGTCAGATCAAGAGCTGGTTCGCCGACGGTCTGCGCGACCGGGCGATTACCCGCGATGTGCCGTGGGGCGTGCCCGTGCCCGAAGATGTGGCCGAAGCCGCAGGGGTAGATGCTACCGGCAAGGTGATCTACGTCTGGTTCGACGCTCCTATCGGCTACGTTTCGGCTACGCGCGAGTGGGCCGTGCAGCAGGGCGATCCTGAATTATGGCGCACCTACTGGCAGGACGAGGACACCAAGCTGTTGCATTTTATCGGGAAGGACAACATCGTTTTCCACACGCTGATGTTTCCCGCCATGCTCATGGCCTACGGCACCTACGTCGTGCCCGAAAACGTGCCCGCCAATGAATTTCTGAACCTCGAAGGCAAGAAGCTCTCGACCAGCCGGGGCTGGGCCGTGTGGTTGCACGAATACCTCGACGCCTTCCCGCCGGATCTCCTGCGGTATGTGCTGGCCTCCACGCTGCCCGAAACGAAAGACGCCGACTTTAGCTGGAAGGATTTCCAGACCCGCGTCAATTCGGAACTGGCTGATGTGCTGGGCAACTTCGTGCACCGGGCGATGACCTTTGCCCGGCGCAACTTCGACAATAAGGTGCCGCCGCTCCGCCAGCCGAACGACCTCGACCGGGAGGTGTTGGACAAACTGGCCGCGTTCCCCGATCGCATCGGGCAGGCGTATGAAAACTACCGTTTCCGCGAGGCCGTTTTCGAGACGATGGCCCTGGCGCGGTTGGGTAACAAGTATTTCAACGACTCGGAGCCGTGGAAGACGCGCAAGACCGATCTGGAGGCGTGCGGCAACACGATCCA
>JBHHWM010000549.1:0-1718 GCA_046756545.1 Rhodothermales bacterium | reverse complement strand
GGTCTCCACATCTGCCCCGGCCAGCCCCTGACGCACGAAAGGAGGGCGTGATGGCGACCGCATCGCACGCCAGAGGGCCTAGCACAGTGGGAAACCTGGACGGCACAAGAACCGAATACTTCGACATCGACCCCAGCGAGGACAACGTGCTATCTCTTAGTAACGAACTCTTCGAGAATTACTGGGACCAAATCATCTTTGGGCCATGTCTTCAGGGGGCGGTCTTCGAAATTCAGTTCTTTGAAAAACCGAGGATTGGCTATCTCGATGGCTATCTGACGATAGGGCGTCAGGGTCCCCGGGCATGGCACTTCCATCTGTGCATCGGACCTCATAGGGGGAGCGAGTCACAGCCCGTGCCTGCGGAACTTGCGGCCTGGCGCCGTTGCGCTCGGGCCGCGTTCTTCCGGGATTTCGATCCGGCCGGCCGGTGCGGCTCCTGGGGTTTTCGGATGTGGAACGGCAGGGGGGAGCAGATGATCACCTTGTGGTTTCCGAACCCCTGGCTTGATCCTGAAAAACTCCACTACGTCAAGACGCCGGACTGGACTCGGATGGACTTGTGGATGCGCCTGCGGGAACGCTACGCCGGAATCCCAACAGAGCCGCCACCTGAGAAATCGGAACCGCCCATGATGCATTAGCTCTTATGGGATCCCCACGGCCAGCGATTGCGCCACGCCACAGGGTTCATGACCGTACCGACGGCAGAGGCGAGCGATGATCACACGCCCGTTCGGCTGGACCGGGGTAAGCGTGGCGGTTATCGGCCAGGGCACCTGGCGCATGGGTGAGAGCCGCCGCACCCAAAAGGAAGAAGTCGCAGCATTGCAGTGTGGCATGGAACTCGGCCTGACCCATATCGACACCGCCGAGATGTACGCCGATGGCGGTGCCGAGCGGGCGGTTGGACTCGCCATCTCAGCGCGGCGGACTAAGGTCTTCATCGCCACGAAGGTGTTGCCGGAGAACGCCTCTTACGCAGGCACGCTCAAAGCATGCGAGCATTCGCTCCGGCGCCTCAACACCGACTACATCGACCTCTATCTCCTGCACTGGTGGAGCCACCGGCATCCCATCGGGGAGACCATGCGGGCGATGGAAGAGCTCGTCGAACGTGGCTTGATACGCTTCATCGGCGTGAGCAATTTCGATGTGATGCAGATGAAGGAAGCCCAGGCGGCGCTACGACGGGAGCGGCTTGCGTGCAATCAAGTCCTCTATCATCTGCGCGACCGCGGAATCGAGATGGACGTCCTGCCCTACTGCGAGAAGGAGAACATCGCGGTCGTCGGGTACACCCCGCTGGCCAGAGGGGGATTCCTGCGCGGCGGTGTCACCGACGTTGCCCAGAAGCACGGCCGGACGCCTCGGCAGGTCACGCTGAACTTTCTGACGCGGCATCCGGTCCTGTTTACGATTCCCAAGGCGAGCCGGCCTGAGCACGTGCGCGAGAACGCGGCCGCGCTGGACTTCACCCTGGCGCCGGAAGATCTGAAGGCAATTAACGCCGCGCGTTAGGCGCCCGTCATTTTTTGCCGAAGCCTGCCGCCTGGATCTAGCCTGTTATCCGGTCGGGGCCGGCGCACGAGGCGATGGTTCACACGGTCGGGCGTGAACGAGAAGCGGACGGAGGATTAGGCCATGGCCTCTCGACGATTTCGGATCATCGATGCCGACGGCCACGTGATGGAGCCCCGCGGCATGTGGGAGCGCTA
>JBHHWM010000548.1:0-1720 GCA_046756545.1 Rhodothermales bacterium | reverse complement strand
TCTGCTCCAGCGTCTGCAGCACCTTCCCCAGCTCGGCCGGGTTGTTCACTTCCCAATCTTTCTGCGGCGCGAGGCGGATGCGCGCCCCGTTCGCCCCACCGCGCTTGTCGGTGCCGCGGAACGTTGCCGCCGACGCCCAGGCGGTCGAGACCAGTTGGGAAACGGACAATCCCGATGCGAGGACCTTGCCCTTGAGGTCTGCGATCTCCTGCTGCCCGATCAACTCATGATCGACGTCTGGGACGGGGTCTTGCCACAACAGCGGCTCTGCAGGAACCAACGGCCCGAGATACCGACTGCGGGGCCCCATGTCACGGTGGATCAGCTTGAACCACGCCCTGGCGAAGGCGTCTGCAAGCTCCTCTGGGTTCTCGTGGAAGCGCTTCGCAATCGGCGCATAGACCGGGTCCATCCTCAGTGAGAGGTCCGTCGTGAGCATCATGGGGGCGTGCTTCTTCGACGGATCGTGCGCATCCGGCACGGTGGCCACTTCAGATGCATTCTTGGGAGCATACTGCGATTTACCAGCAGGACTCTTCGTCAGCTCCCACTCGTAGCCGTGCAGGTTCTCGAAGTAGTTGTTGTCCCACTTCACCGGGTTGGTGGTCCAGGCGCCCTCCAAGCCGCTGGTGAACGTATCGCTGCCTTTGCCGCTGCCAAAGCTGTTCTTCCAGCCGAGGCCTTGCTCCTCTATGCTGGCGCCCTCTGGTTCGGGACCGACGTGGTCCTCAGGGACAGCACCATGTGCTTTGCCGAACGTGTGTCCGCCGGCAATGAGCGCAACCGTCTCCTCGTCATTCATCGCCATGCGGCTGAACGTTTTGCGAATATACTTTGCTGCAGCGACCGGGTCCGGGTTGCCGTTCGGCCCCTCCGGGTTCACGTAGATCAGGCCCATGTGGTCGGCGCCGAAGGGTTCCTGGAGTTCTCCGTCGCCGCTGTGGCGCTCGTCTGCAAGCCACGTGCCCTCAGACCCCCAGTAAGTCTCGTCGGCCTCCCAGACGTCCGGGCGCCCGAAGCCGAAACCGAAGGTCTTGAATCCCATCGACTCCAGGGCACAGTCGCCGGCGAAGATTATCAGGTCGGCCCACGAGATCTTCCGGCCGTACTTCTGCTTGATCGGCCAGAGCAACCGGCGCGCCTTGTCCAGGCTCGCGTTGTCGGGCCAGCTGTTGAGGGGCGCAAAGCGTTGGTAGCCGGAGCCTCCACCGCCGCGGCCGTCGGTGATGCGGTACGTGCCTGCGGCGTGCCACGTCATCCGGATGAAGAGCGGCCCATAGTGGCCGTAGTCGGCCGGCCACCAGTCTTGCGAAGTCGTCATCACCTGTTCGATGTCCTTCCTCAGGGCATCGATGTCAAGTGTCTTGAACGCCTCAGCGTAGTTGAACTCGCCCATAGGATCGGACAGGGGAGAGTTCTGGTGGAGATTCTTCAGGTTCAACTGATTTGGCCACCATTGTTGGTTCGTAGTCATTTCGTTTCTCCTTTCGGCTATTTGCTGAGTATGGCGTAACGCCATTCGGAACCGAGTTTACCGCTTGAGATGGGGAATGTCGGTTGTTATCGTAATTCGCCCCTTAATTTATTGATAATTGCTACTGTTATTAGCAAACCCCATACTTCATGTCAAGAGAAATATGTCCGTTTCATCTGCATAATCTCGTAATCCATCCGCCGAAGAGCTGAATCAGATGAGTCTTCTGCAGCATAAATTAGGTAG
>JBHHWM010000547.1:0-1742 GCA_046756545.1 Rhodothermales bacterium | reverse complement strand
TAGCAGATAGGGATAGATCCGGTGATCGGGATGCGGATCGCTGGTGCGTGGCGCCTGGTAGATCGCCTGCAAGCCCATGAGCCGCATCAGCCGGCGCACCCGCTTGCGTCCCACGCAATAGCCGAGACGCCGCAGGTGGCGGGCCATCTGACGCGAGCCGTACCACGGCGTCTCCAGGAACTGCTCGTCGATGAGACGCATGAGGTTCAGGTTCAAGGGGCTCTCCCCCTTGCCCTGGTAGTAGAACGACGAACGACTGATCGAGACCAAGCTGCATTGCCGAGCAATGCCGAGCCTGCCATGACCGGGATCGATCATGGATACCCTCCGGCCGTGGCTCAACGTCCGAAGGCCTTGGACAAAAAATCCTTCTCGATCGTCAGCTCCCCGATCTTGGCGTGAAGCTCCTTGACCTCCGCTTCGTGCGAGGCCTCCCGGCCGCCCTGCTTGCCCGAGAAGACCTCGACCATCCCCTCGGCCCCCTGGCGCTTCCACTTCGTGATCAGGTTCGGGTGGACCTTGTGCCGCCCCGCCAGCTCCGCCAGCGTCTGATCGCCCCGCAAGGCCTCAAGCGCAACTTTCGCCTTGAAGGCCGCCGAAAAATTCCGTCGCTTCGCCATGCTCTGAGATCCTCCTTAAATAGGTCGGATCCCACCTAACACAGCTGTCCGATTCTCGGGGACCACCTCACTGAACGCGCACCCCCCTTCACGGGACGGGTACCACGATGCTACCTCGGAAGTCCGGTGTCAGGGTTAGAGTGGACGAATTCGGGGCAAAGCGGAAATTGTCCTACGAATGTCTGCTGTCGGGGGCAAAGCGAATGATCGGCGACATGGCCGCGACTTCCGAGTCTAGCCATAAGCCGACATTCCAGCCTTCTTTTGCCGCATAGATTTTCCCAAGGCGATTCGCTAATCTCGACACCAAAGGAGGCCAAGAACGGAGCGCCGCCTCGCAGCCATTCTCGCCGCCGATATGGTTGGCTACAGCCGCCTCATGGCGGCTGACGAGGCCGGGACGCTCGCTCGCCAAAAGATCTATCGTAAGGAGCTGATCGACCCCAAGATCGCCGAATACGGCGGGCGCGTGGTCAAGACCACCGGCGACGGCGTGCTGGTGGAGTTCCCCAGCGTGGTGGATGCCTTGCGCTGCGCCGTGACGATTCAATTGGCGATGCCGGAGCGCGAGGCTGCCGTACCTGAGGAAAATCGCATTGCCTACCGGGTCGGCATCAATCTCGGCGACATCATCGTCGAGGACGACGACATCTATGGGGACGGGGTCAATGTGGCGGCGCGCCTGGAGGCCTTGGCCGAACCGGGCGGAGTTTGCGTCTCGCGTACCGTGGTCGATCACGTCAGGGGCAAGGTGTCCTCTGACTTCGATGATTTGGGAGAGCAGAGCGTCAAGAACATCCCCGAGCCGGTCCATGTCTTCCGGGTGCTGATGATGCCCGAGGAAGCGGGCGAGGCGGTTGTCGACGTTAGTAGCACTAAGTGGTGGCAACGACCTGTAGCAGCGATTGCTGTTGCGGGAACCGTTTTGCTGATCGCGGCCATCGGCATCATAGTGTGGCAGCCATGGAGCCCCGATGTTGAGCCCGCCTCGGTCGAACGCATGGCCTTTCCGCTGCCGGAAAGCCCTCGATCGCGGTCCTGCCGTTCGACAACATGTCGGGCGATCCCGAGCAGGAGTACCTCGCCGACGGCGTGACCGAGGACATCATCGCGACCATATCG
>JBHHWM010000546.1:0-1750 GCA_046756545.1 Rhodothermales bacterium | reverse complement strand
ACCCCGGCGGTCCGGCCCAGGATCGTCGGAAAAAACAAGGCATCGACGGCGCACCAGGTATAGAGCACGCGGCCCGCCACGTGGAACCGGTGGCGCGTCGGGTTAAGCGATAGCCCGGCGATACCGACGATATGTCCGTCGCCGTTCAGTTCCACCTCGTTCCATTGCAGGAGGAATTGGAGCGTCTCCTCGATCTGATCCAGGGGCCGGCCAGGCACCTGTTCCATGTGCTTCAGGGGTACGGGGTGCCCGCGTGTTAAGAGCGACGCGGCATGGATAACGAATGAAGCACTTTCTTTGGTCTCTGCCTCCGGCCCCATGAGTTCCGTCAGGGTAGAGGCCAGCGCGTCCCATGCGCCGACCGGCCTGTCGCGTTGCTTTTTTATCCGTCCCATGCTGTGTCTCGTTGCGACGACCCGTATCGCCTAACAACACCCTTTGCCTAGCGTCTCCGAATATGCGGCTTGTTGAACCGGCGGGCAGGGTGTGTCGCCGTATGAGCAAAACACGCAGCAATCCCCGTCCTTCGGACGCAGTATCGTACGGCACGAAGGACATTCCCAGAAAAACCGGCAGACATCCGTCGGCATATTCTCCGTCGATACGTGGCGGCACGCCGGGCACGTAAGGGTGGACTCAAGAATGGGAACAGGGGGACGTTTCGCGTTCATACTTCAAAAGGGTTCTCGTTCGTTGACGGATTCCACCAAAGAGCACCGGCTTGCTGCGGATATACGGCTCCCGGTTCACCAGGCTACCTTCCGTTTCGATGGGTACCCCACGTTGGTCGTCGCCTCCGTCATCTGCTCGACCGACACCTTCGAGGGATCGTAGGTGACGACGGCCTGCGGTGGCTCGAAGGTCACCGTCGCTTCCTCCACTCCGTCGAGGTTGGTCAGCGCCTTGCGGACCGTGATGTCGCACGCCGCACACGTCATACCCTCGACGTCCAGCACCACGCTTTGCAGGCTCGTTTCGATGAGCGCCGGCGCAGGCACCGCCGTGCGTAATGCCGCGCCCCGGATGATCCAGGGAGAAGCGATCAGGGCGAGCGTGGCGATCAGGCCCACCACGAGGAGCGTCCGCCGCAGCCGGTCCTGCATTGTGACTTCGCAGTCGCACTGCGGGCCGGTGGCGGTGCGATACTCCTGGTAACCTGCAACGCCGAGGAAGCCCACGGCCAGCACGATGAACAGCGGACGGAAAGGCTCCATCGCCGTAAAGGTGCCGACCCAGGCACCTCCCACGCCGAGCGTCACGAGGAGCAGCGGGATCGTGCAGCACGCCGAGGCGGCTAGCCCGGCACCTATGGCCGCAACGACGCCCCAGCGGGAGGGGCTCGATTCAGGTGTGTTCATGGTGTTCCTGCTCAGGTTCATGGCACGGAGAAACTGACTTCGTCCAGGGCTTCGAGGAACGGACAATCCCTGACGGCTTTTTCGGTGTCGCACAGCACCACCATCCGCTGGATCGCTTGCTTGACCCGCTCCAGCTTCCGGATCTTCTCCTCTATTTCGATCATCTTTTCCTCGGCCCGTTTCTGTACGTCCGCGCACGTCGTGTGGGTATCGACGCGCAGCGACAGCAACGCGTCGATTTCCCGGAGGGAGAAGCCGATCTCCTGTGCGTGTTTGATAAACCGAATGCGTTTGACGGTCTCTTCGCCGTATTGACGGTAGCCGCCCGCACTGCGAGGTGCCCTGGGAATGAGCCCTTTGCGCTCGTAGTACCGCACGGTCTGCACATTCAC
>JBHHWM010000545.1:0-1771 GCA_046756545.1 Rhodothermales bacterium | reverse complement strand
CCAAGCAACGCGGCATTTTCCAGGTCTTCGCGCGTGGCAAGGGGGGTCTCCGGAATCGTTAGCTTGCCGATGAGCGAGCGTACGAGCGGCACCGCCGCCAGCACCACCGCCTCCCGGTTAGCAGGCGTCGGGTTGGCCGTGTACCGAACTACTAGAGGTTGCAAGTCTTGAGTCATAACTCCTGACGATTAACTGCGAGGCATCGTGGGGGAACTAGGCCTTAGAGGCATGCTCGTGCTCCGCGTTCGTGTGTTCTTCTGTCTCGGCGTTCGCCGAACCGGACAACGACCCTTTACCTATGAGATGGAGCGCATGGTCATGGATCGATGGTTTAGAAACATGGGAGAGAATGCGATGCGCCACGACATACCCAAACATGAGGACGACGTAGATGGCCAATCCGGTCGTCAAAGCGATGAAGATGGGCCGTTCGATCTCAGCGGAATTCCACAACTGGTTGAGAAAGACGAGAAGGCCTATCAGACTGCTAACATGAAAGAGTAGCGTGCGCATCTTTTGCTCGTTGGTTGAGGTCAATCGAACTGAATCAATCAAGTAACAAGATGTATGCCAGCCCGCCTCAGGTTTCTACCGTTCCGAGTGAAGCATCGGGCGAACGGCGGCGAGACGTCCATCCATCGGACCGCCCGTGCGCAATCACGTCGGCGAGTTGGTCGAACGCGTCCCGAACGGAGCCCGGCCTTCGGACTGCCGGACGCTGCTCGGCAACCGAATGCCGAACCTGGGCCGAATAGGGCACCCATCCCAGATACACCGGCACCTGCTGCATGAAGCGATCCGTTATTTTGCCGAAGCGTTCGGCGACGCTCTCCGCTTCGTCGGCGGTGTCGGTATAGTTGACGACGACGGCCATCGGGTAGGTCGGATCGATCTGCCATACGAGCTTGGTCAGGCGATACGCATCGGCCACGGCCGTCGGCTCGCCGACAAGGACCAGAACGCCCAGATCGGCCCGATCCAGTGCCCAGCGCACCGAACCGTCGGCCCCCGCCGGGGCATCGATGATCACGAATTCGTGCGAGGCTTGCAACCGACCCAGGAGGTCGTCGAGAGCCGGATAGAGCTTCGCCTCCCGGCCGTCGGCGTCCCCTGGTTCTGCCACCGCCTGGATTAGCGTGAGACCGGAAGCCGTCTGGTGATGTAGCTGATCTGCGAGGGCGGTACGCACCACCAGATCCAGCACGCTGGCTTCGGGCATCTCGTTGAGTAGCAGCGCGCAGGCCCCTTGCCCGAAGTCGGCATCGACGAGCGCGACCCTGTGGCCCTCTCTGGCGAGCGTCTCGGCCAGGTTGACCGCCACAACGCTCTTGCCCACTCCGCCTTTTCCGCTGGCGATGGTTACAATGGTCGACGTACGCTTCATAGATTCCTGAACTCTAGCATTCATCGGGTTCGCCTACAGATCCATCATCTTTTCTACGAACCAGGTGGGGGAAAACGCGACGAGGCTCTCCGGCACGGTGGGTCCGGTCGAAACAAAACGGACCGGCAATTGGAGCCTGATCAACCATTCGGCGATGCGGCCCCAACGCGGGGTCTCATCCAGATGGGTCAGGACAACCGCGCTGGGACGGAGCGGTATCCGCTTCATAAAGGTGGCATCGAAGCTCTCCAGAGCCCGCGTTGCGTTTAGAACAAACTGGACTTCCACCGGCATCAGCCCGTCGATGAGGCGCTGCACCCGCTGGAGCATCTTGCGCGCCCGGCCTTCGTGCGCCGGTATGGGGGGCGTATCGATCAGCACCTGGTC
>JBHHWM010000544.1:0-1806 GCA_046756545.1 Rhodothermales bacterium | reverse complement strand
AGGATGTGGACGTCTTGCCGCGTTGGGCGGAGAAAGCCGTTGCCGTGGCGCGGCGAGCCAGGCAGCGCAAGAAACGCGCCTGACCTCTCGATGCGCCGGCGTTCCTACGGCATCGGTTGAGACGGCGGCGGCGCAGGGCGTTGCTGCGGGACGTTGAGGGTCTGGGTTTGCATCGAGGCGGCCACCTCACAAGTGGATTACGTCGAGGTCAAGAACGCAGCATAACCCCGGTTTGCGGGCGCCAAAAAGCGTATCGGTTTTTGGGCACGGCAATTCGCAGCGAGGTCGGTCGTTGTTCGTAGGTTTGAGGCACGCACTTTTTGCGCCTGAAACCAGACCGTTATGCTGACCTACCGGCGGTGCATTAGGCACCATTCCGAACCCCCGAACCTTCCCACCGGATGATCTCGAAGCGCAGGCTCCTCGTCGACGGCCTCCTGTTGAGCACCCTCTTTTCTGTGATTGCAGTTGGCTCCTTGAGCATCGACCCGACGATCCATCTTGAGAACTATCCGCCGGACGTGCGCGCCGCGGTGGCCGACTCCATTGAGCCACCTGTGGCCTTGCAGGCCCTGGTGGGGGGCATCCTGGTTGTGTTCATGCTTGGCGGCCTCATCTGGTCGCTGAAGAGACTGGATCGCGAGCTCGGCGGGATCGGCTTCCTTGCAGCCACCTTTCATGTCTTTCTGATCTCCTGGATCGTCAATGCCGCTGATGTCTTGATCGTAGATTGGTTCTTTTTCATGACGTTGCCCCGGAGTTGGATAGTCTTACCTGGTACGGAAGGCTTGGCTGGGTATGACGACTACGGGTTCCATTTTCGAGAGAGCTTTCTGACACTGACGCCGTGGGTTGGCTCCCTCGTTTTGAGCCTTGGCATGGGAGCCGGATGGTGGGGGTTCGTCACCCGGCGTCGGGCAGAGCAACCCGAGTGGTTACCATGAGAATCACCTGCATCAGCTTACTCTCCCTGCTCTTTGCCGGGGCAGCACTCGGGCAGGATACCCCTGTTGTGGTCGATACGCTCGACTGGCATCGCTACTATCCCCTTGAAATCGGCAATACCTGGGAGTATGGAGGCCTCAATTCATACGTCAGCACGATTGTTGGTGATACCCTGGCCAACGGCCATCGGTACTTCATCCGGCGCGATTCTACTCTAGCGGTCGGCACCCTGGGGCCGTTCATACACACCTTCTATGTTCGCTATGACACAGCAGGAACCGTGGTTACCCTGCCAAGTCTTGAAGCCGACACCGTGGAGGTGCCGGTGCCCTTTCGCAACAGACGAATTGACTCTCCAGACTTTCTGGCGCACTTCGACATGCGAACGGCTTTCGGCGATACGCTCTACTACGGGGCTCCCGATACGCTTTACTCTGTTGAGGGGGGCTACAACGAAACTCGACAGATAGGCCATGAGCTTGTAGAGGTCGATGCGCTGAAGTGCTTTCGCGAACAGGGCTTCAGTGCGGGGTGGATAGAGTGCTATGCCACGGACATCGGCTTTGTCGGGGGCGGCAATTTGTTTGGTTCCGAATTGAACTATGCCAAAGTTGGAGGAATCGAGTATGGACGCCTGCCGACGCCTGTGGAGGCGGCGGCGCAAGTGCCGGAGCGCTTTAGCATCGAGACGATCTATCCGAACCCGTTTAAGGGCAGGGCGACTGTCGCCTATCGATTGCCGAAGCCGTCGTCCATAACAGTTGAGGTGTTCAACGTACTCGGTCAGCGGATTTGGCGGGAAAGGTCGGGTAGTGTGCCCCAAAATTTGAACCACCCGGTAGGCTAACAGAAGCTATGACC
>JBHHWM010000543.1:0-1808 GCA_046756545.1 Rhodothermales bacterium | reverse complement strand
TTTCATGGTTGAACACCTCCTTTTGAGGGTTTGTGGTAGAGGGGAGCACATCGGCGTCAGCGCGGTATGGCATCCAGGTTCGCATCGCTCCCTGTGTAGATAGATTGGGTCGTTGAGGATTTCGCGGGCGTGGAAGACGCAACCAGGTCGAAACGGACCAGGATGCGATCGTGGGCACGGATCAGCCCCAATAACGCCGTCGGCGGCTCGATGCCGAAATCGCTCATCTGCAAGAGCCGACGGCCCTGCACGCGATACCGGCCGTCGTCCATGCGCTGCCCGACGACCGCCATATCGATCCTTCGCTCGACCCCAGCGAGGATAATCCGTCCCGCCGTGAGGAGTTGATAATGATCCGTCTCGTCTGTTGGTAGAGAGAGGACCTCCACCCGCTCCAGTTCATAGCGGATCACGGGGTAGACCTCGGCCTTCAGGGCCTTGTAGAAGTCTCGATTCATTTTCTTTTTGCCGCAATCGAAGACCTCGACGCGGACAATCACCTCAGCACGAGCAGACGGGCTTTCATCACTGTTTGATGTGTGCGTGGCCTTGGGACGACTATCCTCCAGCATCCCATAGCCTTCCAACTCCTCTGCCTCACAGGTAAAATCATGGAGCGTGGAGGACCCATCGATCCACAGCCGACTCTCGGTATCGAGAGCCAGACGCTGCTGCGACATAGCGTCTTGCCCTCCCCCTGCCAGTAGCAAGAGGGCCAGCAGCACAGCGGCTCCTATGGCGTTACGATCTCTCATTCTGCTCCTCTCCAAACGGCCCGACACGTCTATGCCGGCCGATCTCCTTCACGCTAAAACTCTCCGGGTGCAGATGATGTCTCTCTCTCGTTTTGCCGAGGGGCAGCCACCACGTCGAAGTGGACCACCACACGGTCGCCGGTCTTGATCGTGCCCAGCACGGCCGTCGGGGGCTTGATGCCGAAATCGGTCTGGAGCAGCGGTGCGCTGCCCGTAAACCGGAACCCTCCATCCGGAAGCGGCACGCCCGTAACGGTCATGTCGATAGTGTTTTCCGCCCCCGCCATGGTCAGCCTCCCCGATGTCTCCAGTTCAAACCCGCCTTCGTCGGACACCGAAAGCACGGTGGCCTGCTCAAGCACATACTGGATATGGGGATGTTCGGTGGCTTTCAGCGCCTTGCGGGTCTTCTTGTTCATCGTCTTCTTCTTGCACTCGATGGCCTCAACCGGAACAGACACCTCCACGCGTCCCAGGGAAAGGGTTTCCCCGGCATGGGGCGCTGTTTCTATCAACCCTGCAACTTCGTTGACCTCGCAGGTCCAATCGTGAATCGTTGACGTGCCTTCGATCCAGATACGGCTTTCCGGTTGAAGAACGTACCATGTCGGTTCTTCTTTCTGCATCCACCCTGAGAAAAAGACCACACTCACCAGCAAGAACGTGACAATAGCAATACCGCGTCTCTCCATGATGCTCCCGCCTCTCTATATGCAGTGCATCTACCGGGGTAAATGCACGCGTTTTCGGTTTTGTTAACGTCCAACCGTAAGTACCGACCGAACCAGTTCATTGTCTGCAAGTGATTCCATGCATGCGCCTGTAAGCCCGGCCTTACACCCTTTATCGGGGAATGGTTACTCCGAAATGCAGCGTATCCCGCAGGCCATGTAGGGAAATCCCCCACGCGTGTAGGGTGCCTGGATCGCGTAGTTCAGGGAGGTCGCCCACAGACGGCACACGTATCGTTGCCGTCCATCATAAGCTTTAGCGGATGCCTGTTTCTTAACGTTTAGATAATCTGCGCGGTCGCCGTCTATCGGCCTGCCGAAC
>JBHHWM010000542.1:0-1809 GCA_046756545.1 Rhodothermales bacterium | reverse complement strand
GCCGATGTCACCGATTGCATTGAGGCGACGCTGAAGGTGGTCTGGAACGAACTCAAGTACAAATGCGAAGTCCACAAACGCTTGCAGCCGTTGCCGCGCATCCATTGTTATCCGGGCCAGCTCAACCAGGTCTTCATGAACCTGCTGGTAAATGCCGCCCAGGCTATCGAGGAACAGGGCGAGATCGTCATAGAGGCGGAGGTGGTAGAAGCCGACGTAGTTATTCGGATCTCAGATACGGGGAAGGGGATTCCCCCCGAGAATCTGGAGAAGCTCTTCAATCCTTTCTTTACGACGAAAGCGATTGGCGAGGGTACCGGGCTCGGACTGTCTATCTCCTACGGGATCATCCAAAAGCACCATGGACGCATCGAGGTGGAAAGCGAAGTAGGGCGCGGCACGACCTTTACGATCTATCTACCGATCACGGAGGAAGGACATGAATGATCGGATATTGCTCTGTGTTGATGATGAAGACAGCGTGCTGAAGTCGCTCAAACGTTGCCTTCGAAAAGAAGCCTATTCGGTGATCACGGCGACCGGCGGTCAAGAAGGGTTGGACGTGCTCGAGGCCCACCCGGTGCAGGTGGTGCTCTCGGATCAACGGATGCCGGGGATGAAGGGAACGGAGTTTCTGCGGCGGGTAAAGGATCGCTATCCCGATACGATTCGGGTGGTGCTGTCCGGGTATGCCGAAGTGCATGCCATTCTCGATTCGATCAACGAGGGCCAGGTCTATCGGTTTTTGCCGAAGCCCTGGAACGACGAAGAATTGAAGGTGACGCTCCGGCAGTGTTTTGCCCATTATGACCTGATTCGTCAGAATCAGGACCTCGTCGTGCAGGTTCAAGAGCAAAACGTTGTGCTTCAGCAGCTAAATGAGAATCTGGAGCATGCCGTCGACGAGCGGACGAGGTCGTTGCGCTTTGCCCAGGAGATCCTGGAGAGGTTACCCCATATCGTCCTGGGTATAAGCCGGGAGCAGTTGGTGGCTTTGGCCAACGAGGCGGCCCAGCAGTTCTTCTCTTCCCCTACTTTTTTCTGTGGCACCTACATCGACGAGTTTCTCCCTCCGAAACTCGTCGAGGCCGTGCAACAGTGTCTGGAGGGACGTTGGCGCTCCTCGCAGGATCTATCTGTTCCTGTGAACGGACACACCGTACATGCTCAACTCATCCGGTTGGGAGAGGGGCACGCGGTTCGCGGCTGCGTGCTGGTGATGGAGGTGCAGTAGATGCGTTCCCGTATTCTTCAAGATATACAGCGTCGTGTGAAATCGTTGCCTCCTATTTCAAGAGTAGCGCGGCGATTGATTTCCGTTACGAACGGAGGGGACGTAGACATCAGGGAACTGGCTTCGCTGATTTCGAAAGACCAGGCCATGACGGCTCGTATCCTCCGCGTAGCCAATTCGTCGTTCTACGGTCTGCCCCGGCGGGTGGAGACCCTCTCGAAAGCCGTGGTGATCCTGGGTATGCATACCGTCCGAAGTATTGCTCTGAGGGCGGCCATGCTGGGAATGCAACCATCCGGCGGAGCATTGCAAACCCCTGTCGAGGCCCTCTGGAAACATTCTATGGCGGTAGCCAGTGCCGCTCAGCTTTTAGCCAAACGCCTTAAGCTGCCGGATCCTGAAGTGGCGTTTGTGGCCGGATTGCTGCACGACCTGGGAAAGGTCGTGTTGATGGAAGTCCTCAGTGAGCGATACCTCCGGTTGCTGGAACACTCCGATGTAGCCACCGCTCCGCTGCACATCCGTGAGCAATCCGCCTTCGGCATTACGCACATGGAGGCCGGACACGCGCTGTG
>JBHHWM010000541.1:0-1827 GCA_046756545.1 Rhodothermales bacterium | reverse complement strand
GACGGCAACTGGTCGGCCATCGATCCCCGCAACGACCTCACGTCCTACGTCAGCAGCCAGCGCCTGCGGATCTTTCGGACGATGAACGGCGGGCAGTCCGCCAGAGATATTACGCCGCCGGCATCGGCCACTACCGGGTTCATTGCGCCTTTCGTTCTGGCTCCTTCCGATCCGAAGATCATCTATGCCGGGCGCGACGTGGTGTTTAAATCCCTGAATCAGGGGAATTCGTGGCAGCGCACCAACGGCGGACGACCGCTCGACGGCAACCCGGTACTGACCCTGGCTGTCTCACCCCTCAACCCGGACGTCGTCTATGCCGCCACGGCCCCCGTGACGAGCCGCGCGCGTCTCTTCCGCAGCCTCGACGGCGGGCGCTCCTGGGAGAACATCACCGGTCCGCTGCCGGATCGCTACCCGATGGATATCGCCGTCGATCCCGTCAACACGGCCACGGTCTACGTCGTGTTTTCCGGATACGGCACCCCGCACGTGTTTCGATCAATGGACGGCGGCAATACCTGGGGCGACATTAGCGCGGGGCTGCCCGACCTGCCCACCTCGGCGGTAGTGATCGATCCGCAGTTTCCCGAGCACGTCTACGTCGGGAACGACCTGGGGGTGTACCTCTCGAAGGACGGCGGCGACACCTGGATGCTCTATAGTGAGGGCTTGCCGGAGGCGGTCATTGCGATGGACCTGAGCATTTCACCGGCGAACCGCATGGTGCGGCTGGCCACGCACGGCAACGGGGTGTACGAGCGTTCCCTTGCCAGCGTAGACGATCCGCCCGCCGTGGCGACCGGCTTTGCGCTTCTGCAAAACTACCCGAATCCCTTCCGCGACCACACGGTGGTTGTGTATGAGGTGCCGGAGGCGCAGCACGTCCGCCTGGCGATCTATGACGTGCGGGGCCGGAAGGTGGCCACGCTGGTCGATGGGCAGGTGCGTGCGGGCCGGCACGCGGTGCCGTTCGACGGGGGCGGGCTGGCGTCGGGTATTTACGTGGCGCGCCTGCTGGCCGGGGAGGCTTCGGCGAGCCGTACGATGGTCGTGGCCCGGTAGCCAGCCGGGGGCGGTCGTTCGGTTCTTGCGTTTTCGTAGAAAAAATCGAGATTTGAAGCACGCTGAGGATTGTTCAATGGCATCATTACTCTGGGAGGATTATTCTGAGGACGGGGAGTTTTTAGAGCTAAACGGACGATCCCATGATGCGCGCAACGTTGTTTTTCATAGGAGTGATGTTGCTGTGCGCGCTGCCCGCCCGCGCGCAGCAAGCCGAAGGAGTGGAAGAGGAGCCGCCGGTGGTCGATCTCGTCTACATCACCTTTACCATCGAAGGGCGGCTGGATGCGACGCTGCAAGGGGCGCGGTTACCCCTGCCTATTCTGCAGCGCATGATGCAGGCTCAGCCCCTGGCCAGCCTGGAAGTGAACGAGGAGTTTTCGAGCGCCAGGAATTTTCTCTTCAAGGCGCAGTTTGTTTTCGAGAGCATCGAAGACTTCGACGAGTGGTACGCGTCTAACGAGACCAGGGTGCTCTTGAACGACCTGAGAACGAGGAACCAGGGCGTGATCGAGGTGGCGCTTACGATGAAACGACTGCCTCAGGCACGGCTCCTCGTGCTGGATAATATTTGATCGACGCCGCGCAGCCCGGCGTTGAATGGAGCCGGGAAGCTTGATCATGCCGTGAGTCATAGCGTGGTAGGATGCGGCTGCTACCTGTAGACGAGAAGGACCATGCGCCAGATAGTCCTGCTCATACTCGCAATGGGAGCCTTCGGGCTTGCGCCGGGCACGCTGAGCGCCCAGCCCGGTGAGGCCG
>JBHHWM010000540.1:0-1832 GCA_046756545.1 Rhodothermales bacterium | reverse complement strand
TCGTCGTGCCAGAGGCCGAGGCAGACGATGTGTTCGACTTCCTCTGTCAGCAGCCGGCCATCAACCGCCCAGGTGGAGGAGTCGTCTGCCAACGGCCGGCGCCGATGACGACCGACTTTGCGCTTCCGCCGGGCGTTCTGGACGAGCGCGAGTGAAACGAGCGGCTCACACTGTCCAGTATCGAGCAGCGGGTCGCCCGGATGCGGCCTGCGCTGGACCGCTACCTGGAGATTGATTCGAAAACGGTATGGCTGAGAAAACCCTCCCACCATAGCTCACGGCAAGTTCTATTATCTCCTGATTTCCCTGATAGTCTTATTGGTGCTATTTCCAATCGTCTCAGAGATGTTCATTTTCTCCACGTCCCTCGCTTGACCCTCGATGGACCTCGCAGGCCCTCCTAATTGACTCGCAGTTAGACCTCGTAAAATTACGAGTTGGCAGGCGGTACCTCCTGCTGGTAGACTTTCTCGATTTGAGAACCTGTGTTCTAATCGATGATGATTCGCGTGTAATTGGCTGATTAAAAGGGAGGTGTTCCGTGCATGCCGCCTTCAACTTTTACGCCAAGGCGGGTGCCGGATTCGCTGAGGCAACAGCCGAAAGACTGGAGGGTTCGGATCGCAATTGATACTGCCCGTGATGATTCGTGAGACTTGAAAGGAGACGGCCATGGAACAGAAAGATCTGTTGTTAGCCGTTTTGGTGCTGCTGACGGCGGCCGTGATCCTTGTGCCGTTGTTCAAGCGGCTTGGGCTGGGGTCGGTGCTCGGATACCTGGTGGCGGGCGCGGTCGTCGGTCCGTGGGGACTGGGAATTACATCCGACGTCGCGGCCATCCGCCACTTTGCCGAGTTCGGCGTGGTGTTTCTACTGTTCATCGTCGGCCTCGAGTTGCACCCGTCCAAACTCTGGGTCATGCGGCGCGCCGTCTTTGGCATGGGAACGCTTCAAGTTGTCCTGACCGGCGGATCGATCGGCCTCTACGCCTGGTTTTTCGGTGAGCCGTGGAGTACCGCCGTGGTGGTTGGTTTTGGCCTGGCCCTGTCCTCGACGGCCATCGGCCTGCAGATATTGACCGAAAGGGGCGAGGTCGGCAGCGACCACGGTCGGGCCGCCTTTGCCATCCTGCTGATGCAGGACATGGCCGTGGTGCCCTTGTTGGCTCTCGTCCCGCTGATGGCGGAAGCCCCTGTAGCCGCGGGCGAGTCCTTTGGCATCGCCGCGCTCAAGGATGTGGCCGCGCTGGCGGCCGTCGTTGTTATCGTCCGTTTCGTCTTGCGGCCCGGACTTCGTGTGATCGCCATCGGTCGCAACACCGAGGCTTTTGCTGGCGCCGCCGTACTGGCCGTGCTGGGCGCGGCTTGGCTGATGGAACAGGTCCACCTGTCCATGGCCTTGGGTGCCTTCCTCACGGGACTGCTGCTGTCGGACTCAGAGTACCGGCACCAGATCGAGGCAGACGTTCAGCCGTTCCGCGGATTTCTGTTGGGGTTGTTCTTCATGGCCGTCGGCATGTCGCTGAATTTCGGCATCATGGGCGAGGTTGGCTTGAGGGTGGTGGGCCATGTCGCCGGCGTGATGGTGATCAAGTCCCTTGTCCTCTTTGGTCTATGCGTGGCCTTCCGCTACAGTCGTGAGAGCGCCACCCGCGTCGCCCTGCTGCTCCCTCAATGCGGGGAGTTTGGGTTCGTGCTCTTCGGCGTTGCCTTCGCCTCGGGCGTCATTACCGATTTAACATTCCAGTTTTTGCTTCTACTGATCGCCGTGAGCATGGCGACGACGCCTGTGCTGGCCACCGTCGCGGACTGGTTGGTCCGCCGCATGGAAGG
>JBHHWM010000539.1:0-1843 GCA_046756545.1 Rhodothermales bacterium | reverse complement strand
GCGACACAGCCGCTCCTCAAGTGGATCTGGGCCACGCTCTACAGCGTGCCGGTGCCGGACCAGGTGCTGCGGTCGCTGATCCTACGGGCAGCGATGCATTACCGGGTGTCGTTACCCGAACTCGACCGGATGGAGCAGGAAATCATCAAGAACTTGAAACGCCCGAAACATTCGAAATAGATGCAAGAAACCACCTTCTACTTTATACGGCACGGACAAACCGACCACAACCTCCGGGGGATTGTGCAGGGGCGGGGGGTCGATCCCGTGTTGAATGAGACCGGACGACGGCAGGCTGAAGCCGTAGCCCGTCGCCTGGCCGACGTTTCGCTCGATGTCATCTATGCAAGCACCCTCCGCCGGGCGGTCGAAACGGCCGAAGTGATTGCACACGAGCACGCCGACGTTCCGGTACATTTCCTTCCCGATCTGGAAGAGATGGCGTGGGGGGTGTATGAAGGAAAGGTGCTTGCCGACGGGGTGCAACAGGCGCTCGACAGGGTCTATGAGCAGTGGAAGGATGGCGCATATGCTTTCCGCATCGAGGGCGGCGAATCGATTCTGGACGTTCAACAGCGAGGTATCCGTGTGATGTGCCGCCTTCAGGAGCAGCATCCCGGCGGTACTGTGTTGGTGGTGACCCACGGACGATTTCTCCGCGTGTTGCTTTCAACACTCCTGGATGAATACGGCCTGGAGCGCATGCACGACATCGAGCATACCAACACGGGGGTCAACGTTCTCACCGGCAGCAATGGTTGTTTCGAAGCCCGTTTGCTCAACTGCACCACGCACCTTGACGCTTCTGTGTTACCGGAGGTCAACAAGGGGGTGCCCCTGCGTTGAGTCGCTACGCTTATGACAAAGTTTATGATAAATCGAGATTCCATGGTAGCTCTCGACCGGATCGCCGATCCGGTTGCCATACGGTTGGTGTTGTCCAGCCAGGTAAGGCGACTGCTGACGGAGCGCAACGGGCACCGGGCGGGGGACAAGCACATTGCCCGGGTGGTGCTCCCCCTGAGAGCCGTCGATCCTTTTCAGTGGCTTCAGGCGCAAGACGATGCGTCCAAGCTGTACTGGTCCAGCCGCGAAGACGACGGTGAGACGGCGGCGGTAGGCCTGGCCGACGTGTGTGATCATCCGACGGCTGCGGACTTTGAAAGCCTGCGACATGATCTGGCTCCCGTGCTGGCGTCGTGCGATGCCGAAGTGCGCTACTACGGGGGGATGCGTTTCGATCTCGCCCAGCCCGCCGGGGACACGTGGGCGGCTTTCGGGGCGTACCGGTTCGTCTTGCCACGCTTCGAACTTCATTGCCGTGATGATCACGCTACGCTCATCTGCAATCTGGTGCTACCCGGAGATCAGGCGCATGTAGAAGCCATATTGGCGCAGGTCGACCGGCTGGCATTTCCAGGCCCCGGACGCGTGAACGCGGTGCCGATGCCCGTCTCGCGTGAAGATCGCCCCGACGCTGCCGGATGGCGACGTAGCATCGAGTGGGCGTTGACGGTGTTTGGAGAGACACGGCTCGATAAGGTGGTCTTTGCGCGGGAAGCATCCTTCGGCTTCGGAGAAGCGCTCGACCCGGTGGGGTTGCTCAAAAACCTGAAAGCCGGCACGCCCGGTTGTTTTCACTTTTACTTTCAGCCGGAGGACGGCGTTGCGTTCGTCGGAGCCTCTCCGGAACGCCTGTTCCGCCGTCAGGGGCGCATCGTGGACAGCGAGGCCGTGGCCGGGACCCGGCCGCGCGGCACGTCGGCAACGGACGATGCCCGGCTGCTCGAAGAACTACTGCACAGCGATAAGGATCGGCGCGAACACGAGTACGTCTGCGTCA
>JBHHWM010000538.1:0-1850 GCA_046756545.1 Rhodothermales bacterium | reverse complement strand
ATAAGTTCCCTGCACTCCGGATCGGCGTGTTCGAAGCCGGCTGCGGCTGGGTCCCCTACCTCGCGGAGCGCCTGCACGAGCACTACGAACTCTTCCCCGACCAGCTTCCCCACCTCAAGCGTGATCCGGCCGAGTACATGGTTTCTGACCGATGCTTCTACACCTGCGAACCTGACGAGAAGATGATCCCGATCGTTGCCAGGCTTGTTGGTGAAGACCGATTGATGTATGCCTCCGACTACGCCCACTTCGACTGCATATGCCCGGACTCCGTGAGGGTTGTCAGCGATCGGCGGGACCTCTCACCGGAGCTCAAGCGGAAGCTGCTGGGCGGCAACGCCACCAAGCTCTTTAATCTGAAGGCCTCATGATGGCCGAGCTCGGGGCGGGCAATGCCGCAGGGGTGCGTAGAGCGCGATGGGAGCACAAGCGCAAGTCGGCAGGCAATACGGTTGGCGCAATGATGGCGGAAGGCGCCACCCGGATCTAGGAATGGGGCAGCGAAGCCTTATGCGCTATGGCTGGTCGACATGTCGGACAGGGCGGCGTCCGCATAACGGGTGCTTTGAACAACGAACCGCATATGAAGCAGCGGTAGCCGCGTCCCAGCTGCATCCAGTGCGAGTGTCCGCAGTGGGGGCACACGGGCTGCTGACGGTCCGGATCCTGATGGAAGAAGCAATGGGCGACCATCTCAGCGGCACTGGGCATGGCTATTCCTCCCGGCGTCGAGCAAACGCCCTCTGGCCGCAGCGACCCCCTCGGACTTGAGGACTGAGTGTTAACGACTTTCTCATATGGCGAATCACCCCTTGGTGTAGTCCAGGACTGCGTTACAGCCTAGCAATCCTCATGCCAAGTGAGCCTGCACAAGGATTTTCAGGACGATAGGCGCATGTCCCCAGCTGCCGGAGCCTAGCGATGCCGCGTCATCGATGGCGGAATTTTATAAAGGAGGAAGCGTCGTGGCCAAGAAACGCGTGGTTCTGACCGGGGCGGCCGGCTACGTTGCCCAGCGCATGTTCAAGGAGCTCAGCGAGCGATGGGAACTCGTGCCGATCGATGTGCGCTCCACCACCCGGGACGGCACGAAGATCCCCGGTATGGTGGTCGCGGACCTGACGAAGCCGGACCGCAACAACTATCGCGAGCACTTCAAAGGGGCCGATGCGGTGATCCATTGCGCCTATGTCAGCGCGCGCGGCCTGGACGCCACCACCTGGCAGGACAACAGTGACCCGAAGTTCTGGGCCGAGCACCAGAACGTTGCCCTCGCATACAACGTCTACAAGACCGCGCTGGAAGAAGGCGTCAAGCGCGTGGTGGTGGCCAGTTCCAACCATGCTGCGGACTACTACGAGCGCCTGATCTGGGCCGACAAGTTCGACGTGGTCACACCCGATATGCCACCCCTTTCCGACAACTATTACGGCTGGGCCAAGGCGGCCTACGAGTTGCTGGGATTCGTTTTCGCCACCGGCAAGGTCGACGGCAAGAAATTGGAGGTTGTGCAGTGGCGCATTGGCGGCCCGCGCGATGACGACATTGACCACGTCAAGCCCGGAGACATCAAGGTGCTGCACCGCGCCTTGGGGGCTTACCTCAGTCGGCGCGACCAGGTGCAGCAGGCGATCAAGATGGTGGAGGCCCCGAACATCGAGGACGACAACGGCGTGCCCTTCCTGATCGTCTATGGCATCAGCGGCAACACCCACCGTTTCTGGAGCATTGCCAACGCTCGCGAGAAGATCGGCTACGCCCCCGAGGACGACAGCCAGGTCAACTTCGCCGATAAGATCGCGCACATCGCCCGAGTAGGCAGACAGTAAGGAGACTCCGCAGTTGATCGC
>JBHHWM010000537.1:0-1878 GCA_046756545.1 Rhodothermales bacterium | reverse complement strand
ACATCTTCCACGATAAGCTGTAGCGTATCGCGGTCTATTTCCTTCTCGCGTGCAATCTCTGCAAACGATGATACCAGGTCTGTACTATGCATCTTGTCTCCGTCTTTCCCTAATGGCCTCGCTTAGAAAGCGGTATCGATAAAATACGCATTTTTACGCTTACCAGGGCAATTGCACCCGAGCCCAAACGATGTTGTCGTAAAGAATGCGGTGTCGCTCCGTTGCCGTGACCTTCAGTTCTATGGCTTCGTCATCGGCGCCGGAGAGGAGTCCCTGTAGTTCCGTTTCCTCTTCATCCCCAGCCTGCCGATGATGCACTCGGAGCTTACGCCCCACGTTTTTCTTGTATTGCCGGGGTAATTTCAGGGGGCGATCTACCCCTGGCGATGATACGTCTAGGCGATACCGGCCAGCGATCACGTCTTCCGTTTGGAGCAAAAACCCAACGTCTCGACTGATTTCCGCCAGCGTGCCGACCCCGAGATCGTCATCACTATCCACGAAAACGTTGACTACCTGCGAACCCGAAGCGCCCCGCACATCCAGATCGACGAGGAAATGCGGCGTGCCGGCCAGCACCTCTTCGACAAGCCCGCGCACACGCTCCAGCACGTCCGGTATCACCGTTGTCGCTTTCTTTCCCATAGCCTGGCTCTATTCGTTCAGGTTGAAGTTTGTTGCTAAAAAAAGCCCGATCCCAATTCCGTCGGGGCGGGCACCGGCTGTGTTTGTTCAGGCCAACAAAAAAGGGCGGCTTGCAGGCCCCCCTATCTCGGACACGAATATACGCCTCGAAAAGGCGACTTCGCAAACCTGAGCAGTCACACTTCTCCAGAACGCTGCCTAAATCACGAAGTTTCCACGTTTTGTTACGAATTAATCACCCCTCCATGAGCCGGGGGTCTAGACCAGACTCGGCCTCCGTTCAGCCTCGACGGGCTCCGGATAATCGAGCATATAATGAAGTCCTCGACTTTCACGACGCATTTGGGCACTCCGAATAATGAGATATGCGATAGCAATCATGTTACGCAGTTCGCACAGGCCGCTCGAAATGCGAGAACGCCGATAAAAATCCTCCGTTTCCTCATAAAGCAAGTGGGTTCTACGAAAAGCACGTTCCAGCCGCAGCGAGGACCGGACGATTCCGACATAATCCCACATCACACGGCGCAGTTCGTCCCGATTGTGAGAGATCAGAACCCATTCCTGAGGGCGCTGTGTGCCGCTGTCATCCCAGTCCGGGACATCCTTTTGCCAGGAATGCGCCTGCGCATACGCAACGGAGGGTGGTACCGCCCGATAACTGAAAACAAGGGCTTCGAGTAGAGAATTGCTGGCAAGACGGTTGGCACCGTGCAAGCCGCTGCATGTCACTTCGCCACAAGCAAACAGACCTTCGACAGATGTCCGGGCATGCAGATCGGTCTGCACACCGCCGCATTGATAATGCGCCGCCGGCACTACGGGAATCGGCTGCTGCGTCATATCGATCCCAAAGCGAAGACAGGTCTCGTAGATGTTGGGGAAATGAGCAATAACTTCGGAGGAAGGTTTGTGCGAAATGTCGAGCAGTACATACTCGTCCCCGCGCTGCTTGAGTTGGTCGTCGATGGCGCGGGCGACGATATCACGGGGTGCGAGTTCGGCACGACTATCATAATCCGGCATAAAACGATGTCCGCCCTGATTAAACAGCCTGCCCCCATGCCCACGCAACGCTTCCGAGATAAGGAAGGAGTCGGCTTCGGAATGCCAGAGCGAAGTGGGATGAAACTGGACGAATTCCATGTTTGCCAGGCGCGCCTTGGCCCGGTACGCCATGGCCACACCGTCCCCGGTGGCGATCTCAGGATTCGTGGTGTGGAGGTATACCTG
>JBHHWM010000536.1:0-1880 GCA_046756545.1 Rhodothermales bacterium | reverse complement strand
CGATGCCTCGCCGGGCGCGTCGGTACATAGGCAGGCGCGTGATGTCGTGCTCGCCCAGATAAATGCGTCCTGCGTTGGGCCGCACCATGCCGACGATCATGTAAAACGTCGTGGTCTTGCCCGCCCCGTTCGGCCCGAGCAGCCCCACGATCTCGCCCTCTCGCACAGACAGGCTGGCATCCTGAACCACCGCTCGCTTCTTGTACCGCTTGGTGAGTCCCTCGGCCCGCAGAATGAACGGCTCGGCATTATGTGTCGTCGTACCGTCGTTCATCGTCGTTGTTGTTGAGCCGGGCGTTCCATGCGCGTAGAATCCGCTTCTTGGAGGGGGGCCTCTCTTCTAGCATATTGTTCGAGCCGTTGAAGGATCCGATCCTCCCGTAACAAAAGCGCTTTGCGGGGCTTGCGTTCCGGCTCCCACCGGAAACCGTCGAGCTGGAACGGCTCGGGAATGACGTTTTCCGGATAATACGCACCCTGGTACTCTCCGGGAAAGAGCACGCGTTCCAGTTCTTCGTTGCGCGCTACGAAGATACCCAGGTCTCCGGAAACCTGCCCTCCGAGCAGCCGGTCGTCCTTGTCTTTTCGAAAATAAATAACCTCGGCATTCGGACCTACAGTGAAGGTGCGGGTCGAATCGTCTCCGAAAACACCCACCAGATGCCGCCCCCGTAATTGCTGAATGCGTCCGGTGGCGCTGTCGTGCTGGGCCACGAACGTATTATTACGCACAAACAGCGAATCGATGTCGCCGCCCCGCCCTTTCACCCGGATGGTGTCGCCGCTCACCTGCGCGGCTTCGACCCATGCCATCGGCTGTCGGAAGAGACGCGTCTCTTCCCTTCTTACGGCGGCGAGGGTGCCGGCAAGCAAGGTATCGGCGGCAGGACCCACGCGTTCGTACACCACGGAATCGGCAACGGCGGCAAAATCGCGTTGCCAGATGCGCACCGAATCGACGGCCACCAGACGTTGTAGGCTGTCCTGATCCAGCGCTTCGAGCAGCACCGCCCGGATAACCAGCGTGTCTACCTCGGTGCCGGTGGAATCCCGGCGTAGCTGCACCAGCAGCGGGCGGCCTTTCATCCGGCTGAATCCGGCCTGTTCGTCGTTGTAGGCCCATTGCCCGAAGAGCAGGGTACGCATCGCCGAGTCGGCGGCGGCTTCGTCCTCCCCGCCGATGCGCTCAATGAACACCTGGCCGCGTGCTATGGAAACCTCCGTTTCGCGGAAGTAGGTCAGCGTATCGGCTTCCATGTACGTTCGTTCGGCTTGGAGCCGGACGGTCTCCTCCAACTCAGCGCGTTTTTCATCCGACCAATAGGTGCCTTTTCGGCTGGTGATCTCGGCGAGGCTGTCGATGAGCGTGACGCCTTCTTCAAAGCGTGCTCGTTTTTCCTGGGAAAAGTAGAGCCCCGACGGTGCCCGGACGTCAACCTCTCCATCAGACAGACGGACTCGCCCCCGCGCCCGCCCTGTTTTGGTCGCCTCGTTATAAAGCACCGTATCGGCCCGGAGCGAGTCGCCACGCTCGACGATAAGCACGTTTCCGAGGAATAGGAATTCTTCGCGTTCGGGGTACTCATACGCCCGGTCCGAAAAAAGGAACGTGCTATCCTGCCGCCCCCGCACATGCCCTATAAGCAGACGCACCCGCTCTCCGTCTTCTACATAGACCGAACCGGAATCGGCAGAGGCCTGTACCTGTTGGGTCGTGTCTGCACCCACCCTATCGCGGGGTGCGCTTCGAGAAGCCTGATCGACCGAAGACAGGCCGAGTCCCAGGACCGCAGCCGTCCCGATCAACAAGGAGGCATACCAGAGGGCTTTCGTCATTCCTCACCCTCCAACGTGGCCTGAATCGTGGGGCGACTGATTTG
>JBHHWM010000535.1:0-1894 GCA_046756545.1 Rhodothermales bacterium | reverse complement strand
AAGAAGTTGCGCTTGTTTTCAATCGGGATGAGGGCGCGTTTGGCACCGTTGTCCATCGCTACCTGAAGCGGCTCGACGAGAGAGCGCACGGGCTTGATGTTACCCTGGATGCTCATGTCGCCCAGCACCAGCAGCGCTGGCTGAGGGGCCGACTTGCGTATCCCCGAGTAGGCTGCGATGAAAAAGGCAACTCCGACCTCTGCTTCAACCCGATTGCCGAGCAGATCGATGGCCTCGACATGGAGGTCGGTCACGTCGATCTGGCGGTCGAGGCCGTAGACGCTTTTGTTGGCTCGCAGGTGGCTATAGGCCCGGTTGATAGACTCCTTCATGGCGCCGCTCACACCGCCAGCCAGCTTGAGTTTGCCGGTGCCGGCCGCCGTCGTGATCTCGATCCGATAGAGCCCCACGGTGCCGTCACCGCTTACGGAGGCGGAGTAGACCGTTCCAGGGGGCAGCGGGTCGGGAGAAATAAGATCCTGGCCGCCTTGCTCTGGTACGCCTACGAAACGCTCCTCGCCCGTCTCACTCGCGATGTAGCTGAAGGAGGTGTGGTAGTACTCGAACGAGCCCATCTTTTTGAGTTGCTCCTTCACGCGCCGGCGCCCTTCGAGGGCTAGGGCCAGGATCTCTTCCAGGTCGTCCTGGCAAATCTCGCCGTGGGGGTGCAGGATCTTGACGAGCCCGGAGACAGTGCGACGGACGGCCTTGCGGTCGCGGGCGTTGAGGTGGGAGCCGAGCGAGAAGTGGTGGTCAATGATCTCGGTGAAGTTGTGCTTGCGCAGCTCCCGCAGTGCCTCGGCCAGGTAGTCCACGACGAAGCCGTAATGGTTCGTGAAGTGCTCGTTGCGCATCTTCGGGATTTCCCAGCCGGGCAGGTAATAGTGCAGGCGGTCGAGGAAGGCCATGTCGTCGCGGATGACATCGGGCATGGGCGCGAAGAGGTGACCGGTCTGCACCATCACATCGACGGGCTGCTGGGTGTTGCCGAACATGGCCAGGCTGGCGTAGCCGGCCATGGCTTCCTGGCCCCGCTGAAACTGGCCGGATTCGCAGTAGGTCTTGAGCGTGGTGATGACCTCTTTGGGCATCTTCTGCATGTCGGCCACCTCGTCGAAGCCGACGACATCCCAGATCATCACCATACCCTTCGGATACCCTCTCATGTGGCCGAAGAGGTTAGCGACAGTGGTGGGGCCGGTCAGCAGAGCCGAGTACGGGGAGAGCTCCTGCACCGCGTAGCTCTTGCCGGTGCCGCGCGGGCCGAGTTCGACGAGGTTGTAGTTGCGCTCGCACAGGGGGATGAGCCGCACCAGGAACTGGAGCTTCAGCCGTCGTTCCATCTCGCTGGGTTCGTAGCCCATGCTGCGGAGCATGAAGTCCAGCCACTCGTCAGTGGTGAATTCGGCGCGGAGGCGACGGTACTCTTCCAGGTCGAACGTAGCGAGTTGGATGGGGGTGAGCCTTTCGATCCAGAAGGGCGTTTTGACATCTGTCTCTTCCCACCGCATATCGATCTGTGCCCAGATGCCGCCGGTGAGGAGACGGTCGAACTGGCGCACGTAATGATCAGGGATCTGGACGCGCTTGTGGCCGAAGTTGGTGACATCGGCCCAGTAGGAAGTATCGACCAGGCGCACCTTGACCTTGTCGATGAAGGTGTGCTTTCCCTGCTCTTTGACGCGGCTCTGGGCTTTCTGCGATTCGTCCGGGCGGATGTAGTTTTCGGCAAGCGTGTCGTTGACGACCTGGAGGCCCATCTGGATGGCCATCTCGTCGGAGGAGGCGCAGTACTTGCCCAGCAGGTATTCGAGCACGAAGACAGGTACGTTGGCGCCTACCTTCACCTTTCGAACGAGGTCCTTGCGGACGACCTTGCCGGCGAAGACGAGGT
>JBHHWM010000534.1:0-1897 GCA_046756545.1 Rhodothermales bacterium | reverse complement strand
TACGACGAAACGGAGGCCTTTCTCCCGGCCATACCGAACGCCACGGGGCGGATCCAACACGTCTACCTGGGTATGTTGAACGCCGCGGAATGGCTCCGCTTGGTGCATATCCATTCCGACCATCACCTCGCCATTATTCATGAGATCGTCGCGCACCGGGAGGCCGCGTGACGGCTATGGAAGAACATCGTCTCGTCGTTTCGCGCACCGCACGCTACTTCACACTGCCTCCCGAGGGAGAGGTCCGTGAGGTTTGGTTCGCGTTGCACGGATACGGCCAGCTCGCGTCGTTTTTCATTCGGCACTTCCGAGCTGTTCAGGACGGTCACTGCCTAGTGGTCGCCCCGGAAGCCCTCTCTCGTTTTTACCTGGAGGATCATCAACGCGTCGGCGCTTCGTGGATGACGCGCGAGGACCGCCTCACCGAAATCGACGACTATCTGGCCTACCTAGACGCGCTCTACGATCACTTTTTTGAGGACATCGACCGGGAGAGCGTGGCCGTCCACGTGCTCGGCTTTTCGCAGGGGGCCGCGACGGCCAGCCGCTGGACCACGCGCGGACGCATGGACGCCGACCGCCTCATCCTCTGGGCCGGCGACCTCGCCCACGACATCGACCTCGACGCACGGGCCGCCACGTTGCGCCGCCTCGACCTGACGCTCGTCGTCGGCAGCGAAGACGCGCTGATCACGCCGGAGCGCCTGGCCGGGGTGGAAGCGCTCCTTGCCCGTCACGACATCCCCTATCGCCTCCTTCGCTTCGACGGCTCGCACCGGATGGATGCAGCGGTGCTGCAGACGCTGGCGATGCCGCACATCGATCCATCCGCTCGGATCGCCGAACCGTAGGGATTCTCGAAGGAGTTGCGAAAGACCCGGTAGCAACCTACGTTTCGTTGTACTTCCCTGGTTTTCAACCCTCTCGGGTCCGCCCGGGCTTCCTCCCCGCACGTCCAGATGACCTCGGATCGCTGGTTACAGATTCAAGCCGTCTTTCAGGAAGCCCTGGAACACGAGCCTCCCCAACGCGCGGCATTCCTCGACGAAGCCTGCCGGGAAAACCCGGACCTGCGGGCCGAGGTCGTCGCCTTGCTGGAGGCCGATGCCCAGGCCGGCACCTTTTTAGAAGACACCCCCCTTCCGCGGCCCGAAGCCCCGGAGGCCACACCTTTCGAAGGTCGCCAGATCGGCCCTTACCGGCTCATCCACGAACTCGGCCAGGGGGGTATGGGAGCCGTCTACCTGGCCGAGCGCACCGACGGACACTTCCAGCAACAGGTGGCGATCAAGCTGGTACGGAGCGACAGGGGAGGGCGAGCCATCCGCCAGCGCTTTCGCTACGAACGCCAGATCCTCGCCCGCCTCAACCATCCGAATATCGCCCGGCTCTACGACGGCGGGGTCACCGACGAGGGGCTGCCCTACCTCGTCATGGAGTACGTCGACGGGCTGCCCATCGACACCTACTGCGACACGCACCGGCTCTCTACCAGGGAACGGCTGCACCTCTTCCATACGGTCGGCACCGCCGTCCAATATGCCCACCAGAACCTCGTCGTCCACCGCGACCTCAAGCCGTCGAACATCCTCGTCACGGAAACCGGCACGGTCAAGCTGCTGGACTTCGGCATCGCCAAGCTGCTGGACGAAGAAGCCACCCAGTCCGACGAGGTACCGCTGACCCGAACCGGCATGCGCGTGATGACACCGGAATATGCCAGTCCCGAGCAGGTGCGCGGCGAACCCATCACGACGGCGGCGGACGTCTATGCGCTCGGGGTGATTTTGTACGAACTGCTGACCGGACACCGTCCCTACCAGATCCGGGGGCTGTCGCTCGGCGAAACCGAACGGGTGATCTGCGAAGAAGAACCGGCCCGGCCCAGCACGGCCGT
>JBHHWM010000533.1:0-1902 GCA_046756545.1 Rhodothermales bacterium | reverse complement strand
GGAACGCGACCGCGCCCGCCTGGAAGCCTTCAAAACCGAAGAGGTCAACGAGCGGATGATCGATCTCTTTTCGGTTTCAGATGCCAACGAGGCACGGCGGGATAGGATCACCGCGCGCGAGATTCTGGAAGAAGGGACCCGGCGTGTCCAGAAGGAATTAAGCAATCAACCCGAAGTGCAGGCCGAAGCCTTGAGCGTGATCGGGCGGATCTATGAACGCCTCGGGTTTTACGACGAGAGCGTGCACCTCCTGGATAGCGCCCTGTCGCTACGCCGCCAGGTACTTCGAGCGCCGCACCTCGACCTCGCTGAAGGACTGCATCACCTGGGTACCGCCTTAAAAAATGCCGGACGCTATGACCAGGCCGAGCAAACGCTTCGCGAGGCGGTACGCATGTGGAACGCCCTCCCGGCCTTTCGAAAGCAAGCGGCCAAGAGCATGGTCGCCCTCGGACGCCTGCTGGCCGACAAGAACGACTTTGCAACCGCCGATTCATTGTACCGCGCCACCCTGGTCATCCAGCGAGCGGTCGGGCAAGAGGCGGAGAACGACCTCACGAAAACGCTGAGCGAGATGGCGCTGCTCATACACAACGAAGGGGACTACGCCGCCGCCGAATCGCTGTACCACGAAACCCTTGCCTTGCAACGCAAGCTGCTCGGTGAAAATCACCCGGACATCGTGACCACCCTGGTTAACCTGGCCGGGCTCTACCTGGACCGTGCCCAGTTCGAACCCGCCGACTCGCTCTATCGCCAGGCACTCGCCGTCGAGCGGTACCTCTTTGGAGACGAACACCCCGAGATCGCCAAGCTCCTCAACAACCTGGGAATGCTCCACCAAAACGCAGGAAATCTGGAAGAAGCCGAGCGGTTTCTGCGCCGCGCGCTACGCATCAAACAAAACCTGTTGGGAGAGGACCATCCCAGCCTGGCCTATACCTACTTTAACCTGGCCACCCTGCTGCACGAACAGGGCCATTACGCAGGAGCCGAACCCCTGTATCGCCGGACGCTCGCTATCGATCAGGCCGTCTATGGCAAAGAGCACAGGGAAGTGGCGACGGATCTGACCAAGCTGGCCTCGTTGCTGCACGACCGGGGCTCCCTCGCCGAAGCCGAACAACTCTACACGCAGGCTTTGGAGATCGGTCGGCGCACGCTGCCTGAACGGCATCCGCTGCTGGCAAATACCCTCGTCGGGTACGGGCGATTGCTGACGGATCTTGAGCGTGCCCTCCAGGCAGAAGCTTTGCTCCTCGAAGCCCTCTCGATCCGCAGGGAAACATACACCGATGACCACTGGAAAACAGCCGAAGCGAAAGGAGCTCTGGGGGCCTGCCTGGGTGCCCTCGAACGCTACCCGGAAGCCGAAGACATCCTGCTCCAGAGCTATCAATTTTTCGAAGCCACCCGGGGGCGTTCCCACTACCTGACGCAGCGAACTCTGCGAGACCTCACCGCACTGTACGAGGGCTGGGACAGACCGGACGAAGCAAACCGCTATCGCTCGTTGCTCCAGTAACTACCGTGATCGCCCTTACTCCCTTCCAGCCTTTAATGCGAGACGGCTTGCATCCGACCGATCAAAACCTTGAAAGCATCGGTATCTTTAACAGCGTCGAGATCGGTGTCCTGCTGCATCTCCGCCCAGTCCGTCATACCGGCATCGACGGCCTTCTTGAGCCAGGTAAGGGCCTCCTCCTTGTCCGACTTCAGCGCATGGCAGCAAGCCAGGCTATACAAGATGTCCAGTTGCAGAGATGGAGCATCCAGGTTGAGGGCTGTCTCGAAGTGGGTGATCGCCCGTTCCAGGTCCCGCCGATACAGGTAAGCCAGGCCTAGATCCAATACCATTCAAATAAGGAAAATGAGGTGGTCTGTTCTGACGTAAGTTCGTGT
>JBHHWM010000532.1:0-1915 GCA_046756545.1 Rhodothermales bacterium | reverse complement strand
GCCGTCGTAAGGGCGTGCCTGGTAGCGCCCAGCATACGTTGCGCCGTGGCATAATGGGGGGCCAGTTCCGATTTCCAGTCGGTCAGGTGCGCCCACGACGGCGCTTCGAAAAAGTCGTCGCGGGGTACGGGCAGGGTGTTGGCATAGACCAGGGAGCCGCCTCCGACGCCCACGCCCGAGAGCACCGTCACATGGCGGAAGAACGTCATCTTGAAAAGGCCGCGCCAGCCCAGCGACGGTCTCCACAACCAGCGTTTGAGGTTCCAGTTCGTTTTGGGAAAGTCTTCCGGCTTGAAGCGCCGGCCCTTCTCCAGGACCAGCACCGAGTAGCCCTTTTCCGCCAGTCGCAGCGCGGACACACTGCCGCCGAACCCCGACCCGATGATGATGAAGTCGTAGTGATCGGCGGCCCTGTCCTGCGGCGGTTTCAACGATTCGGAGGGATGGTGTTCTATGGACATACTACGTCTTGTTGCGTTGGGCTTAACGCCGTTAACTCGCATAGGAGAGGCAGGTTGCCAGGCCGTGACCGAAACGCGCTGTTGAGAGAACCTTTCCGGTGGCCCGTTTGCCGCTCAGCTAAAGAGACGGGGTGGGATCAGCCAGATCAGGCGTCCGCATCCGAAGGCGGCGTGGTGCCAGTGCGTGATGTCCAGGTCGATGCGGGCCATGGCGGCGGTCGGGAAGCGTACGGTGCCGCCCCCCATGAACTGGCCGATGGTTTCGGACCAGGTAGGCTCGTGCCCCACCAGCATCAGCACATTTGTTGCTTCCGGTTCATTGCGAACGAGCTGGAGGAGATCGTCGGGGGCGGCACCGTAGAGGGCGTCGGTGGTGTGGACGTCGGCGGTCCATGCTCCGGCGTTGCGCGCGCGTTCCAGCGTCTGTACTGCCCGTACGGCCGAGGAGCAGAGGATGCGGTCGGGGGTTTGTCCGATGTCGGCCAGCAGGAGGCCCATCACCCCGGAGGCTTTGCGCCCACGCTTGGCCAGCGGACGCTCATGGTCGTAGTCGAAGTCGGCATCCCAGTCGGATTTGCCGTGGCGGAAAAAGAGGAGGGTTTTCATAGCCGGGATGAGGATAGCGTGATGTCTGAAAAGAAAAGCCCCGCTCTGTCCATGTGCAAGCGGGGCTCTCGGTGGTTTCTTTTCAGGGAGGATTGCTCAGAGCGAGATGATCCCCTCGACGACGGCGGCGGCCTTGTAAACGGCAATGATCTCGTCGCTGGAGTGCATTTCCATCCGTGCGGTCACGCTGATGTAGTTGCCTTTGCTGGAGGCGCGGACCGCTACCGGGTGTTTTCCGAAAACCGCTTTCAGATCATCGAGCCCGGCCTGCGGAGCGATGAACTTGAACACGTACTCGGTAGGCCACTCGTTCTGGTCGTCGAGCAGGTTCTGAAATCGTTCCCACCAGGTCTCACCTTTTGGGGATAAGGGTCGCATATATCAGGAGGTTGTTGTGTTCAAAGGAGTCGCAACTGCACAGGGGTACGCCTACACGCCGGTTTCGTTCACTGTGTCTCCGACCTGTCGCCCGTGGCGTTCGACGTTCTTGATACGTTTTGTATCGAAGTATAAGTGATTATTTTAACTCAAATTGTGCCCTGTGAATTATTTAGAGACAGCGAGACGATGAATCGACCAACAAGCAAACCGCCCCGTCGATGCGTCGTCTCCTCGATGCGTCGTTTCTCCCCGAGGGTTGTACGTCGCGAGGTAGTGTTCGACTCGCTGATGCCCTTCTTCCATGACCTTCCATCTGCCCCGTGTAACCGTCGGTCCATTCGCGCGTCATGGAATAAAGGCCGAGAAACCATGGACGGGAGAACGAGTGTAGATGAAGCATGGGCAACGTGTATGTTGTCTCCCGATCTTCTTTGTGTTATGACCTCGCTTGAATCCAAACTCATAGA
>JBHHWM010000531.1:0-1922 GCA_046756545.1 Rhodothermales bacterium | reverse complement strand
GTGTCGAAGCTGCGCTACGAGGTGTCGAAGCTGGACGTGGAGCAGGCGCGTCAACAGGCCCGGACGTGGGTGGAGGAAAATCCTACGCTGGCTCTTTTCCTGGCGCTCGGTGCGGGGATCGCCGCCGGGCGACTGTTGTCCGAGGCGTTGAAGCCGGCTCCGCCGCCGCCCTTGTCGCAGCGTTTCAAAGCGCAGGGACGCGAGCTTGCATCGCAGGCACGGCACTATGCCGAGGAGGTCAGCGACGTGGTATCGGACCGGGCGGCGGAGGTGGGCCACGAAATCATCCGCCGCGCTCGCGAACTCGGCGAAGATGTGTCGCGCCGGACACGCGAACTGGGCAAGGATGTCACGCGTCGTGCCGCCGATACCGTGTCGGCTGTTTCGGACCGAGCCGAAGCAGCGGGTGAGGAGGCCCGAGAGCGCGCAGACCACATGACACACGCTTTAGAAGAGGTAGCCGAAGAAATTGCCACGGCGGTGAAAGAGCGGGGCGGGCATGGCCTTGGGGTCGGCGAGTCCTTGTTCAATGCGGCCAAGACCATCACGGCGGCCCTGGTCGTTAAGAAAGTGACGGACTGGCTCCGGCGCGCCTCCTGATGCGTTGACGGGCGTTGCGAGACCTGTTGCGCCACGTACAGATTCACCGATTTCTCTTCAATCGCGGTGTAAAACGCGACCATCGGGTGTGTTTTCCCAACTGGATCGTTGTATTTTCCCTCGTTTGACCGTTTGGAAAATCAACAAGCCAGGGAGAAGCATTTGTGAGTATTCTTGCTATTGGCACCGTCGCATTCGACACCATCGAGACCCCGTTCAACTCTGCCGAGCGGATACTGGGGGGCAGCGGGACGTACATTACGCTGGCAGCCCGTTACTTCACGCAACCGGTCCGGCTCGTAGCTGTAGTGGGGCGTGACTTCCCGGAATCCTACCTTCACATCTTAACACAGGGGGGAGTGGATCTCGGCGGTCTGGAAATAGATCCTGACGGAGAGACTTTTGCCTGGAGCGGTCGGTATCATTACGATCTCAATGAGCGCGACACGTTGTTCACGCACCTCAACGTGTTGAAGACCTTCGACCCCGTCATTCCTGCGCATTATCGGGAGAGCCGCATCGTGTGCCTGGGTAACCTCGACCCGGCCACCCAGCGAAACGTGCTCGATCAGATCGACAACCCGGTGCTGGTCGTGTGCGACACGATGAATTTCTGGATCGAGCACACCAACGTGAGCCTGCGTGAAACCCTCAAACGGATCGATTGCTTGATTATCAACGATGCCGAGGCGCGGGAACTGGCCGGCGAACCCAACCTGATCGTCGCGGCCCGCCTGATCCGGGAGATGGGGCCGCGAATTCTCATCATCAAGAAAGGAGAGCACGGAGCCATGTTATTCATGGACCGCGTGATCTTCAGTGTGCCTGCCTATCCGCTCGAAGACATTCAGGATCCGACCGGGGCTGGCGATGCTTTCATGGGAGGCTTCGCGGGCTACCTGGACCGCGAAGAACACATCGACGCAGAAGCTCTCAAACGGGGTGTAGTCTATGGTTCGGCGATGGCCTCCTTCGTGGTAGAGCGCTTCGGGCCGGAACGCTTGTTGGCTTTGACGGACCACGAGATTAATGTGAGGCTGCAAGCCTTCCGTGAACTCTCGACGATCCCGACCATCGTCCCATTGGCGGGGATCCCGTCTTGAACGGAAGGCTCTTCGGTATCCGCCTTCATCGCAAAGAGAGCAGCCTATGTGGGTACGAGGAGGTAGAGGACACAGGGTGGTATTGCCTGGTGTGACGCTGATGGTTGTGGTGTTGTTGGCTGTCGCAAGCGCTTGCCGGGGATCTGAGGGGTCGGCTGAACGAGTCGAGGATCCAGCCCGGCTCTTCCTCGACCTGGATAAATCGAACCCGGAACGGCT
>JBHHWM010000530.1:0-1944 GCA_046756545.1 Rhodothermales bacterium | reverse complement strand
ATTCGGCAATGAGCCCGGACTCCAGGAACACTTCGGCAATCCATTGCTGGCCTTCTATTCGCTTTTCAAAGTGTTCACGGTAGAAGGGTGGTACGAAATCCCGGATCAGGTGGCTCGAAGCGGCGGTTCGGCGGGGTTAATCTTCATGATCCGCATGTATTTCATGCTGTCGGTGCTTGTCGGAGGGTTACTGGGCTTGTCGATGGCGAATGCCGTCTTCGTTGACGAGATGACGGCTGATAACAACGACAGACTGGAGCAGATGGTCGAGAATCTGCACGGGGAACTCCAGCAGTTTCGCGAAGAGATGCGGCGGACCCAAACGCGATTGTGATCGCCAGTCGCAAAGATTAACAGATCAGCGGCGCATTGGCGTCTTTTCTTCTATGCTGAAGAAGGGCATCGGCGATCAGGCAAAGCCAGATGCGATAATGGTAGGGAACGCTTTTGCCTCGTTCCTCAAGCGCCGCAATGCGAGCTACCAGTTGGTCCTCCATGCGCTGAAGTTTCTCCACCGATTCCATGGTGCCTCCCCGCCTCGTCAGAGAATGAAGTGCGTTTTCAACTGTCTAAAAACTAACGGCATAGGAGCGCTCAAGAAATAGGGCCGAATCCCCTTTGCGAATGGGGGTTTTCCCTATGCCGATGGGTGATTTTCAGATTGTTGACGAAGCGTGAAAGCGGAAAGAGCTTCAGATTGGCCTACTCTTCCGAGCTGCCGGTTTCTTTTGTCGGTTCGCGGAGGGTAGGATAGGTGATGCCCAGTTGTTCGAGATAGGTGTTGTATGTCGCAGGATCATAGTAATACTTTTCTAGCGTAGGACGGTATTTTTCCATGATTTCCTGGTTCAGATGCGTAGGGGGCGGGTCGTCTTCTGTCAGGAACGGTTGATACTGCATATCCCTGGTCTGAACGTCGTTGAAGTAGCTCCAGGCGGCCTCGACGATCTCAGGTCGGGCGAAGAGTTCGAGCGCCGTTCGCGCCAGGACCTGAGCGCCTGCCGTAACCCCCTTGTGGGCGATGGGAGTCGCCATGGCGATAGCATTCGACCAATGGTGTCCCTGGAGGCCGGGGATATTCGAAGGAAAGCGCAGCGTGACGGTGGGTACGTTCCAGGAGACGTCGCCAATATCGTCGGAACCGCCGCTTATTAGTCGTTCCGTTGGTTCGCGAAGGGGAGAGAGGTCGGTGTTCAAACCGTCAGGATCCGAGCCTACTTCTCGCTGCACGGCTTTGGCGAGGGTCTGGTCGGCATCGCTCCATTCAGGCAACCCGACCTGCTGGATATGGCCGAACACGGTTTCAGCAATGACCTTGTTGAAATGTCGCGGCCAGGCGGCACCCAGGATGCGATAGGTCATTTCGGTGTCGGTCATCAGGGCGGCTCCTTCCGCCATCTTGACGCCGGTGTCATACATCCGGGCGATGTTCTCGTAGTTCATTTCTCGGAAGTAGTACCAGACCGATGCCTTCGACGGGACCACATTGGGTTGGTCGCCTCCGTCTGTGATCACATAGTGTGATCGTTGCAAGGGGCGCAGGTGCTCGCGGCGGAAGTTCCAGCCCACATTCATCAGTTCGACAGCGTCGAGCGCGCTTCGGCCCCGCCACGGGGCACCGGCTCCGTGAGCCGCCTCTCCGTCAAAACTAAATTCCACCGAGACGAGTCCGGTCCCCCGAGGTTGCCCGTAGGCTACGCTCAGGTTACTACTAACGTGGGTAAACAGGACCACGTCGACGTTATTGAAGAACCCGTCCCGGACGAACCAGGCTTTGCTCCCCAACTGTTCTTCAGCAACGCCCGGCCAGAGCACGAGCGTGCCCGGTAGCCCTTCTCGTTCCATGATCTTCTTCAGCGCCAACGCTGCCGTGACGTTCACAGCCTGGCCGGCGTTGTGCCCTTCTCCATGCCCCGGCGCGCCTTCGACCAGGGGGTCGCGGTA
>JBHHWM010000529.1:0-1965 GCA_046756545.1 Rhodothermales bacterium | reverse complement strand
CCTTTGAGCCAAAGTACAAGTCGTTGACCGAGAGGGTCTTCTGAAAGACCGTGGGATTGGGACACTTGGAGATGGCCATCATGACCGAGTTGACGTGCCCCATGTAATGGCGGCCGACGACGTCAGAACCATTGGCCAGGCCGCGCGGATGCTTGTCGTTAGCCGAGCGGAGCAGCAACGCGGCGGAGTTGATCGCGCCGCAAGAGACCACGACGATATTTGCTGAGTACTCTTCGGTCGCCCCGTTGCGCTGCACGATCACCTTGCTGACTTCTCGTCCCGACACGCTCGTTTCGAGGCGCATCACATGAGCGTGAACCAGCAACGTCACGTTGGGGTGTTCGAGCGCCGGATCCACGCACAACACTTCCGCATCCGCCTTGGCGTGCACCAGGCAGGGATGCCCGTCACAGGTCTCGCAACGGATGCACGGGCTCTTGTGCCGGTCTTGTTCGTTCAGCATCACACCGAGCGGCGTGTGGAACGGCCGGAGGCCCAGGCGCGCGAAGTCGTCACTGAGGTGCTGGAGGCGCGGTTCGTGGCTCACCGGCGGGTACGGATACGGCGCAGACGCCGGCGGTTCGGTAGGGTCTTCACCGCGCTGGCCGTGCACATGGTAAAGCTGCTCGGCCTGGGTGTAGTACGGTTCCAGGTCCTCGTAGGAGACGGGCCAAGCCGGAGAGATGCCACCGTAGTGCTTGATCTCGCCGAAGTCTTCTCTGCGCAGGCGGAACAGCGCGGCGCCGTAGAACTTGGTGTTGCCGCCCACGTAGTAGTTGGTGTGCGGATGAAGTGGCTTGCCGTCCTTATCCTGCCATACTTCCTTGGTCTGATACTTCCCTTCCAGGTTGACGGCCTTCGTGCTCCAGTTGTCCTTCTCGCGTGGCACGTAGCCGCCTCGCTCGAGCAGAAGGATGCGCTTTCCCGAAGGGGCCAGATGGTACGCGAGCGTGCCGCCGCCGGCCCCGGTGCCAATAATGATCACGTCGAAATGACTATCGGAAGGCATTACTCATTCCCTCCTCTTTGAGTCAATTCAGCCATCCAGGTTCGTAAACAGAGTGTTCAAACCCTCTGCCAAGGTGGGGTGGGCAAAGATGGCGTCCCGAAGGGCCGTGTAGGGGACGTTCCCCATCATCGCGATCTCCACCATCGACATCAGCTCGCCGCCTTCGATACCCAGGACCGTGTAACCCAGGATCTGGTTGGTATCCGCATCAATGACGGCCTTCATGAAGCCGCGCGGCTCGTCCATTTCGAGTGCCCGAGCCACGTGTCCCATGGGGATTTTGGCAACGCGGATACGACGGCCTTGGGCCCGCGCTTCTGTCTCACTCAGCCCGACCCGGCCCAGTTGTGGGTCAATATAGACTGTATAGGGGACCAAGCGACCGGTCGTCCTTACATTGCCTCCCTCGAGGAGATTCGTACGTATGATACGGAAGTCATCGTACGAGATGTGGGTGAAGGCAGGGCCCCCCTTCACATCTCCCAGCGCGTAGATGCCCGGTACGTTGGTCTCCAGTTGATCGTTTGTCTGGACAAAGCCCCGCTTGTCGGTCTGCACGCCTGCAGCGCCCAGGTTGAGCTTTTCGGTGTTGGGGGCCCGACCGGCTGCCACCAAAAGATGTGATCCGCTGAGCGTACGTTCTCCCGCCTTCGTGCGCACAGTCAGCCGGATCTTGCCGTCGGCAGCCTGCTCCGCGCGCTGGGCTTGCGTCTCGAGCAACACCTCCACGCCGTCCTCACGCACGATTTTGGCCACTTCGTCCGCGACGTCGGGGTCTTCCCGGGCCAGTAAGTAGTTTCCTCTTTGCACAATCGTGACATTGCTCCCAAATCGGCGGAACATCTGGCCGAATTCCAGGCCGATGTAGCCACCGCCTAGGACGAGGAGATGTTCCGGCAGAACGTCTAGCTCCATAATCGACGTGGAATCGAGGGTCGGGACAGTGTCCAGCCCGG
>JBHHWM010000528.1:0-1971 GCA_046756545.1 Rhodothermales bacterium | reverse complement strand
TAGTCCTCGAAGGTGCCGACGTGGGTGCGCGGCTGGCCGATCCAGAAGGACGGCTCGACGACAGCCACCACTCCGGCCTGGGCCATGGCCTCATAGTCCATCGTGGTCCGGGAGGTCATGTGGATGTGGGGATCGAAGAGCTTCATGGCTCGCTCCCTTTCGCGTCCGTCACGCGCCAGATATCAGGCGGCACGCTGCGGCCCGCCGCCCGCCGCTCGCTCGCGTAGTCGTTCGCCATCCGGGTCAGCTCCGGCGTCACCCGCCCCTGCAGCCCCACGATACGCTCCAGGGCGACTCCCGTAAACAGGGCCTTGAGCACCATCTGGTTGAAATTCAGCTCCGGAAAGTGTGCTGCAGGATACGGGTTCTCGCACGCGAGGGCCTCGAACACCGGCTGGATGTGCGTCCGACAAGCCTCCGCCCCGATGGGAACAAACCGATCGGCCTGCGGCAGGAACGGTAAGGCTCTGAGCACTGCTTGCCGCTCCCGGTTGTCGCCCTGGCGGTAGCACTCCTCCACCAGCGTCTCGAACGCGGTCTCGGGCAGCTGCGCCCCGGCCAGCATCAGCAGCGTGACCCGTCCCAACTCGTCCAGAGTCCAGCCGCTCATCGGCCAGGTCACATCCAGCGCCTCGAGCTGCGCGACCTCCTGGCGGGTGAGATCCAACGACACCTTGCCAAGCCGCCGGGCAGCCGCAGTGAAGAACTCGCTGAAGCCGCTGCGGCTGAACGATTCCCCCCCAATACCCCCTGCCCGGTCAAACCACTCATAGGCCGCTGGCGAGGCCCGCCCGCCAACGAGCCCCTTGAAGAGCGACACACGCGGGGGTCGAGCTACCGTCACCGCCTGATTTCCATGCCCTTGATCTTCAGGCCTTCGATCTGCTACCAAGTTGGTCCCTGTTCACCCGCATCGGCTGCTACGATCTGCCCGCGCTCATTCGGGCATCTTTGCTACCTCGAAAACACCTTGCTCATGACGTACGAAACCACCGCTTTCCTTTCTTTCTCCGAAAACTCTTCCTTCCATGCAGGCATGCCTTGAAACCCGTTGGTCACGCGGTCATAAACAAATTCGGGTTTGTATCTCGATGGCTGGAGCTTTGGCGCCTTGCCTGGGTAGCCTGCCCTGCCGTGGCAGAATTTGCACCGCTTCTCCCAGACCGTCCTGCCCAACTCGATGTTCTTGGGGTCCGTTAAATACTCTTCAGTAAACTTGAGCTCCTGCGCGATGCCTACTCGGCCGAACGGCAATGCACTTAGCCCAAGTATCACCATTGGCAGCGCCAGCATCACGAGCACGCGAATTAAGGCAGGCTTGCACTTGATCACGAAAGCACGCGAGCCCCCACTAAAGACTCGCGCGCAGCGGACAAGAACACCTCCCTCTCGCATTTCGCGCACACGCGCGGCTCCACACGTAGCCTTCCCCCCGCAGATCCCACGGGGAAGGTCACGACCATCTCTTAGGGCTTTGCGGCCTTAGCCGCCCAAACCCTCAGCGGGCAACACCGCCGTCCGCTATCTCATTTACGGAACGATCTTGTAGATCCGGTCAAGACCACCCACAGGGCCGGTAGTATCCGTCGTCATGACGTAAATCTCGCCATCGGCATCCTGCCCAAAGGCCAGGACATACGAATTGAAGTTGGGCATGTTGGCGACTTTGACGTCTTCCGCATCCCAGGCTCTGCCCCGCCTCGTAGCCACATACAGCCGGCCGTCTTTCACGCCGAACTGCTTGCTCCACTCGCCGAAGAAGTATTTTCCGCGCCAGGGAGCGTGGCTGCCGCGGTACACGTAGCCGCCGGTGATGGAGATCCCTTTGCAGTCGGCCAGGACATTGCAGTTGTTCTGCTCGATGATCGGGTCAGTCATCCCGGCGTCTTCGCAGGTAGCGGGATGCTTGTTCGGATTCACGTAATCGAAGCAGTGGGTGCCCTCTTTCACGCGCCAGCCGTAGTTTCCGCC
>JBHHWM010000527.1:0-1988 GCA_046756545.1 Rhodothermales bacterium | reverse complement strand
CCAGCACGTCGGGTCAGGGGGCGTCGTTCATCGTCACCTTGCCGGTGTATCATGGAAAGAAGGAACGTGCATCCGAGGCGTAGCACCGGGCCTTCTCCTCGATGAGTGATGCGTTCGGGTGTGGTGCCGTCTGCTGAATAACTTTAGCCTGGACCCTGCGTATCCTGACGTGTTGTATCTGTAGCGTGATTGGGAACCGGTAGGCATTTCACCACCATGGATGTTTCCATTGATCCGTGCGTAGTCGTTGTGGGGGCAGGCTTCGGCGGGCTCACCCTGGCGCGTGTGCTTCGAAAAGCACCGGTCGAGGTGTTGTTGATCGACCGGCACAACTATCACACGTTTCAGCCGTTGCTTTACCAGGTTGCCACGGCCGGGCTGGAGCCGGAAGAAATAGCCCATGCCGTGCGCGGCATCTTCCAGCAACAGAAAAACTTCCGCTTTCGCCTGGGTGCGGTTGTCGGGGTCGATTGGGAAGAAAAGGTGGTATTGCTGGATGACGGAAGCCGCGTTCCTTACGATTACCTCGTCCTGGCCGCCGGTGTCGGCACCACCTATTTTGGTATCGAGGGGGCAGAGGAGTACAGTTTTCCGCTCAAGAGCCTGTCGGAAGCCGTGCGGTTACGGGGCCATATCATCCGGCAGTTCGAGCTGGCCGATCAGGATGCGGCGCTCATCGAGCAAGGCGTGCTTCATTTTGTCGTGGTCGGGGGTGGACCAACAGGAGTTGAGATGGCCGGGGCACTGGTCGAACTCTTCCAGAAGGTGTTGCGCAAGGATTTTCCTCACCTCCCGGTCGATCAGGCACGCGTCATTCTGGTTGAGGCGGCTTCGCATCTGCTGGGAGCGTTTCATCCCGCGTCGCAGGTCTATGCGCTCGAAAAGCTGGCGAAACGGGGCGTCGAGGTGCGCCTGGGGGAGCCGGTAGTTCGTGCGACGGACCATGCGGTCTATCTCGGTGGGGGAGACGTCATTCCTACCCGCACGTTGATCTGGGCTGCCGGGGTGCATACCCATCGGCTGGCCGAAGCGCTGGAGTTGGAACAGACGCGCGGTGGGCGCATCGTGGTGGGCGAAGACCTGAGCGTGCCCGGCTACCCGAACGTGTTCGTGATAGGCGACATGGCAGGCAGCCGGGATGAAGAAGGGCATCTGCACCCGCAGTTGGCTCCGGTGGCGATGCAAGGAGCCCGGCACGTAGCCCGGCAAATACGTCGTCGGTTGACGGACCAGCCTTCCACGGCGTTTCGCTACCGCGACAAGGGCATCATGGCGACCATTGGGCGGAATGCAGCCGTAGCCAAACTGGCTTTTGGACCTCGGACCTCGGGGTTTGTCGCCTGGGTGATGTGGCTGTTGTTACATCTGGTGCTGCTCATCGGGTTTCGCAACCGGCTCAATGTGTTGGTCAACTGGGCATGGAACTATATGACCTACGACCGGAGTGCCCGCCTTATCATGCCGACGGAACAGGAAGTCAACCCTGGATCGTCGATCCCGGTAGTGGAGTCCGACGTTGGGGATGCGGCCCTCGAAGCCCGGTGACCGTCCGTCAAAGAAGGGCTATGCCGAAGCCGTTATCTTGCGAGCCAATACGCCGATATTGAATGAGAGTAAGGGGAGGATAGCGGGAAAGAATACGTATCAGGGCCGATCCACCCGGAGGGTCATTTGAAGAAGCGTGAAGAAGTAATCATGGTGCGAGATCGACGACGGTTCTGGCCTTTGTTGGTGGGTTTCCTGCTACTGACGCAGGGGACGGCCCTGGGGCAGGAGTGCGTCGATGACGTGTTGTGCGTGATTACTGAAAAGCAGGGCAACCTCATCCGGTTTTACGTGGACAACCTGCGCCCCGACGACCTCATCGTGACCTTCGATGTGGAGATGGTGAACTTTACGGCAGGGGTGTCTTTCCCGTATCAAGGGACCTATCCGGGGAGGCAAAGAACACAGGCCTTCAGCCTGCGAAAAAACCGACAGGGAGCCGG
>JBHHWM010000526.1:0-1993 GCA_046756545.1 Rhodothermales bacterium | reverse complement strand
AGGTCTCCGACGTCGTCGGAGTCGAACGCAATACTGGTGCCGTTCAGATGCGCATTCAGGTAGATACCGGTGGTATTCGAGCGGGGCTGTGCCTGGATACCGTTGACGGTCAACAAAAAGAGCGTGGTCAGAGCGACGACCGGAAGACACGGGGAAAGCAGCAGACGTTTCATAGTCTCGTTGATTTGTTTGGGATGTTGTTTCTTATTCAATCCTGCCGCCTACACCCTGCACATAGTCACAAGGGATGGACGCATCGTATGCTCCCACCGGATCCCGGTGGGCGTCTCTTACAACAGATGCACAGACGACATAAAGCACGTAAAAAGGTCGCCTCAACACAGGGAGGGTACGGTACAGAGCCACACGGAATGCGTGTTCTGGCGAGGTCCCATCGTATACCGAACAGATGATTTCCCAAACCTAAAGGCTGGTCGGCAAAACCGCTAGCGTCCTCACATAAAAAGTGCCGCCCGGCCAGACGATAACTTCCCGTTTCTTTACGAAGTGTTTGTTGATAAAGATTTATGCTTACATCAGAGAAGCCGATACCAGGGTGGCGCGACGAAGGAATTCCACAGGAGCGAATGCGTGGGTTGGATTTCTTTGAGGGACAAGTGGGTTAGCTCGTACGATTTTGGTTTCGCCTGGTGGAAATGCCTACCTTTACGGTACGCGGCCATGTCGTCTCAGCGCATGTGTATTGCCTTGTGTTTTCTCACGATTTGCGTGCGATGATGAACGTTCTACTCCCAGCATGGTCGAGACGCCTCCGACGGGTGGCTCTCTTGGTGATCCTTCTGGCAGGTTTCTCTGCATCTACGGTGCGTGGTAGCACCGTTGTGCCTCCCCGCGATCTGGGCGAACTGGCTCGCTTGAGCCAGGCCGTCCTGCTGGCGCGGGCCAGCACCTCAACCACGATAGCACGCGGCGGCATGATCGTCACCCTCACCACGTTCGAGGTCGTCGAAGTGGTGCAGGGAACCGTCCGGCAGCGCGACCACGTCGTCGTCGAAACGTACGGGGGCGTGTCGGACGGCGTGGGCTGGATGGTGGCCGGCAGCCCGCGTTTTTCGGAGGACACCGTCTATCTGCTGTTTCTCAATCGCCGGGGCCGGGTATGGCAACCACGCATGCTGGCCTACGGCCTTCTGGAACGCACCCTGGCGCGCGACGGGTCGGTCGTGCTCAGCCACATTGCCGAACATCACGAACTGGAACTACTCCCGCGCCCCGACGGCACCCTGTCCGAACCGGTCGGTACGTATTATGAGGAACCCCTGCTGCGCCACCTGCGCGAGGTAGTGACGGCCCGCACCGTGTGGGATCAGCGTCAGGCCCTTGTGCCGCTTGCCCTGCATCCGACCACCCACGCTGCGTCGAAGACCAGCGACACCATCCCGAGCCCCTGTGTCTACATGTCCTACGATGGATATACGATCCGGTGGAACACCTTCGATAACGGGCAGCCGGTGACGGTCTATGCCGAAGAGAGCGGCGGGTCGGCCGAGGTCACGGCGGTGCAGAACGGCCTTTCGGCCTGGAACAGCTTCGGCGACATCGATCTACACTGGGGCGGCACATCGCCCTATACCCCCGACTGCAGCGACGGCAGGGCCTCGCCGGGCGACCTGGCCGCCGACCAGGGACTGGTGCAGTATGACGACCCCTGTAGCGAGATCCCCGACCTGGCCAGTTGCAGCGGGACGCTTGCCATCGGCGGCTCCTTCTTCATGGTCGGGCCGACCGGCCGGCACGCCCACCGCGGCCTGGAGTGGAATACGAGCACCATCGGCTACGTGATTGTTAACAACGACGTGGCCACCTGCCTCTCGTCGAATCAGTACCGCCTCATGATGACGCACGAGCTAGGGCATACCCTGGGCTTCGACCATATCCCCGTGGCATCCGGCGCGTCGATCATGAATCCCAGTTGCTGCAACGACATCACGGTTATCGACCAGAATTGCGCGCTCTTTTCCTACTCGGATGC
>JBHHWM010000525.1:0-1996 GCA_046756545.1 Rhodothermales bacterium | reverse complement strand
TGGACCAAGCCAGTTCGGTTGTGCCAATATGATCAGGTCTGATGACTGATCGCCCGAATCGCTGGTCGAAATGGCGTCCCCTCCCGGATCCGCGCGTGCACGGCCATCTTACAGCGCCATTCGGCCCAGGATGCTATGAGTTACGTCACAATCGGCAGTTAGTGCTTTTTGGGTGCGGAACGCACGTCGCAAGGCGCATGACATCACTGCTACCGAGGCCGCTAGGAAGTTTCAATAGAGAAAACAAACAAAAGACCGCGTATGTACTCAAACATCTCGGCAAGATCGAATACCGTACGCTCGCATGCGCGAGTTACCCAGAGGCTCGATCTGCCGAGGCGGCACTACGCTTCAACAGCCATCGGTATCTCTTCGGAACGTAAAGACCGTGCACAGCCCTAAGAGTCCGGCCGGAAATGAATTGTTTGATTTCAAGCTCTTGCGATCCTTCGGATGAGGAGCTGGATGCTTGCGATCATAAGCCATGCCTCGGCGCTTGCGATGGTGGCTTCGAAATCCTTGGCGAGGCGTCGGTTGCGGCCGAGCCAAGCGAAAGTGCGCTCGACGACCCATCGTCGTGGCAACAACTCGAAGCCTTTGGCAGCGTCGGAGCGCTTGACGATTTCCAGCGTCCAGGTGCCGAGCTTGGCCAAGGCGGCCTTCAGTTTGGGGCCGGCATAGCCGCCGTCGGCGAAGACATGGCGCAGCCAGGGGAAGGCCGAACGGATCGAAGCCAGCAGGGCCGGCGCGCCGTCGCGATCCTGGATATCGGCGCCATGGACGATGGCGGCGACCAGGAGCCCACCCGTATCCGTAACGACATGGCGCTTGCGCCCCTTGATCTTCTTGCCCGCGTCATAGCCCCGAATTCCGCCGCTTTCCGTGGTTTTCACCGACTGGCTGTCGATCACGCCGGCCGAGGGGCTGGCCGCGCGCCCCTCCGCCTCGCGCACCCGCATGAGCAGTTCGTGATTGATCCGGGGCAACGTCCCGTCCGCGCGCCAGGCGTAGAAGTACTCCTGAACCGTGCTGCGCGGCGGAAAATCCTTCGGCAACAAGCGCCACTGGCAGCCCGTGCGCGCCATGTACAGAATCGCGTTCACCACTTCGCGAAGCTCCGTCGTGCGCGGCCGCCCCACGGGCTTCGGCTTCGCCAACAACGGCGCAATCACAGCCCATTCCTCATCCGTCAGATCGCTTGCATAGCGAAGCTTCGAGCGGTCATACTTGGGTCGAGTGGTCTCAGTCCACATCTTGTGCCTCCATCGCTGATACGACACAACGAAGGAATCACAAGCGGCTGATTCCACTCAACTCTTTTTCGGCCAGACACTCAGGCGTGACAGCATGGAGGATACTTCAATGCCTCAATCACTGCCACAGGCGCTGTACGCTCGCGAGCCAGGGTTCGAAATCATGGAGCGCCGCCGATGCGTGCGGTGAGAGTGGCAGTGACGGTTGCCTTCGCGACCTTCTTCTCGGTTTGCGCTGCTGGAGAGGCACCCTATGAGCCCTCGATGGTCCTAATCGAAGGCGGCAGCTATCCGATCGGATCGATCGACGGGTCGGCGAGCACACGGCCCCCGCACAGGGTTACGCTCGATCCCTTCCTGATCGATGTCTACGAGGTGACCAACGCCCAGTTCGCGACCTTCCTCAACACGCTTGAGGTGACGGCAAGGAGCGATGTGCGCGCGGGCGAGCTGCGCCCCGATGACGTTGAGGGGCCGGACGCAGATCGCTTGTGGGGTGGCAGCAGCGGCAATGATCGGGCGTTTATCGAGATGGATGATACGGATGCACGCATTGGCATTGTGGATGGCCGCTTCACGCCCGAGCCTGGGTTCGCTAACCACCCCGCATCCGAAAGCACCTGGCAGGGTGCCGTGGCCTTCTGCGCGTGGCGCGGCGCCCGGCTACCGACAGAAACCGAGTGGGAGGCGGCCGCTCGCGGCAAGGAAGGGGCAACCCCTGGGGCTTCAGGGGAGGGAGGGGA
>JBHHWM010000524.1:0-2021 GCA_046756545.1 Rhodothermales bacterium | reverse complement strand
GCACGCGCCCGTTTCTGGTGAGCACGGCTTCGGCTGCCGCCGGGCTGGCCACGATCCTGGCCCTGAACATAACAGCCGGCCCTCTGATCGCCGCCATCATGGCGTGTACCATCGTCAATACGCTGGTCATGACACTGGTAACGCGCCGGTGGAAAATCTCCATCCACGCGGCAGCAACGGCGAGCTTCGTGACCATGCTGTTGTTCGTAGCCCTGACGGCCTGGCCGAGCCACCCCGACGCTTCGCTTCTGCGTCCGGCCACCGTGCTTTCCCTGGCCCCCCTGATCCCCCTGATGATGTGGGCGCGCGTCCGCACCGGGGCGCACACATGGGGGCAGGTCGTAGCCGGGACTCTCTACGGTCTCTTCGTGCCCTACGCGGAACTCACCGCGCTGCTCCAGATCGGCCTGTTCGATTCGCTCTAACGGAGCAACAAGGCAAAGGAGCATCGCCGCCTGTTCTCCTGACTCGACGCCTGTTACTTCCGTCCCGCTTCCACCTTGCTCAACCTCTGTTCTACGTAGATAAAATCCCCGAATTCCGAGGCATCATCGTTGGCGGCATTGGCGGCAACATGGAAGACCACGTCGCCATCCGGGAAACTCGGAGAGGTCCACGCAAAGGTCCACCGTGCGGTATCCGGTGCTGTGAGCACGGTTCCGGCTTTCGTATGATGCGCGTACCGGACGGCACTTGAGTCATCGCGAACGATTTCAACGCGATCATCTACCGGCCCCAGTAGCCCGGCCTGCTGCCCGGCGTACGTTCCGGCGGCGAAGCGCGCGGCCACCTGGAAACCGCCCCGGCGCATCCCACCCTTCGCCAGCCCGACGGTGATGAGGTAACGCGCCCCTGCCGTGTAAAAGGCAGGGGCGCCGTCGAGCGTCAACGACCCGCCGGGCGCATTCAACGGTCGATCGAAATGACATCGCCGGCACGTCGGCTCTTCGAAGCCGCCTGTGTAGCCTGCCGGAGGGTGCTCGGGATAGACCGCCCCTGTTCCCGAAGCAAGCAGCAAAAGGCCTCCTACGAAACTGAACAGGGCAGCCCCCACCCAGCGACGAGGCATGGCGTCAGGGAAGCCGGGCGCGCCCGATGGTGTTGGTGTCGGCCCCAAACCAGACCTCTCCGGCGGGTTCATAATAAAACATGTGACGCACCGTTCCGCCTCCACTTGCAATCTCGGTGATGCTGAAGAATGCTTCGGTCGTTGGGTCAAAGCCCACAAAGCGATTGGGATCGAGGCCGGATTCGACGAACCAGATGCGGTCCTGGTTGTCGATGGCCATGCCATAGGGCCGGGAGCCTGTGCCTCCGGGCATGGCCCACTCGTCAAAGGCATCATGGGCCGGATCGTAGCGCCCCAGGAAGCCCCCGGCGTAGTCCACATACCAGACGACGCCTTCCGACGTTACACCCAGGCGGCGAGGCCGGGCGTCCGTGCGCGGCAAGGTGATCTCTTCCAGTTCCATCGTGCCGGGATCCACCGTGGCGAGTTTATTGGTCCCGAACAACGCAATCCAGGGGCGGTCCTCCGCATCGAGCACGATGCCATAGGGGCGCGCGCGGGAGGTAGGTACGGCTACCAATTGAACCTCGCCGGACGGCCTCGCCAGCTTCCCGACATAATTACCCCCTTGAACGGTAAACCAGATATCGCCGCGGCTGTCGAACACCAGCGTATGGGGGTCGCGGGCGGCAGGATCCGGCATCGGATATTTTGTGATCGCTCCGTCTTTGGGATCTAGCTTGCCGATATGGGCAGCCCTGTTCCCGGCATACCACACGTATCCTTCTTCATCCACGATCAGGTTGTGCGGACCGGCACCCGCTTCCAGGTCGTACCGTTTGAAATCCCCGCGCTCCGGATCAAACGAGGCCACGTAATCCGCCCGTTGACCTACAAACCAGACGCGATGTTCGGAATCCACATACGGATCGCGAGGCCGCGTATTGTCCCAGGGCACATGTTGACTCATTCAATAATCTTACCCTGAGTAGTCGTCGCCAGACTTCAATCA
>JBHHWM010000523.1:0-2027 GCA_046756545.1 Rhodothermales bacterium | reverse complement strand
TTAATACCCGGCAATGAACCGGGTCACCAGGTGGTTGAGGCGGGTGGGAAAGAGGCCCGATAGCCACCAGAGCAGTTTAAACTGAGCCGTTACGACCCAGTGGATCCGGGTGCCGTGGGCGGCTTTCCATACGATGCCGGCAATCTGTTCCGGGGTCAGGTGGATGCCCAGCCGCTCCATGCTTTTCGTCTTTCGAGCCTGCTGCACCATCGGCGTATCCACAAAGGGAGGCAGGATGTCGCTGACGATAATGCCGTGGCGCGCCCATTCGATATGGAGGGCTTCCGTGAGCGCGCGGACGGCAAACTTGGATGCCGAGTAGCTGGCCAGGTCCGGTGTGCCGTAGACCGCCGAGGCCGAGGCCATGTTGATCACGCGGGCGCCGGGGGTCTTCCGTAACAGGGGAAACGCCAGGTACATACAGTTCAGCACGCCTTTTACATTGACATCCATCATGCGATGATGGGTGTCCTGCTCCAGCGTCTCGAACGGGCCGGTGGCAAACACGCCCGCGCTGTTAAACAGGACGTGGAGCCGCCCGCCGGTATGCGCGGCAAAATGGTCCAGCGCGGCCTGCACGGAATCGGGATCCGCAACATCCAGGGCTTGATAACAACACCGCTCTCCTTTCAGGGCGTGATACAGGGCCTGCAAGGCGGGTTCCCGGATGTCGTATAAGCCCACATACCACCCGCGTTCGGCGAACAAGGTGGCGGTTTCTTTTCCAATGCCCGAGGCTGCTCCGGTAATGAAAATGGTCTTTTCCGGCATCATGGACGCTCCTCGTCGGGTACCTTCATCGAATCCTATTTGTCCCGCTGCAACAACAAGTATAAGGCGTAGTTGATTCTTTTTCCGGTCGCTTACTCCGACGCTTGCGTCGGCAAGAGACCCTTTCGTTAGCCGAACCCTCGTAGCTTGCTGCGAGGGAGGTCATTGGCGTGCAGGAGGAGCGTTCCGGCCCATTATTCGTGCTTCTTTCTACGGAACGAGGGGGACGCGTCCGCATTCCGAAGCCGTTGCCATCTCCCTCATTTCGCATGACCTTGATGTATCAGTACCAGCAGACACAGCGGTTTTTTGCCCAGATTGCTCGCGGCATGGAAGAACTGGGCGCAGAGGAGTTGACCGACCTGGGCGCTCGCAATATCGCTCCCGCCTATCGAGGGCTGTATTTCGACGCTGATCAGGCCGCGCTCTATCGCATCAATTATGGTTCGCGCCTGGTCACCCGCGTCCTGGCCCCCCTGACGGCTTTTCAGTGCCACAACCCGGACTATCTGTATCGCACCGCCCGGTCGGTTCAGTGGACGGACTTTATGACGGTGGATCATACGTTTGCCGTGTTTGCCAATGTGTCGAACAGCAAGATCCGGCATTCAAAATACGCGGCGCTTCGCGTCAAGGATGCTGTGGTCGATACGTTCAGGGAGCAATGCGGGCGGCGGCCCAGCGTCGATACCCGGCACCCCCATGTGTGGATCAACCTGTATATCGAAAACAACCGCGCTACATTGAGCCTGGATACGGCGGGCGGGTCGCTGCACCGCCGGGGATACCGGCAGCAGACCGGTTCGGCTCCTATGCAGGAGACCGTGGCGGCGGCCGTCATCCGGCTTTCCGGGTGGCAGGGCGAGCGGCCCCTGGTCGATCCGATGTGCGGGTCGGGGACGTTGCTGGCCGAGGCGCTGATGCACTATTGTCGGATTCCGGCGGGCTACCTGAGGCGGCATTTCGGCTTCGAAGCGCTTCCCGATTTTGACGAGACGGTGTGGGCCGCCGTACGACGCGAAGCCGACGAGCAGATGCGTCCGCTTCCTGCCGGGCTCATCGCCGGAAGCGATGCGTCGGCGGAGGCGATAGCGGCGGCCCGGACGAACATGCGCACCCTGCCCTACGGGGAACACGTGGCGTTGTCGGTGCGGGCGTATCAGGACCGGGAAGACCTGGAAGGGGTTACCCTGATCAGCAATCCGCCTTATGGAATCCGCGTGGGGCGCAAAGAAACCATCGGCGATTTCTACAAG
>JBHHWM010000522.1:0-2037 GCA_046756545.1 Rhodothermales bacterium | reverse complement strand
GCTTACTCGAAGGACAGCCGGGGCCACATCTTCGCAATGCCAATGAAGGAAAGGACGCCCACTACGCTAAAGAAGATACCCAGGCCAAGGCGACCATAGATGATGAACCCCGTGGCGAACAGGATGCTATAGATCCCTGCGGCACCCAGCACGGCAGCGGCCAGCCCGTAGGGCAGGTCGGCTCCGGCTTCCGGATCTACCTCGATGCCTTGCGCTTCGGCCTTGGTCACCACCCGACGCCAGCCGGGACCGCCGGGCTTGATCTTCCGGTAAAAGTGGAGCAACACGTCGTCATCCGTCGGTTTGGTCGTGAAGGCGACGATCAGCCATGCGGCCGTGGTGATGGCCGTGCCCACGGTCAATTGCTCCCAGGACGACAGGCCGTGTTGGTTGACAAGCTGGAAATAAAAGGCGATGACGAGAGCGGAGATCAGCGCCGTCAGTTCGGCGGCGGCATTGATGCGCCACCAGAACCAGCGGAGCAGGTAGAGCAACCCGGTGCCCGCCCCAAGTTGCAACATGATATTGAATACTTGCTGCGCGCTCGTCAAAAACAGAGCGAGGAAACAGGCGGCGATCATCATCAGGATCGTAGATATCTTGCCGGCCCAGACCAACTGCTTCTCGGAGGCGTCCGGGTTGAAGAACCGGTGGTACACATCGTTTACCAGCAGCGAAGATCCCCAGTTGACGTGCGTAGACATGGTGGACATGAAGGCAGCAGCCACCGAAGTAATCAGCAAGCCCAGCAAGCCTGCTGGCAGAAACGTGAGCATCGCCGGGTAGCCCAGGTCGTGCCCCACTACGTTCTCGGATACGTCGGGGAAGCGCTGGGATAGATCGGCCAGTTCAGGAAATACGATCATGGACGCCAGGCCGATCAGGATCCAGGGCCAGGGCCGGAGGGCGTAGTGCATCGCGTTGAATGCCAGCGTCGCTTTGACGGCGTGCTTTTCGTCTTTGGCCGAGAGCATACGCTGCACGATGTAGCCGCCGCCGCCGGGCTCTGCACCGGGGTAGTACGTGGCCCACCACTGAATGGCGAGCGGGATGAGGAAGATCGGCAGCAGGTCCGTCCAGGTAAGCTGCTCGAAGTCCGGCAAGAAGGCGAGCGACGGCACGACGTTCTCGTGGTTCAGCAGGCCGCTCAAGCCGCCCACTTCCGGCAGGTTGAGAATGTACCAGGCGGCCCAGATCGAGCCCGTCATGGCGATGCCGAATTGCACCAGGTCGGTGAGCAAGACGCCCCGAAGGCCCCCCAGCACGCTATAGACCAGGGTGACGGAGGCGGCAATGAGGATCGTCTCTAAGGGCGACCAGCCCATCAAGACGCTGCCGTACTTGATGGCGGCGAGCGTCACGGAGGCCATCACGATGATGTTGAAAACGATGCCGAGGTAGACGGCCCGGAAGCCCCGCAAGAACGCCGCCAACTTGCCGGAATACCGGATCTCGTAAAACTCAACGTCGGTCAGTACGCCGGAGCGTCGCCAGAGCTTGGCGTAGAGAAACACCGTGAGCATGCCGGTCAGGAGGAAGCACCACCATCCCCAGTTGCCGATGTTGCCGCCGGTTCGGATGAGGTCGGTGACCAGGTTGGGCGTATCGGTAGAGAACGTGGTGGCCACCATCGAGATGCCCAGCAACCACCACGGCATGGAGCGGCTGCCCAGGAAGAACGCATTGAAATCTTTACCTGCCGCGCGCGATACGGCGAAGCCGATGGCCAGGGAAATCGCAAAAAAAGCGGCCATGATGGCCCAGTCAATTCCGGCAAGTTGCATAGGTCCTGAGATAGATTTCGTGTTCTTCGGGGTAGCACATCTCCGGCATCCTGAGCGGCCGAGAGGGTTCATAAGCCGCCGCCGACTTTAGAGGCTCCCCAATATACCATTTTAAGGATACTGGTTTGAAGGGGAGACTCCTCAGATACGTGAATCTCACTGTGGAATCGGTTCCTAATTGTGAGAACGTCACCTTGATGCAATACCATTCAAATAAGGGCTACAACGCGACAGAACGATATCGTTGGCTGAG
>JBHHWM010000521.1:0-2040 GCA_046756545.1 Rhodothermales bacterium | reverse complement strand
GGGATTCTCTGGCTGATATCGCGTGGGAGCGCGACCCGACGATGATCCGGTATGTCTGGACCCGCTGAGCCGTCCCTCCTCTTCCAGGCGGACAAGGTGATCCAATGACAGCAATTGAACTTTTGGCGACTTTATTTGCGGTTACGGTTCTCGTAAAGCTTGCGATCGTGAGTGTCAGGCCCAAACTTTGGATGAATATCACGGGAGGGCTTCTCGGTCACTATGTACTGACAACGATAATATATTCGATATTGGCAGTAATTGTTGGGTACTACGTTCTCACCAGTGTGAGCATCGTAGAAGTTGCTGCCATAATGTTGCTGACATCCCTGTTGATAGGTATCGGCGTGGCTCCATATTCCGGCACCATACTAAAATGGCGAGACGAAATACTGAGTATCGGCGTGGGCAGAGCATGGTTGGCGATAGTGATTTGGGCAGCGCTTGCTCTATGGGTGCTCTACACAGTTTTTGCTTGAATTCCAGCGTAGTCAAAGAGATGGTCGTGCGACCATACCGATCACTCGTGCTCGTCGTCATCCTCGCCCCCGGCCTGCTCGCGACGCCGCTGCCGGCCGAGGCGCCGAAGCCGGGGAAGGTATACCCGATAGGTTATCTATCGGGCGCCGAGACAGGCAGAATCAACCTCATGTTACGCGGACAGACACACGCAGTATCGCATGATGGCGTGAGCACGATGGACGGAACCGCCAGGGGCGCGGCGATGTCAGTACCGGGCGATGTTCCGGGCTGGCAGAACATTCGCTGGGGAATGACTGAGAGCCAGGTGCGATCAGCGGTCGGGAGGCGCCCCAGCGAGGTCATCGAGGAGTATGCCGATGGCTACAGTCCCATGAAAGTTCCCGTGCACATCCGCTCGCATCTCCTGTATGCCTTTCCCATATTCTCGAATCAAACCGGCAGGCTTGTAAGGGTACAGATCCGTCCGGAAGCACCGGCGTACGGGCTTTGGGACGCCCTCTACGAGTGGTTAGAAGAACGCTACGGGAAGCCGGCGGAGCGAGATACGGCAACTCGTGATACGGAAGCGTACACCTGGCGGTTTCCTACGACCACCATCCGTCTTATTCGCGTGAATCTCCTCGTGCCGCGCATCCGCCGCGCTGTGCTGATCTACCACCGGGCGGGTATCCCCCGCGCGCCTTCTTAGCAACGACAGACACCCAAAATTTCGGAAGTTGCCCAGCATGCTCTGCATGCTGGCCCGCGCCGTACAGCACGCCGCATTGCCTACCGATAGTCTCTCGGAATGAGGCCGATGCACTCCTCCGCCAGGACCCCGGCTACAACCTCCACGTGATGAACAATCGGCGCCATGACATCAAGGATCTGAGCTCGAGAGCGCACCCCGCCCGACCGTGGGAAAAGCGAGCCGATCACGACTCGTTCGATCCGCGCCCAGGCGAGCGCCGCCGCACACATGGGGCATGGCTCCAGTGTAGTATAGAGAGTGCAGCCGGACAGCTGCGGCGTTCGGAGCGCTGCGCCAGCGTGCCGGAGCGCCACCACCTCGGCGTGGGCCGTCGGGTCGGAGCCGCTGACCACCTCGTTGTGTCCTCGGGCTACGATCTGCCCATCACGCACCACCACCGATCCCACGGGCAGGTTCCCTTCGGCAGCTCCGGCCCTCGCCTCGGCGAGGGCCTCCCACATAAACACTTCGTGCTCACCTCGACTGCCTGTCATGACCTAATCCTATTCCCGATAGATGTCGTCGAAATCGCCGGCTCCGGGGATAACCGCCGCGGGTTTCCCGCTCTTCGTGATGATAAACCGGGCCTTCCGTTCGTGCACGTGTTTTAGGAGAGAGCCGAGTTGGGTGCGGGCACTGGACGCAGGGACGGTGGTGGTCCTGGGGCCTTTCGCCATTTGTTCTCCGCTCCAACGCATTGATTAATCAATTTGGCTCTTCGGGAAATCGTGTGGGTGCGGCCCCCTGCCGGGGTGCCCGGCTCGCTCAAGTCCTCCGCGCCCCGACGGGCTTCGCTCGCTCGGACGCCTCCGCTGGCCCCCCATCCC
>JBHHWM010000520.1:0-2053 GCA_046756545.1 Rhodothermales bacterium | reverse complement strand
GGCGTCGAGCAGCCCGCTCCCGACCCCCGTACTCCCGACGGCGATCCACGCACCGGCCCATATGCCCAGAAAAAGCGCCGGAACGACGCGCTTGAAGAGAAGCGCCGCCAGGATCGCCAGCAGCGGCGGAAGGAGAGAAAGCCACCCCGGTATCGACCGGGACATGGCCCGTGCCATCGTTACCCCGCCCTGCGCCAGTTCCACCGTCACCGGCCCGCCCTGCGCCGCGCGCAAACCCTCTGCCACGAGCCTGCGCGCACCGTCCTTGTCTTTCTTGAAGTGCATCGGGAAGACGGCCCCGTCCATCCGCACGGTGTAGCTCGCTGCGTGGCTCGCGTCGAAGAGCACGTCATTGCTCGTCACCGAGACGTCGAACGGGATGCCGGTAAGCACCACGGGCGGCACGTCGAAGGCCACCTCCTGCCCGAAAGCCGGAGGCACCGTCAGCAACACACCGATCACAAAGAAGAGACGCTGCATCATGAGAAGCCGAAGCAGGCCGATGTTCCGTCAAACAGGGTGCCGCCCGGACAGTGGAACGCAAACGAGCCTGCCTCCCCGCATCCCTGAGCTTACACGGCGGCCCCCACGGCCATCGCTTCTTCTTCCTCCTCCAGCTTGACGATGCTGAACCCGGTGAAGCCGTAGATAGCCGAGATGACCGGGTTCATCAGGTTGAAGAAGGCGAAGGGCAGATAGGTCAACGTCGGGACGCCCAGCGCCGCCGCCATAAACGCGCCGCAGGTGTTCCAGGGAACCAGCGGCGAGGTCAACGTTCCGGCATCCTCCAACGCGCGCGACAGATTCTTGGGATCGAGCTTCCGCTTTTCGAATTCCGCCCTGAACATACGTCCCGGCACCACGATGGCGATGTATTGATCCGAGGCGATGATATTGGCCCCGATGCTCGTACCCAGCGTGGCGGCAATCAGCCCCCCCGTCCCCCTGGCCGTGCTCAAAATCTTCGAAGCCAGTACCTCCAGCATCCCCGTCTTTTCCATGACGGCTCCAAACATCATCGCTGAAATGATCAACCAGACGGTGTTGAGCATACTGCTCATGCCGCCTCGGGTAAGCAAATCATCGAGGGCCGCATTGCCGGTGGAGGCCGTAAACTCCTGAAACAGCGCCATCCAGAAGCCTTTGAGCAGCGCCAGGCTACGCGGCAAATCCGTCTCGCCCACATACCCCAACACCACGTCCTGCTGAAAGATGACGGCGAAGAGCCCGCCCAACAGCGCCCCGACCAGCAGGGCCGGGAAGGCCGGCATCTTCTTGATGATCAGCCACAACACGGCCGCCACCGGGAGGAGCAGGTACCAGCCGATGTTGAAACTGCCGCTGAGCGCATTGAGCATCACACTGAGATCTCCCCCCTCTCCGGAAGCCGACCCGAACAGCCCGATGATCGTGAAAAGGATGAGCGCAATAGTCACACTGGGGACGGTGGTCCATAGCATATGCCGGATGTGCGTAAACAGATCGGTTCCGGCCATAGCGGGGGCCAGATTGGTGGTATCCGACAGGGGCGACATTTTATCCCCGAAGTAGGAACCCGAGATGATAGCACCCGCCGCAATGCCCAGATTGAGGCCGAAAGCCGCCGCAATCCCGACCAGGGCAATGCCCACGGTACTGGCCGTCGTCCACGAACTGCCGGTGGCTATGGCTACCAGGGCGCAAATGACACAACTGGCGGCATAAAACACCGAGGGATTTAGAATTTGCAGGCCGTAATAGATCATCGTGGGCACGATGCCCGCCATAATCCACGTGCCGATGAGCGAGCCCACTACCAGGAGGATGAAGAGAGCCCCCATCGCCAGCGACACGCCGTGTACCATCCCGGCCTGGATCTGCTTCCACGTGAAGCCGTTGCGCATCCCGACGACGGCCGCCACCATCGCAGACAAAATGAGGACGATCTGGTTGGGGCCGTAGGACGAATCTTCTCCGAAGAAAAAAACGGACGATGCAAGCAGACCAATGAGAATCAGAACCGGAATCAACGATTGCAAAAGGGTCGGCTTTCTTGTGCCTTCTTCCATAGATC
>JBHHWM010000519.1:0-2054 GCA_046756545.1 Rhodothermales bacterium | reverse complement strand
CGCGCATGAAGCCCTTGTCGAAGACCTGGTAGAACAGGTTCATCACGTCGCGGTGCGCCTTCTCGCACTCGTCGAGCAACACGATGGAGTAAGGCATGCGGCGGACGGCTTCGGTCAGAAGGCCTCCTTCGCCGTAACCCACGTAGCCCGGAGGGGCCCCCTTGAGTTGCGAGACGGTGTGCGACTCCTGGTACTCGGACATGTTGATCGGCGTGAGGAACTGCTCCCCACCGAAGACCTGCGTGGCCAGCACACGCGCCAACTCGGTCTTGCCCACACCGCTCGGCCCGACGAACAGGAACACTGCGATGGGCGCTTCGGGATTGCCCAGCCCGGATTTGGCCGTGCGGATCGTCTCGGCGACGAGTTCGATAGCCTCGTCCTGCCCGATGATGCTCTCGCGCAGCACGTTTTCCAGTTCGAGCAGGCGGGTGGCCTCGTCCTTCTCCATGCTGCCCGCCGGAATACCTGTCCAGTCGGCAACGACTTCGGCGGCCACACTGGCGTTGACCTCGGCGTGCACGAGCGGTTCATCCCCCTGCAACGCTTCGAGTTCGCCCATCAGGGCGTTGATCTTGTCCTTCAGGTCGGTCCCGTCGCCGGTGTGGGCACGGAGTTCGGCCCGCATCCCGGTAATCTGCTCGACCAACTCCTGCTCTTTCGTCCACCGTTCGTTGAGCGCGTCGAGTTTCGCCTCCAGGGTGCCCTTTTCCTCCAGGAGCACCTCCAGCGCTTCCGCATCATCCCGGATGCCGGTCTTCAGGTCGCGCTCTACGGCGTCAAGCTCAATCTCGAGGTATTCCAATTGACGCTCGGTGTCGTCGATGAGGGCCGGCTTGGCCGACCGCATCATCTTCACGCGGGCCGACGCCGTATCGAGCAGGTCTACGGCCTTGTCCGGCAAATTGCGCCCCGACACGAACCGTGCCGACAATTCGACAGACGCCTTCACCGCTTCATCGGAAATGGGAATGTTGTGGTGTTCTTCATATTTCCCCTTGATGCCACGCAGCATCGTGACGGCGTTGTCGACCGACGGCTCGCCGATCTTGACGAGTTGGAAGCGGCGTTCGAGGGCCGGGTCTTTCTCGATGTACTTCTTATACTCGCTCCACGTCGTAGCCGCAAGGGTGCGCATCTCGCCCCGGGCCAGCGCCGGCTTGATCAGGTTGGCCGCATCGCCGGTGCCGGCAGCCCCCCCGGCCCCGATGAGCGTGTGCGCCTCGTCGATAAACATGATGACCGGCTTGGCCGCCTCACGCACCTCCTCGATCACCGACTTGAGGCGCTGCTCAAACTCACCCTTGACCCCGGCCCCCGCCTGCAACAGGCCCAGGTCCAGCCCCCGAATATCCACATCCTTCAGGCTGTCCGGCACATCTCCATGGGCGATGCGGAGGGCAAAGCCTTCGACCACCGCCGTCTTTCCCACACCGGGCTCGCCGACGAGGATCGGGTTGTTCTTGCGTCGCCGGCTGAGGATGTCGATGATCTGGCGGATCTCTTCGTCGCGCCCGGAGACGGGGTCGATCTCTCCGTCGCGGGCTTTCCCGGTCAGGTCGGTGGTGTAGAGTTCAAGGGCCGTTTCCCCTTCCCGAGGTGCGCCGTCCAGGGACGGCCCCGCCGTGGAGCGCCGGGTGGTTCTGTCCTCCACCGAGCCGGCCACCATATCGAAAAAGGCGTCGCGTAGTTCGTCTCGGTTGATGGGAGACAGCTTCTCCATGTAGGGGGCCGCCTGCAACGATTCGCTTTCGAGCAGCGCTTCGAGTAGCGCCCCCGAACGAATCTCCGCCAGACCGTGATGCACCGACGTCACAATCCAGGCCGATTCGACCAGTTGCAACATGATCGGCGAGAACGACGGGCGTCCGGTGTTTCCCATCTTAAATCCTTCGATGTACTTCAGCAACGCCTCCCAGAGCTGCCCGGTCTTCACCTCGAAATGATTCAGAATGCGGGGAATGTCTCCAGCCCCATCTTCCATCAACTTCAGCAACAGGTGTTCGATGGTGACCTCGTAGTGACCGCGCGAGATGCTGAATCCGGCGGCCGCT
>JBHHWM010000518.1:0-2070 GCA_046756545.1 Rhodothermales bacterium | reverse complement strand
GAGAGCGTCCACGTGGCCGGCACGAACGGCAAGGGCTCGACGGCCTCGCTGCTGGCGGCCGTCGCTACGGCAAGCGGACGACGCACGGGGCTACACACCTCGCCCCACTTGTTCTACCTGGGCGAGCGTTTACGCCTCGACGGCGTGCCCGCTCCCCCGGCCTGGATCGCCGACACCGTGGCGCGCTATCGCCCAGTGCTGGACGACCTACGGCCCAGTTTTTTCGAGGCGACCACAGCCCTGAGCTTTCTGTACTTCGCCGAGCAGGGCGTGGACCTGGCCGTCGTCGAAGTGGGCCTTGGAGGACGCCTCGACGCGACGAACGTCCTGCATCCCCGATTCGCCCTCATCACCGGCATCGGCCTCGATCACACGGCGTTGCTCGGCGACACGCCGGCCGACATTGCCCGCGAGAAGGCCGGCATCATCAAGCCCGGCGTGCCCGTGCTGACAGCCGCCGATCAGCCCGAGGTGGTCGAAGTCATCCGTGCGGTGGCCTATGAACGACAGGCTCCCTTGCATCAACTTCAGGACGAGGTCGAGGTGCTGGAAGCACACGCATCGCTCGACGGCTCGACGCTCCGGGTGCGCACCCCGCTCCGGCGCTACGATGCGCTGGAGGTGGGCCTGCCGGGTCCCCATCAACAAACGAACGCCCTCCTGGCGCTGCGAGCCGCCGAAGTGCTGTTTGACGACCTGCACCGAGACGCCACGTCCATCTATACGGGCCTGCGGGAGGTGCGCCGCCTGGCCGGGCTGCACGGACGCCTGGACATCCTCCGGCGTCAACCGCTTATCGTAGCCGACGTCGCACACAACCTGCAAGGATTGGGAGCGGCGTTGGCGTTCCTCCGCTCGCAGCGCAGCGGTCGCCAGAGCCGGTTGTTCGTGCTGCTGGGCGCGATGCGCGACAAAGACATCGCAGGCATGGCCCGGCTACTGGCCGACGCCGGAGCCACGGTCTTTCCGATACACCTCGGCAACGAACGCGCCTTCCTCCCTGCCAAACTCGCCACCGTACTCCGCAAGCAGGGCGTTGCCGTCGTCGAAGGCGGACGTGTCGCGGAGGGGTGGACGTGGTTTCAGCGCGAGGCAACCGCCGAAGATATCCTTCTGATCACAGGCTCACATCAGGTGGTGGCACAGATACCCATGTTCCCGGCCTCTTCTCCCGCGTCCAACGCTACACCCACCGCCCCCCGAAGGAATCGCTGACGGCTAAGGAAAAACCAGGCTTCTTGTGATGTTTTTATTCAAACCGTCTATTGAGCGTATCATCCAAAAAGAAGCGATTCCAACGTAAAGTTCACAATATTTCTGAAGGAATACAGAACGTAGAATTGCTTTTCGCGTAAGAGTGTCTGATCTTATGGTATCTGCAATTCATCGCGGCACGCATTGAATTGTGCAGCCCACCTTCGCCTTCTCTAGGTCCTGGCGCCCTGCCGACCTGATCAGAACGCACCAGATTCCTCCCCCATACTACGTATTTCCCTATTTGTGAGAGACCCATCACCGGGTTGGCATAGACCCACGACGCTGGCATAGACTCGCCTGCCCCTGATTGGAACGTCGGGCACCCTCGTTAAGCACCTTGCTTCGTCCACGCCCACTTCTATCTCACTTCATCCCAACCACATCTCTTATTTCTATTATGAAGATCGCCGATCTCCAAGCAAAGAAGCTGGCAGAACTGAAAGATATTGCCCGCAGCCTGAACCTTGCAGGCTTCTCAGCACTGCGCAAGCAGGACCTGATCTATCTGATTCTCGAAGCCCAGGCCGAAGCAGTGGCCGGCAACGGGAGCAAAGCCTCACACAAGGCGCGAACCGGTCCAAAGAAAAGCCCGGCCGCCCATGCAGGGGCCGAAGGAAAAGCGCAACCGGAAAAACCACTCCGCGACAGCGTCCCGGCTCGAAGCGCTGCACCGAAACCGCCCAAGCCTTCCCGGGAATCACCGGCTAAAGACACGCCGGCACAAACTCCTAAACCGGACCGCGCAAAACCGGCCCGCGATGCTAAAGCGCGTTCGCACAAGCATCCAAATCGCAAGGCTTCGACCGACCGACC
>JBHHWM010000517.1:0-2070 GCA_046756545.1 Rhodothermales bacterium | reverse complement strand
ACGACCTGGCGTGGGTCACGTGCACGGAGAACATTCTGTCGCAGATGCGCGGTGACATCTCCGTCACATCGGTGCTGGCCACCAATCTCTTCGAGCGGACGGAGGGCCGCTGGCTGATGGTTCATCACCACGCCTCCCATGTGCTCAGCAGAGAAGCTTCGTAGCCGGTGCAGGCATCGCAGGTTCAGGGCTGATGCCCTCAACGATAAACGTGGCTGGTCAAGCCGTCCTGCGATTCATGAGCGCCCGTGCGGCGGCCTGGTTCTCCGGAGTGCTCGAGCGGGAAACACAGTCGGGGAATGAGCCATGAAATGGGTGGTGCTCCTCCTGGGTATGGGATTGCTCACTTGGGGATGCCGCGAGAGGTGGGAGCGGACTCTCATCTACTACCCAAGCCGGCAGCTCCAGGACTCGCCTGCCGTGCTGGGCCTTCCCTACCACGATGTCTGGTTCCACGCCGCGGACGGCGTGCGTTTGCACGGATGGTTCGTACCGGGGCAACGGCCGCTGACGCTCCTGTGGTTTCACGGCAACGCCGGCAACATCAGCCACCGTCTCGACAATATCGCAGCCATCCATCGCCATCTCGGGATTGGCGTGTTCATCTTCGATTACCGCGGCTACGGCCAGAGCGAAGGGATGCCGACGGAGGAGGGCCTCTATCGGGACGCGCGGGCGGCTCGTGAGGCCCTCATCCGAGAGGGTGTCGGCGCCGACCAGATCGTGTATTTCGGCCGGTCGCTGGGCGCTTCCGTAGCTCTCGAGCTCGATCTGGTCGCACACCCTGTGGCCCTCATCCTTGAATCACCCATGCTGTCGGTCCCTGCCATGGCCAACCGCATACTGCCGGGCAGCGGCTTCTTGTTTAAGAGCCGATTCGACTCCCGGACGAAGATCAGCCACGTTCGGTCTCCGGTCTTCGTTCTCCACGGAGACATCGACGAGGTCGTCCCTTACGAACACGGCCGCCGCCTCTTCGAGGCGGCGCCAAAACCGAAAGCCTTCTATACGATCCGCGGGGCCCGCCACAACGACACCTACCAGATCGGGGGTGAAGCTTATTGGACCGCATGGGCTCGCTTCCTTGACTCCTTCCTCGGTCAGTCCTCGGGCGCCCTAGCAGATTGACGGCGTGTTGGACTGCTCGCTTGACATCAAGGGCAAAATGATTTACCAATTTTCCGATCAGAAAGGAGGTGGTTTCTCGTGGCGCAGTATCTTTTGGTAGAGTCTAAGAGCCCCACGGATGGGGGGCAGTACACCTTCGAGCTTGCGAAGCAGCTTCGAGAGCTCAGGCACAACGTGACGATCTACCTGATCCAGGATGCGGTATTCGCCGGCCGGAAGCGATTTGAGGCGGGTGAAAAGCTCGTCGCAGAGGCGAAAGCCCAGAACCTCACGCTCCTAGCCGACGAGATCTCGCTTCGACAGCGCGGTCTCACCAAGGACCGCCTGTCCGAGGCTGTCAAGGTAAGCACCATGGACGAGTTGGTTGACCTTCTCATGGAGAAATCGGACAAAGCGATCTGGCACTGAGAGGAGGGAGGTATGGCGACAACGGGAAAGACCCTGCATGTCTGCGTTACAGCGGGGCCCTACGGCAACGAGACCCCGATCTCGCTCTTCAGACTGGTCGATACAGCCCTGGACAAAGGGTACAACGTCAACGTGATAGCCTACGAGGACGGTGTGCTGCTGACTCCCAAGGCCCAGGCTCAGCACGATGACCCGATCTGGAAGGATAACGCCCAGCACCACACCGATGCCGGCAAGGCTCACAACACCACGGCGGAGTTCGTATCCCGCCTGCTGGAGAGGGGGAAGAGCGACCCCAAGCTCAACTGGTACGTCTGAGGGCTCTGCTGCGTGGAACGGGGCGTTCCACAGGGTTACCATCTCGACCCCGTCGTGCACGGCACGCTGGGCGATCTTTACAAATTCACGGATCAGGCCGACAAGACTCTGCTGATGTCGGCCCACTAACACAATCGGAGGCAACGGTCATGCCGAAGAACATTCTCTCGGTGCTGTCGCACACCGAGTACGGGAACCTGGAGGACAGTGACATCG
>JBHHWM010000516.1:0-2092 GCA_046756545.1 Rhodothermales bacterium | reverse complement strand
GGACAAGGGCGAGGACCATGGGCGCGAGGGGATAGTCGAGCTTTCGGAAGACGTAGCCCGCGAGTCCAAAGACGAAGACCAGGACCATGTCGAAGACGCTGAAGGTCGGTGCGTATCCACCGACGGCACAGACGACGATCACGAGCGGCGCGAGGATCGTGAAAGGGAGCCACAGGATCATCGTGAAGACTGGAATGGCAAAAAGATTGATCAGGACCGCCAGGACGTTGGCCACATAGAGGCTGCCGATGAGCCCCCACACGAATTCGCGGTGCTCGATGAAGAGCATCGGGCCAGGCAGCAGGCCCCATATGACGAGGGCGCCCAGCATGACGGCGGTTGTGGGTGACCCAGGGATACCCAGGGTGAGCATCGGGAGCATGGCCCCGGTGCTTGCCGCGTTGTTGGCCGTCTCCGGTGCAATGACGCCTTCGATGGTCCCTGTGCCGAACGACTCAGGATTTCTCGAGAACCGCTTGACGACGCTGTAGCTCATGAATGAGGCTGGCGTGGCCCCTGCCGCCGGCAGCATCCCGACGAAGAAACCGAGGAGCGAGCCAATGCCGAAGGCCCGCTTGAACGTGACCATCTCTTTAATGGTGAACAAGATATCTCGCAGCCGGACCTTTGCCTGAACGCGCTCACCGGTCACGAGTCTTTCCTCGGCGGTGCTCAGGATCTCTCCGACCCCGTAGAGGCCGATGGCCAAGACCAGGAAATTGATGCCGTGGTAGAAGCCTGGAATGTCTCCAAAAATCATCCGCGGTCGGCCACTTACGATATCCAGGCCCACGGTGCTGAACATGAGCCCCAGGAGGGTGGCGATGATCGTCTTGAGTGCGTTGCCACCCCCGAGTCCGGCGAACGTGGCGAAAGCGAGAAGCATGAGCGTGAAGGTCTCTGCGGGGCCGAACTTCAAGGCAAACTCGGCGAGCGGGGGTGCGAAGAGGGTAAAGAGGATGATGGAGACGGTACCGCCGATGAAGGAACTTACCGCCGCGGCGACCAGCGCCTGGGAGGCACGCCCCTTCTTGGCCAGGGGGTATCCGTCAAAGGTAGTTGCCACGGCGGTCGAGGCACCCGGGATATTCAAGGTAATCGAGCTGATGGCGCCTCCATACATGGCGCCATAGTAGATGGCGGCCAGGAAGATGATTCCGGCGGTCGGAGGAACGGCAAAGGTAATCGGGATGAGGATTGCCACGCCGTTCACCGAGCCGAGACCCGGCATGGCGCCGATCGCGGTGCCGAGGACGACGCCGAGCGCCGCCATGAGCAGGTTCAGGGGCGTCAGCGCGACACCAAAGCCGTAGGCGAGATTCCCGAGGAGCTCCATGCCACCTCTTACGAAAAAGGGGCGGCGTCACCCCCGCCCCTCTCTGTCACCACTCTCCGTGTTTGCCGCCCAGCGCCTTCTCCTGTCTCCTAGTGCCGTTCCAACCGTTTGTGCCAACTTGCTTACTGCACTCGTTCACGACCCTTGCAACAAGGCAGGCCGCTCAATTTCGGCCCCTCGATCTTCCTCGGGGTGGTGAGCCTGTCGAACCACTTTTCAACCTGGAACGGCACTAGTAGAGAATGTAAAACAATTCATCGAGGTATCCCTTTGGCAACGGGATGAGCAAGAACTTTTCAAAGAGCAGGAAGATCCCGACGGGGACCGCCACGGTCACCAAAAGGGTGATCCGCCAAGAGTGCTTACCGATGATGCGGGTGTAATAGAACAGGAAAATCATGGCCGCCAGATAGGTGCTGATCACATCGATCAGGGCGACCATGATGAAGGCGGGGATGGCGATCAAGAGGACCTGCCTCAGGCCCCCCTCGTTGAAGAACCGCCGAGCGGCTCGGCGGGGTGCAGAGCCCTTGAGGAGCTCCTGCACCCCCACCACAACCGCCGTGACGCCCATGATGACCGAGAGCCAGAAAGGGAAAAACCCTCCTCCTGGGCCTTCCCCGGTGACCCAGCCGATGGGTAGCTCGTGCGCGTACCAGGCAAAGATGGCCGCCAGGGCCACCAATCCGAGGGAAGACGCAAGCTCGGCCCGGCGCATCGGCTAGATCTCTCCCATCGCCTTGAGGAGCTTCTTGT
>JBHHWM010000515.1:0-2094 GCA_046756545.1 Rhodothermales bacterium | reverse complement strand
ATGGGAGCCTTCGGGCTTGCGCCGGGCACGCTGAGCGCCCAGCCCGGTGAGGCCGGGTTCGTCCTCCAGATTCGCCTCGACGACGATCCCATCACGCCGGTGACGGCTCGTTTCATCGAACGGGCGCTGGAGGCGGCACGCGAAGAGGGAGCGCGTGGCTTGGTGATCGAACTGGATACCCCCGGCGGGCTCATGGCCTCCACGCAGGACATCGTCAAGAACATCCTGGCGAGCGAGGTGCCGGTGGTCGTGTACGTGGCCCCTTCGGGTGCGCGCGCGGCGTCGGCGGGCGTGTTTATCACGATGGCGGCGCACGTGGCGGCGATGGCTCCCGGCACGCATATCGGTGCGGCGCACCCGGTGTCGGTGGGAGGCAGCCCGGTGCCCCCCCCCGCACAGGCCGATACGACATCCGGCGATGCGCAGCCCCGCCCCGGCGTGATGGAAGAAAAGGTGGTCAATGACGCGATGGCGTGGGCCCGGTCGCTGGCCGAACTGCGGGGGCGAAACGCCGAGTGGGCCGCCCTGGCCGTTTCCGAAAGCCGGTCCATCACCAATACGGAAGCGCTCGATCAGAACGTGGTGGATCTCGTTGCCGCCACCCTGGACGACCTGCTCGCTCAACTGGACGGACGCAAGGTCGCATTGCCGGGAGATTCGACGCAGATGCGCACGGCCGGGGCCGTGATCCGCCCGCTCCGGATGTGGTGGGGCGAGCAGTTGCTGGGCGTGCTGTCGAATCCCAACGTGGCCTTCTTGCTGCTGATGTTTGGGTTCTACGGGATCCTTTTTGAGTTTTACTCGCCGGGGTGGGGCGTGGGCGGCACGCTGGGCGCTATTTTCCTGGTGCTGGGTTTCTTCGGGTTGGCCGTGCTTCCGGTCAACTACGCCGGGTTGGCGCTGATCGGGCTGGGGTTGGGCCTGTTCGTAGCCGAAGCGTTTTTTACCAGCTTTGGCGCGCTCACCCTGGGCGGTGTGGTGTGCCTGGTGCTGGGCGGGGTCATGCTGATCGATTCGCCCGTCGGGGTGATGCGGGTTTCTCTCTCCGTCGTGTTGCCGGTGGCGCTGGCCACGGCAGCCATCACGGTCGTGCTGGTCGGCAGCGTGGTGAAAGCCATGCGCGGGCGTGTGCAAACGGGCAGCGAGGGGATGCTGGGTACAGAGGCGGTCGCCGTGGAGGCTTTTGTGCAGGAAGAGGGCCGCTATCGAGGCATGGTGCGGACGCACGGAGAATGGTGGAGGGCCGTCAGCACGACGCCGGTGGCCGCCGGGAATCGCCTGGGCATCGAGAGCCGGGACGGCTTGACGCTGTTCGTCCGGCTCCTGGAACCGCGCCCCGACGGTACGGAATAGCTCGTTCGGGCTGTCCTGTTCGAACACGGAATCCCCGACAGGGCTCTATCATGAAGCAAACAAGGAGGATACATCGATGGTGTTACAATTCGTAGGCATCTTTCTGGGCGTCGTCGTGCTGTATCTGCTCAGTTGCATCCGCATTTTGTTCGAGTATGAGCGGGGCGTCATCTTTCGCCTGGGACGCGTGCTCTCGGAGCCCAAGGGGCCGGGAATATTGATGGTGTTCTGGCCCATCGACCGGATGGACCGTGTCAGCCTGCGCGTCATCGTGCAAGACGTGGCGTCGCAGGACGTGATCACGCGCGACAACGTTTCGGTGAAGGTCAACGCCGTCGTCTACTTCCGTGTCATCGATCCGATGAAATCCATTCTAGAGGTCGAAGATTATCAGTACGCCACCAGCCAGCTTTCGCAGACGACGCTTCGGAGCATCCTCGGCCAGGTGGAACTCGACGAACTGCTGGCCGAGCGCGAAGCCGTCAACCAGCGCCTCCAGGAAGTGATCGACCAGCAAACGGACCCGTGGGGCATCAAGGTGGTGCTCGTCGAAGTGAAGCACGTCGATCTGCCGGAGCACATGAAGCGGGCCATGGCCAAAGAGGCCGAGAGCGAGCGCGAACGCCGCGCCAAGGTCATCCACGCCGACGGCGAGTTTCAGGCCGCCGCCCGCCTGCGCGATGCCGCCGCCATGATTCAAAACCATCCGATGGCGATGCAGATGCGGTTCTTGCAGACGCT
>JBHHWM010000514.1:0-2101 GCA_046756545.1 Rhodothermales bacterium | reverse complement strand
CGGCGTTGTGCCCTTCTCCATGCCCCGGCGCGCCTTCGACCAGGGGGTCGCGGTATGCGACGCCCGGCTTCTGGTTGGCTTTCGGGATGCAGTCGATGTCGCTGCCGAGGGCAATGACCGGTTCGCCCGATCCCCATGTAGCCCACCACGCGGTAGGAATCCCCGAGATACCGTGTTCGACTGAAAAGCCGTTCTTTTCCAGCACGGACGTGACGTAGCGCGAGGTCTCGATTTCTTGGAAGCCGAGTTCGGAGAAGCTAAAAATCATGTCGACCATGACCTGCGATGCCTTCGCCATCGCCTGTACGTCAGCCGCCGCTTCGTCCATCAGGGCGGCAAGTCTGGTCGAATCTACGCGGGTCTGCGCCGAGGCAAACAGGGGCGCGATGAGTACGATGGTCAGGAGGAATAACGGTGTTTTCATCAGGATGCCTCCATAACTGGGTCGGAGAAAACGCAGGTTAAAAAAGCGATGCGACACGGTACCTGAAGGGGCGGGCAGGCACATGGTCGCAGCTTGGGGTCAAAGCGCCGACACTGGTCACAGACTTAAATATCATAAAAATTGAACGAGGATGCATTGTGATGCGGTTTCATGAAGAAAGCAACGGTTAGAAGCGGATCAGGATGGATCGGGCTAGAGCCAGGCGCTCCCTTTTTTGTATCTTGCTAATCCAACCCTGGCAACCGGGCCTGGTTACTTTTTGCATTCCCCACGCACGTAACGAACTCATCCTATGCCGGAGGCCTCGAGCTATCCGTCTCACCGGAAGTTTGCCGACGATTTACGCAGGATCCGGGAAGAGCGCGGCCTGACACTCAAAGCACTTCACGAGGAGACCAAGATCCCCCTCGATCTATTGGAGGAGCTTGAGGAAACGGGTCTTTTCGGCCATCCCATGTTCAACCGCGTCTATCTTCGCTCCCTTCTGCGTGCCTATGCGACGTTTATCGGCATCCCCATTCGGATTGCTCATGAGTCGCTCGATGAAGCGCTGCTCGACAATTATGACGGGCGCCTGGCCGTTGAATTTTTGGGAGAAGAACCGCCTGAGCCTGAGGCGACCGTTGAATCGGAACAGTCCACGTCGGACGAGGCGCAGGCACAAAGACCCGACGGGGAAGAGCAGGCCGAAGCATCTACGCCGCTTCTAGCACCGGGGGGAGAACCTTACAAGGAACAAGAAGGAGCCAGGGAAAAGGAGACAATGAGAGGTGTTCGTCCCACTGCGTTGGGGCGGCGTCAGCTCTGGTCTCTGGATGTAAAGAAGCGTAGATCGGACACACACTGGATCCTCATGGGAGGGGCAGTGATCGTCTTCGTCGCGGTGATCTGGATTGTACTGGCACTCATCGACAAGCCGGTCACCCGGGAGACTCAATCGTTGGGTTCTTCCGATACGACGGCTGTGGACTCGACCATCATCTTCGCCCGTCCGAGGATGGCACTCGGCAATACCCTCGACGTGGTGGTCATTGCTGCGTATGGTAAGGTAGAGCACATCCTTATCAGGCGAGATGACGATGTGCGGCGTCCATACTGGATTGAAGAAGGGAGTGCCAAAGTGTTTCCGGCCCTGGATCGAATCATCATCGAAGACAAGCTGGATCGTATACGGCTTCTCGTAGAGGGGTACGAATATCCAACGGATCGCCTCGATGAGCAAGGGCGGATTGTGATCACACGTGCCGTGGCGCAGGCGTTCCTCGATACACTCACGGCAGCGCCAGTGGTGTTGCCCTCGGAACCTGAGATGGTCAGGCTCCGGATTCGAAGATGAGAGGCCTTGTCGGTTGCTCACAGTCAGTCTTTAATGATCTTCCTCGCAGTTCATGCACCTTCTCGGAACCACCCGCACCCTACAGCAAAAGCTAGCCCATCTATCCATAGATCACCTGCGCTATGAAGAGGCGCGAGCATGGAGCACGAACCTTCGCGAAGTGCTGCGGGAGCACAACCATCGGTATTACGTCGAAGACGACCCCATTATTGCCGACGTAGAATATGACCAATTGTACCAGGCCCTCCTCGCCATCGAGGAACGATTTCCAGCCGTCGTCACCCCCGATTCGCCGACGCAGCGAGTAGGAGATGCACCCC
>JBHHWM010000513.1:0-2106 GCA_046756545.1 Rhodothermales bacterium | reverse complement strand
ATAGCCCGGCTCGTAGATCCCCGCATTGGTGACGGCAATGAGGCTGTCGCCCCGATCCGCCACCCACGCCCGCACCCGGTCGAATGTGAGGAATGGCGTGCCGTCCGGTTGTTTCCAGAACAGGCGCAGGTCGTGCCGCTCCAGATCCACTGCTACCACGTCGAAGGGACGCCCGGAAGCTGGCACGCATTCCTGATTTTTCAGGGATTGCGTCAGCGAGGCACATCCCGACAACATCCCCCCAAACAGGAGAATCAGTCCCGGTAAGACCGCGCGAAGGAATCGATGCATCGAGGTAGTTTTGCCGTGTCTGTTGTCGGAAGAGCATCCGGTCAAGGATACGAGGCAACGAGGCACTTTTTCATCCTTGCTCGCGGCTCGGTAGCAGAATTGCCGTAAAAAGGAGCGCGCTTCTTCTACACGGCTAGTATATTGCGTACTGAAACGCAGCGGTTCGACGTCGTGTCGTTTTGACCCTCTCTCCACCAGTCTCCGGTACTATCATGATCGTCCTTCGCCTTGCTCCCCTGGTACTCTGCCTGATCGCCCTCGGCTGCGAACCCGGCCCCACGCCCCCCGATCCGGAACCGCCCGTTCCGACCCCGGAATACTTCCTCTCCGCCGACCAGACGCACAACCGGTTCAGCGCGGCGATCCCTCCGGCGATACGCGTGCCGTCGGGAGCCGTCGTCGAGGTGCATACCGAAGAAGCCTCCGACGGCCAACTCGGGCCGGACTCCAACGCCGAGACCGTGCGCAACCTCGACTTCGACCCGATTCATCCGCTCACCGGCCCCGTCTACGTCGAAGGTGCGGCTCCCGGTGACGTGCTGAAGGTGACGCTGCACGAGATCGAAATCGGCGCGCACGGCTGGACCGCCATCGTGCCCGGCTTCGGGTTTCTCGCCGACGAGTTCACGGAGCCCTACCTGAAGACGTTCACCTTCGAAGAAGGCCAGGCCACGGCGCAGTTTTCGGACGGCATCTCGATCCCGCTCGAGCCGTTTGCCGGCGTGATGGGCGTCGCCCCCGACACCGATTCGCTGCTCTCGACCATCCCGCCCCGCGCCAACGGCGGCAACATGGACGACCCGAACCTGGTCGAAGGCACGACGGTGTACTTCCCGGTCTTCGTCGAAGGTGCGCTCTTCTCCATCGGCGACACGCACGCGGCGCAGGGCCTTGGTGAAGTCTGCGGCACCGCCATCGAAGCTCCCATGCGCATCATCTACGAAGTGGAAGTGATCAAGAACGGACCGGTCATTAAGGAGCCGCAATACGAGACGGACGCTTACTATGCCGTCACAGCCTTTGCCGAAACCATCGACGAGGCGGCCAGGAAAGCCACGCGATACATGATCGACCACCTCGTTGCCACACGCGGCATGGACCGGGCCGACGCCTACGCCCTCCTCTCGCTCGCCGGCGATCTAAAGATTGCCGAAGTCGTCGATGTGCCGCATGTGCTGGTGACGATGCACCTGCCCAAGGCGATCTTCGGAGAATAACGTCCACTTCCTACAGTGGTATTGTGGTATTTCTTATAGATCCCTACCTTTCTTAGTGGCAGGGATCCCCGACATAGATCCCCTCGGCTAGGCTCTCCGGGCATATCTTTCTAACTATGTAGTACAAGCCAGGAGGACGTGAAGGCTAGGCCTCCCTGCTGCTGTGCAGTTCGCTGATCAAACACATGGGTCGGTGCGGTCTGAAGGATAGACACGTACGCTCTTGACCACCCCCAACGACCAGGCATCCAACTAATCATCCGATCAGGACAATGCACATTGACCCAGCTATCGCTTTCCCTGTACAACGATTATGGGTGAGGAAACGACGCTCCCTGAAAACGCGGGGACACTGGGACGTATAGAGGCTGCTGGAGATGCTCCATCGCTTTCAGACACTGTGTCCATGAGCGACGGACTAGGCAACTTGCTCAGGATTTCCCAGAAGCAATTAGAACAACGAAGCGACCCCGAACGTCAAGCGTATTACAAGCAGCTTGACACCAGCTACCATGCGGTGGTTGATGAGTTCTTCGATCTCGGAGACCAGCACGTAATGAGGTTCCAGAAGCTCACCACAAGACACCAACGCTGGCGA
>JBHHWM010000512.1:0-2106 GCA_046756545.1 Rhodothermales bacterium | reverse complement strand
GAAGAAGCGCCGCCAGGTCCTCGTTGGAGGCCAGCGGCTTCCCCGTGATGGTAGATACTACCTTGTGCTGCAGCGGGTGTGTTTCGCACCGTTCGAGATAGGCTGCCAATGGTTCAACCGCCGACGCAACAAGAGGCGAGTGAAACGCATGCGAAACGGCGAGCGAATAGGCAGAGAGTCCGTTAGCCCTGGCTCGCTCAATCACCGAAGTAATGGCGTTTTTATCTCCGGCAATGACCGTTTGCCGGGGGCCGTTCAGGCCGGCTATCACGACGGGTTCATCTTCGATGAGAGTCTCAACGATTTTGGGACCGGCTCCGATGCCGGCCATCGCCCCGGAGGGGTTTCCGAGTTCGGCCATCGCCCGACCGCGTACCCGGGCTATCTCCAGCAACGTCTGCCGGTCGAACGCACCCGCCCAATGCAATGCGGTGAGTTCACCGAGGCTGTGCCCGACAGCCAGCGATGCCGTCACTCCCATATGATCGAGTACATGCAATCCGGCTATGGTGGCCGCAACGATAGCCGGTTGGGCCACGTCCGTAGCGATGCCGTCTCCCTGCCCGGGTAAGTTTATCTCTTCATACAATGTCCGAATGGACGGAAAACGCCGGATCAGGGCACCCCCGTCGAGGTGGGCCGGAGATCCCTGACCGGGGAAGAGAAAACCGATACGCGGAAGTCTGGATGAAGAACTGAGATAGACGCCCTTGTCGAGACGAACTGTAGTTTCTTTCTCAAGCCACACTTTCAGGTTTTTCAGGCGCTTCGTCAATTCCGACGGCGTGGAAGCAACCACAGCGGCGCGTACCGTCCGGTCGTCCAGTGTGGCTGCAAAGTGGGCAGCGAGGTCCGTTAGTTCGGACAGAGAGAGCTTTGACGAGAACGTTAAGAGGTGCTCCACCCGGGTACGCAGCCCGGCGGTGTCGGGCGCTCCGAGCAGGAACAACTCGGCGTCTTGCGCTGAGGTGAGCAGTATCCGCTCTTGGTGGTCGAAGGCCGTGGGTCTTCTGGGCGCTGTGCTTTCGAGCACGACGTGTGTATTGATCCCTCCGAAGCCCATGGCGCTGACGCCTGCGCGTAGCGATGCGTGCTCCTCCCAGGGTTCGCCTCCCTTCAATATTCTGAGAGCCGGGGCTTCGCCGGTTAATTCGGGATGGGGTGTTTCACAGCCCGTCGTGGGGGGCAACATCTGGTGATGAAGCGCCAGCGTCGCCTTGATGAGCCCGGCGATACCGGCAGCGGCCTTCGTATGGCCGATGTTCGCTTTCACCGATCCGATAACGGCAGGGGGAGAAGAGGTGGATGCCTCTCGGCGCAACCTGGATAACATGCGAAGTTCGACGGCATCCCCGACACTCGTGCCGGTACCGTGGCCTTCGAATAAGGCGACCGTCTCGATTCCGAAGGCTGCTCGGCGGTACGCGCGGCGGAGGGCCAGCAATTGCCCCTCGACTTCCGGGCGCGTAATACCCCCAGATCCGTCCGACGAGACGCCCCATCCCTGGATCACCGCGTAAATGCGACGGCCTTGCCTGAGCGCGTCCTCATGACGCATCAGGACGACGAACCCGCAGCCTTCCCCGGGCCAGAATCCGTTGGATCGGGCATCGTACACACGCATCCTTTCGGCGGCGAGGGCGCCCACCTTGGCAAAGCCGACGAGTTCGAAGGGATCCAGGCTGAGGTCTACCCCGCCGGCCAGGGCATATTCCAGGTCGCCGGATGCTAGGGCAGTACAGGCGTTTATGACCGCCAGCAAGGACGAAGCACAGGCACCGTCCACGGTGAAACCTCCGCCTTTGAGGTCGAAGTAATTGCAGACGCGTCCGGCGATGGTGTTCGAAAGTCCTCCCGCGAGGGTCTCGGTGCCTACGTGCGGGAAAGGGGCTTTATACCGTGCGGCGAGGTTGTCGAGGAAGGGGCGGCGCTGTTCCGGTGACCATCCTTCCCGGGCGAGGGCGTCGTCCAGGACGCGGCGGACGTAAGGCCAGCGCAGGCGCATCTGATGAGCCCGCGAAAACTCGCCGGTAAGAGTGTTTCCCAGCACGACGCCGGTCGATGCACGAGGCAGCCCCTCGCCGTCGGGGAAACCGGCATCGCTCA
>JBHHWM010000511.1:0-2116 GCA_046756545.1 Rhodothermales bacterium | reverse complement strand
TTTGCGCCGGAGGCCCTGCCCGGCTTGCTGGCCCCGTGCTCGGTCGGCGTCTTTCCTTCGTATGTCGAAGGATTCGGCCTGGCTGTGCTGGAGATGCTCGCTGCAGCGCTTCCCGTCGTGGCATACGATGCGCCGGGGCCACCGGTCATGCTGCCGCAGGAATACCTGGTTGCCCCGGGCGACACGGCGGCCATGAGCCGCATCGTCGTTCGGCTTCTTCAAAACCGGGAAGCCCTGGCCGAAGCACGGCGCTGGGCCCGGCAGCGCGCACAGCCATTCACCTGGCAGCACATCGCTCATACGCTGGCTACCACGTATGAAGAGGCCCTTTCACAACGCCGCGCAGGGACGACGCGTACTGATGAAGGCTCACGCATCCACCGTCCTGCCTTATGACCCGGAGAATACAGCGCCATAGCAAGATCGCCGTCGCCGCCGGGTTCGTCCTCCTGGCAAGTATCGGCGCGGCCATGTGCCCCTGGACGGAGGACCTCACCCCGGTCAATGCATCGTCGGTAAATGAGTCGGCAAGCGACGGGATTCCGATTCGTTTCAGCCTCGACGCGCCGGGCTATGTAACGCTCGTCATCGAGGATGCAGACGGCCACCGCGTGCGCAACCTCGTCGCAAACACATACTTCCAGGCCGGCGAGCATACCGTCTACTGGGACGGCTACGACGCAGGGAAAGCTGTTAACTACTCGAACGAGGGCGGAGCACATTACGACATCGAACGGCACCGTGTCGCGCCCGGCACCTATCATGTGCGCGGCCTGGTACACGACGGCATCAGGATGCGCTATGCCCTGTCGGTGCAGAGTCCCGGCACTCCTCCCTGGCACACGCTCGACGGTTCCGGAGCCTGGCTCTCCGACCATGCCCCTCCGATAGACGTTCTGATGCTGCCCGGCGGCTCGGCCTACGGCCCGCAACCGCACATCATGGTCTCTGCCCCCGTCGCCGAAGCGGGACACAGCCTCATGTGGCTGGACCTGGATGGACACAAGCTCGCCGGCCAGCGCATCGGCTGGGAAGGCGCTTATGCCCTGGCCCGCGACGCCGGCTCCCGGGCCAATCCTGCGGTCGTCGCCTATGCTGTGTCCGTGCGAAAGGGCAGGCTGACGCTTCTCTCCCACAACACAGACGGCACGCGCGACGTCCTGCTAAGGCAACGCCTGGATGCCGACTACGAACCCTCGTCGGGTATCGATCTGGAGGTGTATAACCAACACCTCGTTGTGAGCCTGCCGCTGGACCATCGCCTGGCTTTCTTCGACGTGCGCGGCAAAAAAGCAAAAAAGGCCGGCACAGCGGAGGCCCCCTACCCGAAGGGACTCATGGTAGACGAGGCGGGCCGGCTCTATGTGATCCAGAACCGGGCCGTGCGACGCTACCGCGTGGACTGGGAGCGTGCGCGCTTGGAACAGGAAGAACTGATCATTGACGCTACCCTGGACGATCCGCGCCGGATCACGAAAGATGAAGAAGGCCGGCTCTACGTCTCCGACTGGGGCCGAAGCCACCAGGTGAAGGTCTTTACGGCACAGGGCCAATGGCTTCATACCATCGGGGGGTCGGGTGGTCCGCAGATCGGCCGGTACGATGAACAGCGAATGCACCATCCCAACGGACTCGCCATCGACAAGCAAGGCCGTCTCTGGGTCGCCGAACTGGACTATGCACCGAAACGCCTCAGCCTGTGGACCGCACAGGGCACCCTGATCCGCACCTTCTACGGCCCGCCGAGATACGGCGGCGGCGGCGTACTCGACCCTGCCGACTCCACGCGCTTCTACTATGCCACCGGCGGCAGGCGCGTCAATGCCGGCATCGTGTTCACGCTGGATTGGGAACGGGGCGAAGCCATCCCGAAGAGCATCTACAAGCGGGGACAAGGCGAGGGTGCAGAAGCCGGCCTGCCCTATCATGCTCCTGCCCAACCGATCCACTTTGCCGGCCGTACCTATCTGGTCAACACCTTCAATCAGGCCTCTCACGGCATGCGCGGCGTGGTAGGTATCTGGCTGTGGAACGAGGCGACGGAAACAACCCGGCTCGTTTCGGTCGTGGGCTTCCATGGCAGAAACAAAAGCCACCGTTGGGCGGCCCTGGATCA
>JBHHWM010000510.1:0-2119 GCA_046756545.1 Rhodothermales bacterium | reverse complement strand
CACCGTATCCCGGACAAACCGGGTGCGGCGCTGTTTGGCCTTGCACCCCGTGGGGTTTACCTAGCCGCCCCGGTCACCTGGGACGCTGGTGGGCTCTTACCCCACCGTTTCACCCATCACCTGTGATCCCTGTCGAGATCCATCGGCTGGTCTGTTTTCTGTTGCACATGCCGTCTTCGCCCCGTTACCAGGACGAAGCCTTCCCGTTAGGAAGCACGGTGCCCTGCGGTGTTCGGACTTTCCTCCCTGCCACGATCAGGCCGTGGCAAGGCGATGATCCGGCCGGCACTTGTGTATGAAAAAAGGGTCGCCGGAGGAGGACGGGGGATACGCAATCGGCCCTTTCGCCTCTGCCTCCGAAAAAGCTAGTTTTCGAATTCCTTGACCGTTTCGTCGTAGAGTTCGTGATCGACGATGATCCGGCCCGTGTGCTCACAGGCGACGATCCGGTTACGTTGGCGGATCTCAACCTGACGTTGCGGCGGCACAGCGAAACCGGAAGCAGCACCTCGCTCCAGTTTAACAACGGCACGTCCATCACGCAGGCGTTCGCGGAGACGGTCGTAGGCTCGCAGGTATCGCTTGTCCACCAGGTTGGCTGCCTCCTGGCGTGTGGTTTCCAGGTCGGATTGTTCTTGCTGTGTCTCCCCTAAGACTTCTTTCAACTCGGCCCGCTTGGTGGCGAGCAGAGCGTCCAGTTCTGCCAGGCGTTCTTCGGTATCAGTGATGGCGGCTGCTTGCTGATCGGCAGACCCTTCAGTCTCTTCGATGGTTTTCGTAGCGTCAGCAATACGCTGCTTTTGTGCCTCAATTTCTTTGGTAAGCGCGTCGTATTCGCGGTTGTTACGCACTTGCATTTGCTGATCGTCGTACTTTTTGATCAGTTGTTCGGCTTCTTTGATGTCGCGTTCGGCTTGCAAACGACCCTGAGCAACTTCTTTTTGCTCATGTTTGATGTTTTCAATCCGCGTCTCCAGGCCCACTTTTTCATCTTCCAGGTCGCGAATTTCCTCGGGCAGGTCGCCCCGAAGTTTCTTTACCTGATCGATCCGGCTGTCGACATGCTGAAGGCGAATGAGGGCGCGTAGCTGTTCTCCGATACTCGTTTCCTGGGCCGTGACCATGGGCTGCATTCTCGCTTAATTGGGACAATCGTTCGAGGCATCAGTCGTTGAAGACCAACTAAATATAAACGCGCCAACATGGGATAAGTTTTTTACGCGTGAAGCCAATGTTTTCCAACGCGGGCAATTCGCTCAGCGTTGAGGTACAAAGGTCTCGATGGGGCTGGTTCGAGTCGTCGTCCGGAGCCATTCGACGGAAGGAAAGCGTTGGCTCAGCCACGATTGAATCAGGCCTTCGGTGACGGCTTCCGTCTCGTAGTGACCGGCATCGATCAGGGCCATGCGGGGACGACCGTCGGCGTCGAGGACATCGAAGAACCGGTGGTAGGTGACATCGGCGGTAACGTAGGCGTCGGCCCCGGCGCGTAATGCATGTTGCGTAAGGCTGCTCCCCGACCCCCCGCAGACCGCCACGGTCTCTACGCTCGCCTCCGGCTTGCCGACGTAGCGGAGGGAGCCGGCCCGCAACCGTTCGGTTACGTGTTGCAGAAACGCGAATAGCGGCATGGGTGAAGCCAGGGTTCCAATGGCTCCCATTCCGGCTTGCGAGTAGGGTTGCTCGACAGGATACACGTCGTAGGCGACTTCTTCGTAAGGGTGCGCTTCTTGCAAGGCACGCACCACGCGGTTCAAGTCCCAGCGGGCAACTTCCACCTCCAGCTTCATCTCTTCGGCCGATTCCAGACCTCCTCCAGCCTCTCCGATGAAGGGATCGGCCGCTTCGCCGGGGCGGAAGAACCCGCGACCCGGCGTTGCAAAAGCACATGCCTCGTAGTTGCCAATGCGGCCCGCTCCGGCCGTGGCAAGGGCCTCTCGCACCTGATCAAAATGATCGATCGGGATAAACGTGGCAAGCTTAAAGAGGGATTCACCGAGGGGTTCCAGAAAGCGCACGTTTTCCAGGCCGAGCTGTGCGGCCAGGGCGGAGGAAACGCCGCCGGGTGCGGCGTCGAGGTTGGTGTGGATGCTGTAGAGCGCGATGCCGGATTCGGCCA
>JBHHWM010000509.1:0-2145 GCA_046756545.1 Rhodothermales bacterium | reverse complement strand
TTGATGAGTAGAATGTCGGGCCGCAAACGCTGAATGACGGCAGCAGCTTTCTTCAGCCGGGGATGCTCTGCGTTCTTCACATCCAGGGTTCGAACATCCTCAATGTTGTACGTGGCAATCCGCAGTACGAGCGAGTCGGCAGCCCCGTCCGTGGTACGGGGAGGTACGTCCGTCTCACACCCCACCAGGAGGCACAGAACGAGCAAGGCATTGAAACGAATAGCAGCAGAAACAAACCCCATCGCGTTACACAGTTATGGTTCGACGTAACCGGATGATACGAATCATCTGAAAAAGTTAAGGAACTATTATCCATCCCTGGGAAGGCTCCTCCCACCTACCGGAAGATTGAGGATGGATAACTCAGGTACTTACCGGATCAACAAGACCGAGCAGGGTGCCAGGAGTGCCACCTGATGACTCAGCGTGCCGATACTTCGCCCCGGCTGCGACCGATCCAATGTGTGTGAGCGGAGCACGATCAGGTCCACTTCCTCGTCTTCGGCACAACGGATGATCTCCTGGCCGCGCTTTCCGAAGACGATCTCGCTGTGTACATCGAACCCGCGTTGTCCCAGCGTATCCATCCATATAGCGAGCCTTCTTTCCGCCCGGTCCTTCAATTCCTGGTAGAATTCCTTCATCTCTTCAAAGGGCACATCTTGCAGGGTCTCTATCACGTGTAACAGCGTAATCGTACCGGCCTGCGGATCAGCGACCTGCTGCACCGTCTTCAGGGTGATCTCGTTTTTATCGGATAGATCGACGGGAATCAAGAGCTTTTGATACATGTCTTTGCTCCTTGGTTTAACTGCGTGTAACCAGGCTCTTTCCTGGGCCTTCCAACGATTAGTGGACGAGTCTCTTTTTGGGCGGTTTCATGCTCTCAAGCCCCATGCCTGAAAGGTGTGATGTACCTGCGGAACCGCCCTGAGCGTTTCGAATCTCATACCCCTTCCCGGAAGCCGGGAGTTCCAGTATCCTTTGAAGAATAACCATCTCGCCCCGACCGGCTCGAACAGTCGGCATGCAAGCCGTCCGTATATCCATCATTCTTAAATGAACCAGGTGCAACAGGAATTCAACGTGATGCCTCCCTCATCGAGGAGATCCCCACATGCTCAGCGCGTTTCGGCTATGTGGCTGGCTGGAGTAACGGTGATTCTATGGAGTTTTTTGGCCTTCTTCGGCGCGCAGCTCGATCATCTACCGCCGTTCTTGCTTGTGGGAATCGCCCTGTGTTGTAGCGGCGTGTTCAGCCTCTTCCGAGTCACATCCTGGCGCGTCCCCTTGAAAACGCTTGCAGTGGGTGTCGGCGGTCTTTTCGGCTATCATTTCCTTTTTTTCACGGCCCTCCAACTCGCTCCCGCCGTCGAGGCCAACCTGATCAACTATCTGTGGCCGTTGCTCATCGTGCTGCTCTCCCCGGTGTTCTTGCCCAGCTACCCCCTTCGACCGCATCATATCGCCGGAGCTATCGCCGGACTCATCGGGGCCGGTTTGATTGTGACGGGAGGCCGCTTCAGCCTGGATCTGGTTTATCTTTCGGGTTATCTATGCGCGGCAGGGGCGGCACTCGTGTGGTCCTGTTACTCGTTGCTCACCAAACGGTTACCTCCCTTTCCGACCGGAGCCGTCGGCGGATTCTGCCTGCTCTCGGGTATCCTGTCGCTGATCATCCACGGTGCGTTCGGGCCGGAGGTGGTGCCGAGCAGCACCGATTGGCTGTTCCTCATCCTCCTGGGTATCGGTCCCATGGGGGCGGCCTTTTTCACCTGGGATGCCGCCCTGAAACGTGGTGATCCGCGTATCATCGGGTCGCTGGCCTACCTGACTCCGCTGCTTTCTACCCTCATCCTGGTGTTCCTGGGGAACAAGCCGCTAACATGGGTCTCCGCCATCGCCATGATTCTGATCGTGGCCGGGGCGGTCATCGGCTCGTTCGACGTACTTCGGCGATGATGGGTGAACCATCGAGACGCTGTGCCGGTCGATCTTCCGGGGAGCCTACGTCTCTCCTTTCCGTAATCAGGGAACGTCCTACGTTGTCACTCTTGAAGAACATGAAGCGTCCCACAAGCTGACGCAGTTCCTCCGTCAACCGGTTCAACCCGTCCGACGACTGAGCAATCTGCGAGATCCCCT
>JBHHWM010000508.1:0-2164 GCA_046756545.1 Rhodothermales bacterium | reverse complement strand
GCGCGGTTGATCTCGTCGATGAGGATGATGTTCGAAAAGATCGGCCCGGCCTTGAACGAAAACTCGGTCGTCTTCGGGTTGAACACGGAGGTGCCCAGGATGTCGGAGGGCATCAGGTCGGGCGTAAACTGGATGCGCGAGAAGCCCGCCGACACGGTACGTGCCAGGAGCTTGGCCGTGAGCGTTTTGGCAATGCCGGGCACTCCCTCGATGAGGACGTGCCCGTCCGCGAGCAGGGCGGCCGTCAGCAGATCCACCATACGCCGCTGCCCTACGATGATTTTGCCGATTTCGGTGCGGATCGCGGCGACGGTCTCGCGCAGTTCGGAAAGATCGAGGCGATGTTCGAAAAGAGGCTGGGTTTCCATAAAGCTATTGTTCCGGTGGAATCCGTAGGGGAACTCGCCCCTCGGGCTCGCAAACAGTCATCGTTTACTTTGTTGATAGAACCCGTCGATGAGGGTGGTCAACCGGCGCAGTTCGGCCTCCGTCAGGCGGGGCTTCCCCTGCACCTGCCCGATCATCTGAAACACCTCGCGGACCGCATCGCCGGGTACGCCGGAGCGCTCGCTCACCCGTTCCAGAAACGCCTCGTCCCGCTCCCGGGTCGGCAGGCGGAGGTGCTGCCGCACGTAATCGAGAAAATACGTAATTTTCTTCTCCGCCAGCCTGGCGTGGTCGGCGTGCTGATGATACAAGCGCCCGACGGTCTTTACAAACTCAACCGTCGTGTTCCGTAGCGGCTCGATGACGGGGATGATCCGCTGCCGCCGCTTGGCCTCGAACAGAACAAACAAAACAACGAGCGTGATGAGCACCCAGTAGGCTCCTTTCAGCGACGGATCGCGCAAAATGTATCGCAAGGGCGTGCGCACGGCGAGGCGCTGGGGCTTGTAATATTCATCCCAGAGAATCTCCTGATCCGGCAGATACGAGAGCGCCCCGTAGACGTACGCGGCGTTGGTGGAATCGAGCAGGGTATAGTTCGTGAACGCCGGCGGCACCGTGCTAAGGTACAGGGCTCCCTCCCCGATATCGACCCGGAGGTAGTTGGCATCCTCCCGGCTATTGACCCCGAGTACGGTAGAGCGCAACGTGTCGAAGCGCGCAAAATAATCGTCCGTCCCTCGTCCTGCAAAAGTGTAATCTTTTGACGCACGGAGGCGCGGATTGACAAAATTGAAACCGGCGGAGTCAGAACCTGGGCCGTCGAGCGGATTGGTCGGAAACGTAAACACAACCTCGGTCTCAAGCCGAAGGGTGTCGGCGAAGGGACCCTCGAAGGCAAACGCCGCGACGAACGCCTGATTGCCTCTCGCTACAAAGTCGAGCAGTTCTTCAGTTTCCGCCGGGTCCGGTGCGAACCGGTCGGTGATGAAAAGATAGGTGGTGTGGGTTTGCATCGTATCTCGCAGCACCAGGTAGGGCGGCAGATCGACCTCCCGAACGGCAACACCGGGAAAAAGATCGGAGAGCAGTTCATAGAGGATCAGGCTGCCGTACGGACGCGTATCGTCGTTTTCGTAGCTCAGGGACCAGTCAATCGGCTCCGGTTTGAGGACCTGGACGGCCACCGCCAGCAGAAACGCAAGCGCCAGCACGACCACGTATTTCCGATCCTGCTTTCTCATCCTGCATCCTCACGAAGATGCCGGCTAAACCGGGAAAAGCGTCGCCGAACCTGCCCGAACGTCCCCTCGTCAATCGAAAAATCGCCGTACCAGACGTACTCGAACAAGGTGGTCAATTCAGCAAGCGCCCCGCGCAGGGCGGGGCGGCGAAGTTCGTCGATGTATTCGTGGTTGGTCTTGTCGCGCTGCCAGTCGATGAGGTGGCGGTCGGCCAGGTTTTTGAGCGTCTTCAAGTAGAGCAAGCGCACCGCCCGGCGGTACTGGCGCGCAGCTACCGCCGCTTCGACGAGCCGGTCGAAGTCGAGTTCGCGAATATCTTCTTCGAGGGTGTCGAAGCCGAGATCGGCGTGCTCCGGTTTCGGGCTGAAGACACCGGCCACCTCCATGCGTAGCAGACGTGTGACGGCAAAGACGATCCCGATAGCCGCCACCACGTAAAACAACCACTCGATATAGCGACCGGCGTTGAGGTCAGCCAGGGGGCCGAAGATTTTGTCCCGCAGCCAGGCCATAAAACGCCCCCACCATGAAAG
>JBHHWM010000507.1:0-2171 GCA_046756545.1 Rhodothermales bacterium | reverse complement strand
GGCAGATCGCCTGCCTCGAACGCGAACAACCGCGCCTGCTCTGCCTCCATCACCCCCCGGTATAACGCGCGTACCTGACGTCCCATCAGGTCATACACCATCACTTCCACTACCTGCCGCCGCTTGATCATCAGGCGGAACTGTGCCGCCAGGGTGAACGGGTTGGGATACGGCGGGGTTAGCAGGTAGGCTTCCGGCAGTTCGACGAAGACCTCGACCTCCGGCGAATACGCAAACGTCCCATCGTAGTCGATCTGTTGGAGACGAAAGACGTGACGCCCCGGATCCAGTGCCTTGAGGCGATACGTGTACTGCTGTGGCACCTCCGTCGTGCCGTGACCGTCTACGAAGGCTACGACATCCCACATTTCTTCGTCCCCCTTCTCGCTTCCTCCTTCCCTCCACTGGACTTCAAAACCAGCGTTGTTGGTTTCGGAAGCGGTGTTCCAGCGCAGCAACACATCCGAACCATCGACCTGTGCTTCGAAGGCAATGAGTTCGACGGGAAGGAGGCCGTCCCCGGCGAGCGTCCAACGCGAGAAGGCGTCGATGCCCGTGAGCGTGACGGTGTTGCCCGTGGGATCGGGCACGCCGCCCATCTGCGTCCAACTCTGGCCGCCGTCGGTGGAGCGAAACAGGCGCAGGTCGACCTCGATGACCCCGCCCAGTTCGCTCTCGTCGTAGTGAAAGACAAGCGTAGCATTGAGACCGGTGCTGATGGTCGGGTTGATGTCGTAGTAGCGGGCGATGCCCTGGTGGCCGCCGCTGCGCTGCACGTCGTGGCCGCGTGTGACGGTGGTTGTGCGGAGGTTGGCCGACGCGGTGATCTCGACACCGAGACCGGCCACATTGATCCCGTTGGGAAAATCGAGGTCGCGCGAGGCCGTGATCGTGCCGGTACCGCCGGTAACCAGGCCGCCGCTTTGCTCGACGAGCGTGGTGGCTGAGCCGAGGTCCACGCCGCCGCCGTTGTTCACGTAGAGCCGTCCGTTGTTGGAAACGCTGAGCGTCTGCGCCACAGCGACAGGGCCGAGCAAGGCAGAGACAGCCAGAACAGGAATGAGAACCAGAATCTTCATGGTGCTGGGGGTGATTTTTTAGTTACATCAGTCGGGCTACGCCCTCGTATCATGGTCGCATACGCCGTGGCTTGCCTATCGCTGCGAGGAGTGTCATTACTGATCGGAAGAAACCGTCTCCGATCCGGTGGAGGCCTGAAGCAACATGATTTCCAGACGTTCCAGACGTTCTTGCAAGGTGTCGATCTGGGCCTGTTGCTCTTTGAGGGCCTGCACGAGCACCGCCGAGAGGTTGGCGTAGGAAAGGCTCAGGTAGCCATCGGCCTCTTCCCGCACCAACTCCGGAAACACCGCCTGCACCTCCTGCGCGATCAACCCGATCTGCACACCCTGCGGGCGGTTCGTGCCTGCGCGGAATCGGTAACGCACCGGCTGCAAACGCATGATTGCTGAGAGCGCATCCGAGAGCGGGTGGATGTCCGTCTTAAGGCGGCGGTCGGAGTTCTGGGTGAGCGTGCCGGCGATGGTCAGGTTGCCGTTTTTGAGCAGCGTGAAGGCGTTGGCGCGATTCGCTGTCGAACTGCCGTTTCCGACGACGAGGACGGGGTCGGTCGAGACCCAGGAATTGATAGTGCCCGTGATGACATTGTTGCGACCGAGTACGAGGGAGGCATTGGCCTGGGCGATGGTTTGGACGCCCATGGTGGTGGAGTACCAGCCGAGAGCCGTGGTGGTGCCCCCCATCGCCGTGGTGTTTATTCCCGAGGCTGTCGTGTTGCTTCCCAGCGCCGTGGAGTTTTCTCCGCTGGCTGTCGTGCCATCGCCCATGGCGGTGGAATTAACACCGCTGGCTGTCGTGCTCAACCCTATCGCTGTGGATGTCAGGCCGCTGGCCGTCGTGAAGCCACCCATGGCGGTGGAGCGATTACCGCTGGCCTCCGTGTTGTCGCCCATCGCTGTAGACGCCTGGCCGCTGGCTGTCGTGCTCTTGCCCATTGCTGTGGCGTAGAAGTTACTGGCCGTCGTCTGGCTGCCCATCGCCACGGAGTTGCCGACGCTGGCCGTCGTGGATTGGCCCATTGCCAGGGAGTAGGAGCCGCTGGCCGTCGTGGATTGGCCCATTGCCAGGGAGTAGGAGCCGCTGGCCGTCGT
>JBHHWM010000506.1:0-2171 GCA_046756545.1 Rhodothermales bacterium | reverse complement strand
TATGGGTCTTGTGTCGGAACGAGACATCCTCGACGCCATGCACCCCGGAACTGCCGGGCTCCGGGGAAAGAATCCGCGTCGGCGACATGGGCATGATCTGCGGGACATCTCTGGACTCCGAATCCCGATTGTCGGGGGCAGGTAGTTGGTAGGGATTGTCAGCCACGGAGGCGTCTACCGAGCGATCTTCGAGACACACCCGCGGCCGTTGGCGCAAGGAGAGCGGCAACCGGGTGGGGAGGTAAAAACACGTGATGGAGGCTAAAACATTCAAGGGCGTGCCGAGCGTTCTACACATGTTCAGTCCCATGCCTCATGTCAGTCCATTCGACATCACGATGGCCTATGATGCGGGATTCAGTGCGATAGTCCCGTACAGCAATGTCACGCCGGAGCAAGTTCCCGGTCTCGTGCAGGACATCATCTTCTCCCGCACTCCCAAAGACGTGCAACGCAGTGCCATCTATGTTGGCGGACGGGATGCCGGCTTGGCAATGGACACGGTTGACGCAGCGAAGAAGGCGATGGTACCCCCCTTTGAAGTGTCCATCTTTGCCGACCCCAGCGGCGCGTTTACCACGAGCGCCGGACTAGTCGCCTGTGTGGAGTGTCAACTGAAAGAGCGTCATCAGATGGAGTTATCGGGGGCGCGGGTGGTTATCTTCGGCGGGACCGGACCTGTTGGCGTCGCCACCGGCGTGATTGCCTCCCTGGGCGGAGCCAATACCACCATTGTTGACTATCTATCCATTGACGTCGCCGTCGCAAAGGCCAACGAGTACAACCGGCGATGCGGCACCACCCTACGTGGTACCTATGCCTGCTCCGATGCAGACAAAGCGAGGCTGGTTTCCCGGGCGGACGTCATTATCTGTACCGCCAAGGCGGGGGTGCAGGTTCTCGACGCCTCCGTATTAGAGGACGCCCAGGTGCTAAGAGTCGCCGCCGATGTTAACTCAGTTCCGCCTGCCGGCATCGAGGGCATCGATCCAAAAGACGACGGCACCCCATTGAAACACGCCAAAGCCGCCAAGGGGGCGGTGGGGATCGGCCCGATGACCATCGGCGGGGTCAAGGTCAAGACGCAAAAGGCCTTGCTCCACTCGATGCTGGACACGGAGAAGCCAGTCTACCTGGATTTCGCACATGCCTTCGGCGCCGCGCGCATATTGGTATGACTGCCATGAGAGACAAACGCGATTCCATCTGGCGGTGCGGGCGTAACCGGGAAGGACCCGACGCCAAGACGGAAAACACGCAACGCGGGGCATAGACCCCCGAAACAATAAGGAGGGGAAAGAGAATGACTCCACACGAGCTTCAAGGCACAGCGAAGGCTATGGTTGCGAAGGGCAAAGGTATCCTCGCGATGGATGAGAGCAACCCGACGTGCGGTAAGCGGTTGAAGAAAATGGGCATTGAAAATACCGTAGAAAACCGCCGCGCCTGGCGCGAGTTGCTGCTGACGACGCCCAAGCTGGCTGACTTCATTAGCGGTGCGATCCTGTTTGACGAAACAATCCGTCAATCCACAACGGACGGCACCCCCTTCCCCGAATACATGAAAACGCACGGAATCATCCCGGGCATTAAGGTCGACACCGGGGCCAAGGACCTAGCCGGCTTTCCCGGCGAAAAGGTCACCGAAGGGTTGGACGGCCTGCGTGAACGCCTGGTTGAATACAAAGGAATGGGCGCGCGCTTCGCCAAGTGGCGTGCCGTCATTACCATCGGAAACGGGATCCCCACCAAGGCCTGCATCCACGCGAACGCCCATGCCCTGGCGCGTTACGCGGCCCTCTGCCAGGAGGCCGGGATCGTTCCCATCGTCGAGCCCGAAGTATTAATCGACGGCGATCACACGATCGATCGCTGCTATGAAGTGTCGTTGGAGACGCTGAGCACGGTGTTCGCCGAACTCAAGGAGCAGCGGGTCCTCCTGGAAGGAATGGTCCTCAAGCCCAGCATGGTGATCTCGGGACTCGACTGTCCGCAGCAGGCCAGCGTCGAGGAAGTGGCAGCAAAGACCGTGGACTGTCTGTTGAAGACCGTGCCGAAGAATCTCACGGGCATCGCGTTCCTCTCCGGGGGTCAAAGCAACGAACGAGCCACCGCACATCTCAACGCCATGAACGCGAGACATAAGGATCTGCCGTGGCACTTGACCTTCT
>JBHHWM010000505.1:0-2186 GCA_046756545.1 Rhodothermales bacterium | reverse complement strand
AGCCTCTGGATCGGCACCGACGGCGGCGGGCTCCATCGCCTTCGCGACGGCAAGTTTACGACTTATACGACCAAAGAAGGCCTCGCGAATGACTTTGTGTATACCGTCTACGAAGACCTGAGCGGGACGATCTGGATAGGCACGGAAGAAGGCGTTACACGCTTAGAAAAAGGCATTCTAACGAGCTTCACCACCCAAGACGGGCTCTCAGACAACTTTGTTCTGAGCATCTATGGCACCCGCGACGGCAGCCTGTGGTTGGGCACAAACGGTGGCGGCCTCAACCGGTGGAAAGGGGGACGCTTTTCTACGTATACCACCGAAGACGGCCTGCCCCACAATACCGTCTGGGCACTCTACGAAGATGCGGAAGGCACACTCTGGATTTCGACGTTAGCCGGGGTCACCCGATTCCGTGACGGTCAATTCTCGCCCTTTACTACCGACGACGGCCTATCCAGCGACGAAATCACCGCTTTTACTGAAGACCCCACCGGTACGCTCTGGATGGGCACCTATACCGGCGAACTCAACCGGGTAAAAGACGGTCGCGTCCTGGAGACGTACACCGCGAAGGACGGCCTGGCGAACAACGCCGTGCTCGATCTCCATGCCGACGCTCAAGGAACCCTCTGGTTCAGCACGCTCGAAGGGGGACTCCACCGGCTCCGGGACGGGCAACTGACCTCCTTTACCACGCACGACGGGCTCTTCAACGATACCATTTACCGCATCCTCGAAGATAGACGCGGCAACCTCTGGCTAACCTCCAGCCAGGGCCTTTTCGTGCTCAGCAAACAGCAACTCGACGCGTATGCTCAGAACGACCGGGCAGTGCTCACCCCAACGGTTTACGACCAGTCGGACGGCCTCAAAAGCCGTGAGTTTATGGGAGGACCTCAGCCTGCCGGATGGAGGAGCCGGGATGGAAAACTCTGGTTGCCTACCGTTAAAGGCACAGCCATGATCGACCCGGCGCATCTACGTCACAATGCCCATCCTCCGCAGGTGCTCATCGAGCGAGCGGCCGCCAACAACGAGACGATCCCCCTGACAGATACCGCTTCCCTCCAGGCAGGACAAGACAAATTTGAGTTTCACTACGTAGGGCTGAGCCTGCTGGTGCCCGAGAAAGTCCGCTACCGCTACATGCTCGAAGGGGTGGACGAAACCTGGGTAGATGCCGGTCCGCGCCGGGAAGCCTACTATACCAACCTGAAACCCGGGGCGTACACCTTCAAGGTCATCGCCAGCAATAACGACGGCGTGTGGAGCGAACAGGAAGCCACGGTCTCTTTCTATCTGCGACCCTACTTCCACCAAACCCCGCTGTTCTACGCGCTTTGCGCGCTCGGTCTCCTCTTAGCTACCTTCATTATCTATCGCCTCCGCGTACGCCGGCTCAAGCAGCGTGAAAAAGAACTGATTCAACTCGTCGAGGCCCGCACAAGGGATCTGCGGCAAGAAAAAGAGCGAACCGAGCTGGCCCTGCAAGAAACAGAAAAAGCCCGACGCGAGGCGGAACAACAAAAGGACATCGCCGAAAACGCAAAAGCCGTTATCGAAGAGCAAGCGGTGAAGCTCCAGGAGATGAGTATTATAAAGACGCGGTTTTTCAATAACATCTCCCATGAGTTTCGCACCCCGCTGACGCTCAACATCGGCCCCCTGGAGAACGCACTGATGGGTGCCTACGGCCCTGTTAACGACGACTTGAAGAAGCAGTTGGAAGTAATGCTACGCAACTCTCGGCTGCTGCTTCGGCTCATCAACCAGCTCCTCGACGTAGCCAAGCTGGAATCGGGTAATATGGGGCTTCACATGCGGCGCGGTAACCTGGCCGAGCTACTCGAAGGCGTCGTGCTTTCGTTTACGGCCTTCGCCGAACGAAAATCGATCACGCTCGATTTTTCAGCAGAGCACGACCCTCTGTCGTTCAACTTCGACCCCAGCCACCTGGAGAAGGTCTTTTTCAACCTCCTCTCCAACGCGGTGAAATTTACGCCGGAACAGGGGCGGGTTACGGTCTCGACCTACGAAGGGGCTCCGGGGGCCAACGGGATAGAGGGTGAAACCGTCATCATTCGCTTCAAAGACACGGGACCGGGCATTCCAGCCGAAGATGCCTCGTATATCTTCGACCGGTTCCACCAGGTTGACGGCACGATCTCGAAAGTGCAAGAAGG
>JBHHWM010000504.1:0-2188 GCA_046756545.1 Rhodothermales bacterium | reverse complement strand
GCGGCAGGGGGATGAAGTCGAACGTTTCAGCGATTTCTCCGAAGCGGCTCTCGGCAAGGCGGTAGTAAAGGCGCAGGCCGGAGAAGCCGAAATCGTCGTTGATGCGGACGCGCAGATCGACCTGCATGTCGTCGCTCAGTTCGGCCAGCGGATCCGGCTCCAGGATGACGACGGAGGGGAATGCATCCGAGAGCAGGTTGAGCGTGTAGGTGATGGGGTCGTTGTTTTCGATGCCGCGAGTATTGCGCAAGATCACCTGATAGTGGCCCGTTCGGCGGAGCAAGAAGGAGCCGGACGCTTGCCCGCCTTCGAGGGTGAGGGATTCGGACGATCCGTCATCGAAGCGGAGGAAGGCTTCATTCACGTCGCGGCCTCCGATGCCGATGTCGAGGGTCACCCGCGTTCCCGGCAGGGCGGTCACGTCGCCCACGTTCGGGGCCAGGCGCTGGGGCGGAATGCCGGTATATGCCGGAAAGCCGAGGGCCACCTGCAAGCTGCGCATGATGGGGCGTTCCGTAACCCTGGCCGTGTACCAGATGGATTGTACCGGGGACGCCGTGACGCGATACCGCAACGATTTGCGTACGTTGACAAGCGTGTGACGGAAGAAACCGGTCGAATCGGGTACGAGGGTTATTTCCTCAACATGGTCCTCGTCCAGGTTGTTGATCGAGAGTAGCAGGGTGCGTGGTAGCTCGCTGCCGGAGGCGCGCACCGTGACGTCGAGCGAGGCCCCACGGACCAGTTCCAGCGAGCCGGGCTGTACGTCGAGAATGAACGGAGCCGGGCGTTGGAACGTCTCGCCCGGTGAAAACAGCCGGTGGGAGGCATTCAAAAACGTACCGGGGGCAGCCACCAGGAAAATCAGCAACCCCACGATGGGCAAGGAAGCCAGACGGCTCGCTTTCTTTGCCCGTTCGAAGGATTCTACCTCTTCGAAGGGCACCGAACGAACGCGCTCACCCAGCATACGCACGGCACCGTCGATGAGGGGTGCCGGTGCGTCGCTTCGCCTTCCTTCGACCAGATGCAGCATGTTGACCAGCCGGTCCGACACTTCCGGGTAGCGTTGGCCGATACGCTCGGCGACGACTTCTTCCGAAGGTCCTCGCAGGAGTCCAGTGAGGCGTAGCAACGGCAACGCCAGGAAGTAACCGACGAGTCCCACGGTGACGAGTAAAAAGACCCAGAACAGCACCATCCGGGGCGTAGCGTCGAGCCAGAATCCGGCCTCGACGGCTGTTGCGATCAACCAGATCGCCGAGATGATACCGAGCGTCACGGCAAGGCCGAAGAGAAGGTCCGCCAGCGTAATGCGCCTGATGGCCGCCTGCAAGCGTTGCCGGATAATCCGTACCAGATGGAGGGTCTGCTCGCTCATAGCGTTATGGTGGGCTTGGGGTGTACCCGCGTGGATCTCTCGCCGCCGGATAGAGGGGCGGAAAGCTTCGACATCCTCCCAGGGGTCTACCTCGCGTGTACCGGATCGATGCAAGCCGGGTTTCCAGTCTGGTCGGCGGGCACAAAAAATGACCCGTCAGATGACACTCCTCGCAGCAAGCTACGAGGTAGCTGGCACCGGAATGGTCAGCGTTCCGAGGCACGCCTGTTCAGAGCAGGATATAGGTTTTCATCAGCAGGTAATAGGTGCCCATGCCGAACTGCGTCATGACGAACAGGATCACGATCCCCGTTTGAAGGGGAGTAAAATGACGCGGTGGTTCTTTCGAACGAGGGGCCTCCAGGGAATGTACAAATCCACCATGTTCACTTTGATAGAGGCAATACAGGTTGAAAGCGAAAGACAGACCGACACACAGCCAGGAGTACGGCTCCAGCATGGGAAGCATGTAGAGGCTGAGCACGAAGGCAGGCACAGTAGTCCAGAAGACAATCGAGGTCATGTGCCGAGACACGAAAGAAGGATGGTCGGAGAACGTATGAGCGGGTCGCATCGGTGGAACGTTTGCTGAACGGAGTACAGGCATGTTGACGGTTCACGTTTCGCAATAAAAGCGCCAAAAATAGACCGGTCGATGAACAGGTTCATCCCTTGAAAAAGGCCGGCAGGAGAAGGGAGGGGGTGGTGCCCTGAAGAGGGGCTGAAAGCGCTTCGAGGGCGTGATAAAGAAGTATTAACCAATGGTGCTAGTTCAGAGGCTGAATTCGGCTATTGAGAGCGCTACAA
>JBHHWM010000503.1:0-2190 GCA_046756545.1 Rhodothermales bacterium | reverse complement strand
ACGTCGAGCCTGATCGTTTCCGTTTTTTTCTAAACTTATTGTGGGTTCACGATTCTAAGGGTCACGACCGACCTCGTGCACCGTTGAATGATCGACTTCTATGCGGCAGTTCCACCTCTCTTTCGACGACCTCGACACGGTCAGCGAGCCTGTTTCGCAGGGCGAAGACGCCGCCCTCATCCTGGAGGGGTTGAACCCCGATCAGCAGGAAGCTGTGCAGGCCACCGACGGCCCGGTGATGATCATAGCCGGGCCGGGCTCGGGCAAAACGCGCACGCTCACGCATCGCATCGCCTACCTGCTGGCTACCGGCAAGGCGCGGTCGTACCAGATCCTGGCGCTGACCTTTACCAACAAGGCGGCGCGCGAGATGCGGGAACGCGTGCAGAAACTCGTGGGGCCCGACGTAGCCCAGGGCATCTGGATGGGAACCTTCCACGCCTCGTTTGCCCGCCTGCTGCGCCGCGAAGGCATTCACATCGGCTTCACCAGCGATTTCTCGATCTACGACACCGACGACACCGAGCGCATGCTGCGCGGGCTGATGGAACGCTACCACATCGATCCGAAGCAGTACAGCGCGCGAGCGCTCAGGGCGCTAATCTCCAGCGCCAAAAACCAGATGGTGTCGCCCGCCGACTATGCGCGCATGGCGGCCACCCCGCCGCAGGAGCGTGCCGCCCAGGTCTACGGCCCCTATCAGGACGCCCTCCGCCGGGCTAATGCCCTGGACTTCGACGATCTCTTGCTCAAGCCCATCGAACTGTTCCAGAAAGCGCCGGACGTGTTGCAGAAGTACCAGGAACGCTGGTCGTACGTCCACATCGACGAGTACCAGGATACCAACCATGCGCAGTACGTCCTGGCCAAGATGCTGGCCGCCCGGCACAAAAACATCTGCGTGGTGGGCGACGACGCCCAGAGCATCTATGCCTTTCGCGGAGCCGACATCGGCAACATCCTCTCGTTTCAACGCGATTATCCGAACGCGACGGTCGTGCGCCTGGAGCAAAACTATCGCTCGACCAAGACCATCCTGCGCCTGGCCGACTCGATCATCAAGCACAACAAGGACCAGCTCGACAAGGAACTGTGGACCGAAAACCGGGAAGGCGACCCCGCCATCGTGATGGAAGCCCTCTCGGAGAAGGACGAAGCGCAGAAAGCGGAGCGCACCATTCGCGACCTGCACGCCCGCGCCGGTTATGCCTTTCGCGACTTTGCCATCCTTTACCGCACCAACGCTCAGAGCCGCTCGCTCGAAGAGGCCATGCGGCGGGGCGACATTCCGTACCGGGTCGTCGGAGGGGTGTCGTTCTATCAGCGAAAAGAGATCAAGGATGCGCTGGCGTACCTGCGCCTGCTGGTCAATCCGAATGATGCGGCGGGCCTGCGCCGGGTGATCAACTATCCCACGCGCGGCATCGGGCTGAAAACGCAGGAGGCGATCTTCGCCTACGCGCAACGCGAAACGTTAAGCCCATGGCAGGCCATCGAGCGCATTGAAGAAGCCGGGCTGTCGTCACGCGCGCAAGCCGCCGTCGAACGGTTTCGGTTTTTGATCGCCAAACATGCCACGCGAGCGCACAGCCACCCCGCCGACGAAGTGGCCCGCGAGGTGATCCAGGAGGCCGGCATCCTGCAAGACCTGCGCAAAGAGAACACACCGGAAGGACTCGTGCGGTGGGAAAACGTGCAGGAACTCATCAATGCCATCGCCGAGTTCACCGAGAGCGCCGGAGAGAGCGGTACCCTGAGCCTCTTCTTACAGGAAGTATCGCTGCTGACGGACGCCGATACGGAGGAACCGGACGATAACCGCGTCACCCTGATGACGATGCATGCCTCGAAGGGACTGGAATTCTCCGTTGTCTTCGTCGCCGGGTTGGAAGAAGGGTTGTTTCCGCTGGCCCAGGCCACGCAGGATCGCAAAGAACTGGAGGAGGAACGCCGTCTGTTTTACGTGGGGACCACCCGCGCGCAGGATCGGCTCTACCTTGCCCACGCTCGCAGCCGCTATCGTTACGGCGAGCAGCATACCTGCGTCCGAAGCCGCTTTCTGGATGAAATCGATCCCGAGGTGATCCGTACCGAAGCAGGGAGCCGCTATCAAACACGGTCGGATCGGTTTCGGTCTCGCTCCGGCGACACGTTTAGCTACGACGCCGTCGATCCACATTATTATCGCAA
>JBHHWM010000502.1:0-2204 GCA_046756545.1 Rhodothermales bacterium | reverse complement strand
CTCTCGTCCAGGCCCAGCCGTCTCAGAGCCGGTCGCGTTTTTTGCGATGGGCCTACCAGGATGCCGTCCACCTGGTGCAAGATGCTCACGGACGCACTCCCCTCTACCTCCTCGGCGCTTCGGCCGTTCTGGTTCCGGTGTCGCTGCTCGATACCCGCATCGACCACGAGGTCGGCTCGGTGGATGGGACCTTCGGCGAATTTCTGGATTTCACGAATGTACTCGGCGGGCCGGATATGAACCTGCCGGTCGTGGCGCTCTTTGCCGTCTCGCTGACGACGAACGACACCCGGTTTCAAGACGCGGCCTTTACCTCGCTCCAGTCGATGGTTTACGCCGGGATGATCAGTTACGGGGTCAAGTATACACTGGGCCGGTTTCGTCCTGAGGACCACGACGGAGCCTACCGTTTCGAACCATTCTCAGGCCGTTCATCTTTTCCGTCGGGCCACACGACCACTGCCTTCGCCGTGATTACGCCCTGGGTGCTCTACTACCCGCATCCCATCACCTACGGCCTGTTCGCACTGAGCACGGGCACAGCCCTCACGCGCATCGTCCGTGAGAAACACTGGGCGACGGACGTCCTGGCCGGCGGCGCGCTCGGTTTCATGACGGCGTACTGGCTCACCCGGAAGCACCAGGGCGAGGGCCGGCATGTGCGTATCACCCCCATGCTGGGTGCGGGTAACGTCTCGCTGAGCCTCCAGGTGCGCCTTTGATTCTTCTCAGGCCGTCTCGCTATAGCCCGACGAAGATCCCGGCCTGGACCGAGAGTCCGCCGATGTCCATCTCCTTGCTTCGCCCGTGATCATATTTCGCGTTCCAGAACAGCCCTACGCGGGGCTTCGCCTTGAAAAAGTAGCTCTGCACCATCTGGCCCAGTTCCACATAGAAACTGGTAGAGCGGAAGGTATCCCGCTTGACCTCACGCATTTCTTCACGTTGAAAGAGACTGATCTGCACGTTCCGGATGGAGATGTCTCTTCGATGGAGGGCGATGGATGAGACGCCGCTCCCGATCCAGGATAGCGTGTGGCCTTCGAACAGGCGAACGACATACCTCATCCCGACATTGACGTTGAGCATGTCCCACTTCAGCAGGCCGGTTGAGTCGCGGCCTACCCTCAGGCCCGCCGCTCCTAAGCGAGTCGCGCCGAAGGTATAGAGTTGCACCGTGGCGTACGCCCCCTGCCTGGGCGTCGTTTTGAAAAGCCGGACGCCGAGATGTGCGCCAAATTCCAGGCTCTTACGGTGCCGGTCTTTCAGTTCATCCAGCATGGGCCGAAAGAAGCCGCCCGACCCGCCCAGGCTGATCCGGGGGAACGGATCGATGGGGCGCTCCTGGGCCATTGCTGGAGAAACCCCAGAGAAGAAAAGCCAGAAACACAGGATCACCGCCACATTGATACGCATGGGCCGCCATATACGGGTTATGGATCGTGTCATCAAAAATACGGACGCTCGAATACAAAAGAAGGGGTTCATCTGCGTGCCCTCGCGTGCCTCCTATTCGCCGGTCACCCCATCGCGCTGCAAGAGCACTTCTCGGAAGGCGATTTCTTCGGCGGCCAGGACAAACACGGTAGACGGTAATCCTTGCGTACGCTCCCGGAGTTGCTCGTAGTAAGCTTCGAAATCGTCGTTGGGTTCGGCCATGCCCATCAACACCAGGTCAGCGTCCTTCGAGGTTTCGCGCAAGATTTCGTCGAAGGGCCGTCCACGGGCTACCAGCACCTCGGGGATGAAGTCGGTACGGATATGATGCACGATGGACGACAGGTTGGCCTGGGCGTCCTGCGCTGCCGTTTCCGAGGGCACCACCATGCAGAGCCGCACTTCGACGCCGCGCCACGCCAGGCTCGATTGCAGCAAGTAGGCCAGAATCATCATCAGCCCGCCGTTGCCCTTGAGTCCTCCCCACCACACGTCGATGCGTTGTCGGAGGCCGTATCCCAGGCTCTCGTCGTCGCGTACGATGATCACGTTGCGGCGGGACTGGAAAAAATGCGTGACCATGCGGCAATAGGGACCTCGATGTTCCCGTTCGCGGGTGTCTCCCAGGAGGACCGTATTCGGGGCCAGGGCACCGAGGCCGTAGGCCTCAACCAGCCGTTCGGCCCCGATGAACGGGGTCGGGGCCGAGATCACCCGGACCAGCCCCTGCACCCCTCGCCGCGCCAGGTATTCCCGGATGTTGGCTT
>JBHHWM010000501.1:0-2205 GCA_046756545.1 Rhodothermales bacterium | reverse complement strand
GATCCGGGAAACATGCTCACGATTGTGGAGATTCTGTATCTGCGTCATGGGTTTTGCTTCGTGTGAATCTATGGCAAACACTTCTTATGTGGGGGTGCCGGGGCGAAGGCATCGGGCGGTCTCATCCCAGCGCCAAGGGGATTCGATTCCTTTCAAGTGGACCCCGCCGAGCCAACGGTCGATGCCGTTGAGATGCACGCAGTCCTGTGTTCCGGACAGCACATCCCGGCCATCGCCGGTGAGGGTGATGGTGGATTCTACGAAATGATCAAGCCCGCTGGGTCCGTCGATCCGCAAGAGGGGATGGGGTCCGTCAGCGAGCCTCTTCAGATAGGTCCAGAAGGTCCAATCTCCGAGGAACGGATGTTCTTCCTGTTCAAGATGGGCACGGAAGAGCGCGACTGGTTCGTTTATTCCAGCAGCGACTGCAGTCAGGGCCTTGTGTTCCGTTCGTCCGAGACCATTGAACGTGGAGGGAAACTGTTGAAGGTGCCGCCTCAACGCGGTCGCCATGAATGGCAGGAAGGTCATGTCGGTTGACAGTAGATCCTCGATTTTTGTCGGGTCGGGACTGCGGAAGGCGGCCCAAACCGCCACGGCCAGCGCCAATTGCTCCTGCGTGATGGGTTGTCGCTTCTCGAACAGGGATCCGATTTGCCTGGGTGTAAGGTCGCCCAGGCCCCGGAAGGGAATGACGCCGGGGAAGGAGTCGATACAGATCATGGTGAGGCGCGTCTGCCCCAGATCCTGCCGGGCAAACCAATCGAGTATCTGGGCGATGTGGAGCTGATCGTACAGGTCATGCTCGAACCAGAGCAGTACCTCGTCATGCGTGGGGAATCGGCGTAGCACCCGGTCTCGGAGGGTGAAGCTATACATTAGCTCTTCCACGGTACCCCAGCCCAGCGTTGACAGAAAGCGAGCCCGTATGTCTTGCAACGCTTCAAGGTTCGATCCGGCTGGAACGGGTCCTTCGTGGAGGATGTCGCGCCATGGAAGGATGGGACCTTGCATCCCAGCCTGTCGCAGCAGATCTACGGTAGCATCTCCCTGGGTGATGTGAAGCATACGATTATCTGGTGAAATACACGGGTTGATTCACAACGAAAGGTCGAGGGTTCGGGTTGCAAACCCGTACAGACCTGGGTACAAGAAACGAAGGTCCGCTGACATGAGCCCGGCATAGCTGGTAGAATCGGGGCAGGGAGGATCCAACAGGGTTGCTCCTCGTTCATCGAGTTTTTTCCCTTCCCGGTTCACGATGCCTTCTTCTAAGTCCACTGATATGATAGGCACGTCACAGGGTACTCTGCCTTCTTTGATACACCCAGGTACGGTCTTGCTCGATACGGCTCGATCCGACGCGGACAATCGGCACAGCTATCTCTTCACCGCACCGGTGCGCGTGTTAACGGCTGATACCTTGACGGATGTCCCTCCACTCCTGGAGGCCATCGACGAGGTTGTGGAGCAGGGGGGGTATGTAGCCGGCTATCTGGCCTATGAAGCAGGCTTTGCCTTCGAGGACAGGGCCGGTACTCCAGCGGGGGATCAGCCGCTGGCGTGGTTCGGGGTGTACGAGGCTCCGGTTGTGCTGGACGAGCAGGCCGTCTGTAGGCTGCTGGATGAAGAGGAAAGCACCTCCTTCGCACTCACCAACGCCCGCCTCGCCATCGACAGGGATGACTATCTCGAAAAAATCGAGGCGGTGAAAGCGCACATCCATGCCGGCGACGTGTACCAGGTCAATGTCACGGACCGGGTCGTCTTCAATTTTGACGGTTCATCGCGGGCGTTGTATCGGGCGCTGCGACGGCAGCAGCGCGTCTCGTATGGAGCCTACGTGCACACGGGCGAAACGGAAATACTCTGTTGTTCTCCCGAACGGTTCTTCAAGCGTACGGAGGATCACATCGCCGTGAGGCCCATGAAGGGCACAGCGCACAGAGGGCTCACGCTGGAAGAGGATCAGGTTCAGCAACGCAGCTTGGCCGCTGATCCCAAAAGCAGGGCCGAAAACCTGATGATCGTGGACCTGATGCGCAACGATCTCTCGCGCTGTTGCCGTCCTGGATCCGTCCAGGTTCGGGATCTTTTCACGACCGAGGTATACGAGACGCTGATACAGATGATCTCGACCATCGAGGGACGCTTACGAGAGGATATCAGCTATGCCGATCTGTTTCGGGCGCTGTTTCCCTGTGG
>JBHHWM010000500.1:0-2223 GCA_046756545.1 Rhodothermales bacterium | reverse complement strand
AAGACCAAGCTCTTTGGCGTCATCCTTATTTTCTTAGGTGTACTGGACAGCATGTTGCCGTGGCGCGGCGGATTAGAAGGGCCGGATGGTGAGGGTACGCGATCTGGTTAACTTCGCTTCTGACGCGGCCTTCGCCGTCGACGACCGCCGTCAAGTCGTCGCTTGGAACCACAGGGCGGAGCAGCTATTGGGCTACGCACCGCGCGAGGTGATCGGCCGGCGCTGTGCAGAGGTTCTTCAGGCCGTCTTGCCCGGCGGCGAGCCCCTCTGTGTCCCCAATTGTGAGGTCTTCCGGTGTTTCCGGAGCTGCCTGCCTTGCGGCGTGCCTTCCTGCCGCATACGCCGCAAGGATGGCGATTGGGTTACGGTCGGCATCTCTTCGCTCGTCACGTCGAGACGAGCCCGACGGTCGGGCACCGGTTCAGTCGTTGCTGTCGTTTTCCTGCAGGAAAAAAAGAAAGGGCATGTCCAGGCGCTGCCGCGCGGAACGCTGCAAGTCTTCGCGCTCGGCTGTTTCGGCCTGGTGGTGGGTGGGCGCAGCGTCGCTCTCGAGAAATGGAAACGCAAGCAGGCCGTGACGCTGTTGAAATACCTCGTCACCCAGGTCGGCCGCCCCGTCCACCGGGAGCGTATACTCGACTGCCTGTGGCCCAACGTCGACGAAAGCCGCGGGTGGGGCCGGCTCAAAGTGACGATGTACTACTTGCGGCGCCAGTTGCGCGCTACCGGCATGGGCGAGGACGTTGTGAAAACGGTCGGCGATACCTACCTGCTCAGGCGCGACGCGGTTCGGGTGGACGCGGAAACCTTTGAAAGGCTCGTCGCTGAGGGCTGTGCGCTGCAGCTTCAACAGCGATGGGACGAAGCGCTACGCTGCTACGACGAGGCCGAGCATCTCTACCGGGGCGATTACCTGGAGGAAGACATTTTTGCAGACTGGTGCGCCGAAGAGCGCGAGCGGCTGCGCGAGATCTACCTGGAGACGCTGGCCCGAATGGCAGAATGCCATGGGGAGTCTGGCGACTACGGGGAAGCCGTGCAGGTCTGTCGCAAGGCCCTGGTCCACGACCCGTGTCGGGAAGGATTCCATTGCGCGCTGATGGAGTACTTTGTCCGTCTCGGCCGCCCCGACCGGGCGGTGGCTCAGTTCCGCGACTGTCAGCGCATTCTGGCCCGGGAGTTTGGCGTAGAGCCCATGCCCGAGACGCAGCGCATGTACCAGCAAATCCTTGAGGGACAGGTAAGAGCCAGGGGGCAGGATAGCGGTGCACCGCCTCGAATAGGCGCGTCCAACCCCCAACCCTAGGCGTTGGGAGACCGCCGCAGGCCTAAGCCACAAACTCGCGATCGACCGAATTACCTGCCTCTGCCAACAGGAGCGGGAAGGCGGGTGACAACATCGTATCGCCACGGAGGGAGACCACCGGTCCCGAGCGACGGCATCCGTCGTGCCCCCTTGCTCTCGGTCGCTGCTCCCGGCGCGACTCTAACTCCTCCATCCCTGGAGTCGTACCGCGCAAGACGGGACCGGTAGCAAGAAGTGCCCTTGGTCGCAACCTCGCCCGCAAGCAGCCTTTCATCTCAGCTTTCCGTTCCCTCCGTAGAAACTTTTCTCGCCCATGAACGGATGATTGCGGGCTTCGCTCGACACGCCCGTCGATATTCGCCGAGCGCCTCTTCCGGGTGTCACTGGATTGTCACCAGCAGGTGGTAGGTTTTCAAAAATTGGAACGGAGGAAGCGACGCCACTTGGAATCGTTCGTTGCCCGGATCTGGCTCGAGTACGGGCAGACTGAGCCGATATGGCGCGGGCATATCCGGCATGTCCAGGGCGGCCGCACGGCCTACTTTCAAGACCTGCAGGAAATGCGCGAATTCCTGGAGCAGGTGAGCGGCGTGCGTGGCCCCGCGACCGAGCGGACGGTGGAGCGAGGGGACAGCAATTCCCGATCCCCACGGCGCCGGAAGTAGGAAGCGGAACAATCGAGGGAGGTCTCACGATGGCACGGGCACCAACACGGACGCGGTTGTCGATGCTTTCCCTTGCGGCGCTCGCTTGCGTTCTCGCCGCAGAAACGGCCGGCGCACAAGGGCTGCCGGCAAGCGCGGATTACACGTCATCGGCGTTCATCGATAGCCGACTGGCGGTATGGACGGCGGCGCAGCTACACTTGATGTTCGCCGCGTTTGTGCTGGCGGTACCCATGTTCGCCTGGTGTATCG
>JBHHWM010000499.1:0-2243 GCA_046756545.1 Rhodothermales bacterium | reverse complement strand
ACTGGCATAAAAGCGGGACATCGGGAAACACGGTGCGCTCGTTCTATCTACCGGCCTCGCCCGTCACCTGTATCGATTGTCACATGCCGCTGCTGCCCTCTGACGATCAGGGGCATGATAACGGGTTCGTCCGAAGCCATCGCTTCGCGGCGGCGAATACGGCGCTACCTTTCCTTAATGGGCATAGCGATCAGCTTCAGGCGGTGCAAAGCTTGCTTCAGGATTCGGTAGCCACCGCCGACCTGTTCAGCCTGAAGATCAATGGACGCTTCTATGGACCGGAAGACGAGATGCCGGAGTTGCATCCAGGCGACCGGGTGGAGTGTACCGTGGTCGTCCGCAACCGGGGCGTGGGACACACCTTGCCGGGCGGCACCAACGACTCGAATGAACTCTGGCTCGAACTTCTGGCTAAAGACGAGGATGGCCGGACAATCCTGACATCTGGGCACCTCAATGCCGACGGTCTTGTCGATTCGACGGCCCATTTCTGGGGTGCTCTGCTAGTTGATCGGGCCGGACAGGAGATCAATAAGCGCAATGCACAGGACTGGGTTGCCACTGTTTATGCCCGCGCCATCGGGCCGGGGACGGCTCATACGGTCCATTATCGCTTCGAAGTGCCGCAAGGCGCAATCATCACGGAACTGAGCGCGGCGCTTCTGCATCGCAAGTTCAAAGGGTATTTCAACGAGTGGACCTTCCGGGGGTATGTGGCTCCCGGCCAGCCGGATTCCCTGGCCCGTCGCGATGTAGACATGCGTGCATGGGTCTTCGACGATACCGAAGCTCCTGTTTTGCCCATCACGACCATGGCTCAGACGCGGCGTGTGGCAGGAGAAAGGATACACGCAGAGCGACCGCTCTGGGAGCGATGGAACGACTACGGCATCGGGCTTTTCATGGAAGGGGATACACGGGCGGCACTGGCTGCCTTCGAACAGGTTGCGAATCTCGCGCCGGAAAATCCCGAGGGATCGATCAATCAGGCCCGCGTGTTGATCAATGAAGGGCAATTGGAGCGAGCTTCGGAGGCGCTGGACGAAGCCGAGCGAAGGAGGCCGGGCTACCTCAAAACAACCTATTTCCATGGTGAGGTCCTGAAAGCCGCCGGCCGCTATGACGAGGCGCTGAACGAGTGGCTACGCGTGTACGAAGCATTTCCCCTGGACCGGGTATTGGTCCTGGGCATCGGGCGGTTGCATTACCTTTCCGGACGCTACGAAGAGGCGCTGCGCTGGATGGATAAAGTGCTTCAGATCGACCCGGAGGATCTGGGCGCGGTGTATAACAGGATGCTGGCGCTCGGAGCCCTCGGTCGTGAAGATGAATTTGCTACGGCGCAGCAGCTTTATCAGTACCATAAGGACGACGAAGACGCGATGGCGATCACGGCACCTTTCAAGCAGCGCTTCGCGATGGCCAACAGGGAAGCGCAACCTATCCACGAGCACGAGTTATGGCCGGTGATAACGATGACCCTACCCGCTATTACCCGAGCATCCAGGACGGTTCAGCTCCAACCATCGCACGGACAAGCGTCTCAAAAAGAGGTGGAGAAGTCGTCGCAGAGATAATTCCCTGTGATGGTGCGTTGCGTGCCTGAGAATTCCGCCTCGACGGATGGCAGACTATTCTCCGAAGAAGTCTCATTGATGTATATTTGGGATGTGGTTCGAGGGAGGCAGGGATGGGTCTGCGTCTCTTGATAGATTCCTTATCTTCCAGCGTTGACACATAATTACAGCCGAAGAAGTACATGGCCGTACATTTCAGCACCTTGTATCGGGTACCGTTAGCCGTCGTCGTATTCCTGGCTTGTAGCCTTTGGAACTGCGGGGGACGCGGTTTGCCCGATCCCGACTCGGATACCTATCTCGAAACGATCTCTCTCTTTTATGCGGGGCTTGCTGCGGTTGAAACCGGAGCAGATCAAGTGGGGGAAGATAAACTGCTTCAGGTGACGGAACTCGCGCCGCAAGAACCTGCCGCGTGGGCGAACCTGGGGTTGATTGCCCTCCGTCGTAATACCTACGACGTGGCGGCCCTACGGCTGGAGAAAGCGCGTTCCCTGGCCCCGGAAAATAGCGAAATTCAGCTTTTGTCAGGGTTGATGGAATACAATCAGGGCAGTACCGGAGAAGCGGAAGCCTATTTCCGCCGGGCTATCGATCTGGACTCGACAAACGTGAAAGCCCGGTTTGCGCTGGCAGAATTGATGGAGCAACAAGGTGGCGACGGAA
>JBHHWM010000498.1:0-2243 GCA_046756545.1 Rhodothermales bacterium | reverse complement strand
TCTATGCTGACAGCCTCTTTTTGTTCACCCTAGCCAAAGTGATAGGTAGCTAGAATGCTACATAATCAATCCCCTAACCCTGTGGCTACCCGGAGCTCTCCGCGAGAGGCCGTCACCGCGCTGCTCTATGCAGCCGACCCTAGCGATGGGGACCTGACGGATCGGCTGCTTCCGTTGGTGTACGAGGAACTGCGCACCATGGCCCACCGCCATCTGGCCCGTGAGCGAAGCGATCACACGCTCAATACCACGGCCCTGGTGCACGAAGCCTATCTCAAGCTCGTCGATCAGACGCAGGTCACCGCCAGGGGACGAACCTATTTCTTCGGCGCGGCGGCCCGCGCCATGCGCCAGATCCTCGTCGACTATGCCCGCCGCCGCACGCGCCTCAAGCGCGGGGGCAAGCAGGCTCCCGACACGCTGAAAGAGACCCACCTGACCGTGGACAACTTCGCCGCCGAACTGATCGACCTGGACGAGGCCCTGGACGAGCTATCCCTGCTCAACACGCGCCAGGCGCATGTGGTCGTATGCCGGTTCTTCGCCGGGCTGAACATAGAAGAGGCCGCCTCGGTGCTGGGCATCTCCTCCCGAACCGTCAAGCGCGACTGGGCGCTGGCAAAAGCCTGGCTCTACCGGCGACTGGAACTCCAAAAGAATGAAACGTGACGTCATCCTGTAACACGCAAGATCAAAACCATCAGACGCCTCCCCTCCAACGCGCCAATACGCTTGAGATTTCAGACTGGCCCCCTTTTCGTTGAAAAAGCGCAAGCATCCATAATGAGCCACTCGTGTTATCTCGACCCGTTGTGCCATGAACAGCATGGAATACGAACGTGAACACTGGCCGTTGATCGACGACCTCTTCGCTGCCGCCCTGGATCATCCCCCGGAAGAACGCACGGCCTTCATCGACCGGGCCTGCACAGGCAACCCCGCGCTACGCGACGAACTCGAATCCCTCCTTCGCGCCTACCACGCCTCCGAACACTACCTCGAAGCCATCGATGCCGACCGGGCCAGGGCGCTCATCGAATCCGTCGGTGAACTGGTCTGCGAAGAACAACGAATCGGGCCGTATCAGGTAGTGCGCGAACTCGGACGCGGCGGCATGGGAGCGGTCTTCCTCGCCGAACGCGCCGACGGCCAGTTCGAGCAACAGGTCGCGCTCAAGCTCATCAAACGCGGCATGGACTCCGACGCCATTCTGCGACGCTTCCTGCGCGAACGGCAGATCCTGGCCCATCTTCGCCACGAAAACATCGCCCGCCTGCTCGACGGCGGCGTCAGCGACGAGGATCGGCCCTACTTTGCCATGGAGTATATCGACGGCCTGCCCCTGCCTGACTACTGTGACACGCACCGGCTAGACGTGGAAGCCCGCCTGCGCCTGTTCCAGGACGTGTGCCGGGCGGTGCAGTATGCCCACCGCAGCCTGATCGTCCACCGGGACCTCAAACCCTCGAACATGTTGGTGACGGAGGACGGCACGGTGAAACTCCTGGACTTCGGCATCGCCAAGCTGCTGGACCCGGAAGCGCAATCCGGCGCAACGGCACTGACTGAGGCCGGGTTGCGGGCGATGACGCCGGAGTACGCCGCGCCGGAACAGGTGCGGGGCGAGCCGGTGACGACGGCCACGGACGTCTACACCCTCGGCGTGGTGCTCTACGAGTTGCTGACAGGTCACCGGCCGTACCAGTTCGAAAGGCGAGAGCCAAAGGCTATCGCCCGGGTGATCAATGACGTGGAACCAGAGCTCCCTTCAACGGCAGTACGCCGGGAAACGGATATTCAACACACCGACGGGACGACGGAGACCGTGACCCCGCTGTCGGTCAGCCGGGCGCGCTCGACGCAGCCGGATCGGCTTCGGCGGCGGTTATCGGGGGATCTGGACACGGTGGTGCTCAAGGCGCTGCGGAAGGAGCCCGAGCGGCGATATGCCTCTGCGGAAGCGTTTGTAGAGGACATCCGGCGACATCTGGCGGGGCTTCCGGTATTGGCACAGAAGGACACACTCGCTTATCGCGCCTCGAAATTCGTCCGGCGGCACACCGTGGGCGTGGTGTTTGCGACGGCATTAGGGCTCTTGACGCTCGGGTCTGCCGTAGTCATGGCGTTGCAGCAGGCAGAGACCATGCGCGAGGCGGCCAAGGCAGAGGAAGTTAAGAGCTTCGTGATGAGCCTGTTCGAGATGTCGGACCCGGATGCCTCCAAAGGCGAAACGATCACCGCAC
>JBHHWM010000497.1:0-2269 GCA_046756545.1 Rhodothermales bacterium | reverse complement strand
ACGCCGGCCAACTTTGTGCGCCCTCCCTTAGAGGTACTGCAACTGGTTCGAGTGACGGACACGGAGGAGGTCTTCCTCGTAGCTGAAGCGACCCTCGGTGCTGACGGCCATTATCGTTTCAGCGAACCTCCGTTGCTCGGCATCACGACGCTGCGCGAACTGGTGCAACGTACCTTCTTTGGAGAAGAACTCTACGATCACTTCGAGCTGCGCGTCCCGGTCCCTGACAATACCATCAATGTGATGCTGCTTTTCGATGAAACAGCCTCAGAGACGGCCCCTGAAGCGCTGCTCACCCTTTCTCCTTCCAACTCCTAGAAGCGTTCTTATGGTACACCTCCTTCGTTCTTCCACTCGATGTCGTCTGTTCCTGCTGGCGGTCGGTCTGCTCTTCGGTCTGACCGTTTCTGCCACAGCGCAGAGCCGGGACGACGGGTCGCTCTACTCCCGCTTCGGGCTGGGCGAACTTCGCCTGTTTACTACCTCCCAGGCCCAGGCCATGGGCGGCGGCGGCACCGCGTTGTGGTCATTCAATTATGCCAACTTCGGCAACCCGGCCACCTGGGGGCACCAGGTCCTGGTGCGCGCCTCTGCCGGGATTCGCTTCGACGGCCTCGAAATTACCGACGCCGACAACAACACCAAACGCCTGTCTAACGGGTCGCTCAACGCGGTCCAGTTTAGCCTCCCCTTACGTACCAACAAGCTCGGCGTGGGCTTTGGGTTTGAACCCTATTCCCGGACCAATTACCGCGTCCAGACCACCGGAGCACTCATCACGGATCCCACGATTCAGGACACTACACTGTACCAAATCAGCTACGAAGGAACGGGTGGGTTGCAGCAGGTTCGTGGAGGCATCGGCTATCGCATAACGGACAACCTCAGCCTGGGAGCCAGTGTCGATGTTATCTTCGGCATCATCGAGGAGGGACAACGCACAACCTTCGAGTCGTTCGACTTCATCGAAACAAATCTGGCTGCTTCGACCCGCATGTTCGGAGTGACCGGTACGCTGGGTGCCCTCTTCACCACGTCGGATCTGTTGAGCGAGAACGATAATCTTATGATAGCGGCCGCCTTCACGTTGCCGGCGTCTCTCAACGGAGATCGAGCCCTCACCCTTGGCGAGAGCCTCGACCGCGACACCCTGGGCACTGAAATCGAAGGTACGCTGGATTTGCCCTACAGCGCCCGTTTTGGCCTCGCCTATGTATCCAATAACCGGTGGACCTTCGTGGCCGACGCCCGGTACGAACCCTGGAGCGAATTCAAAAGCGAGTTGTCATTACCCGGCTACACCCCCGATGGAACGAGCCTCTTTCAGGACCGGCTTCGGCTCTCCGGTGGGGTCGAGTGGCTTCCGGCAGGTTCCGACCAATTAGAACCCTTCCTCAAACGGGTCGCCTATCGATTCGGTTTTTATTATGATCAGGCGTATGTTACCCCGGTAGCCAATGCAGATATCAATACGATCGCGTTGACGGGCGGCTTTAGCATACCCGGTTTACTTCCTGGCACGCGTCTTGATATCAACTTTGAAGCGGGCACACGTGGCACAACTGATCAACAGTTGGTACGCGACACCTTTTACGGAGTGTCTGCGACGTTCAACATCGGGGAGCGCTGGTTCCTCAAACGGAAACTCCGTTGATCTACGTGTGTCTATAGTCAATCGGCCAAGGCCTTCTAAAGCAAACCCACCTACTCCCATGTCTCGCTCAGGTCAATGCTACCGGAAAATAATTTTTCCTTACGTGCTCTTCGTCTTCGCTTTGGTCCAGACGACGCAGGCACAACCGGCTGCCGCCCAGGACAATGGTTGCCCCGACCAGCAAGAGGTTATGACGCGCTATAGCCTCTATTGGGAAAACTTTAAAAACGAGAATTTCGAGGAAGCTCTACCCGATCTACGCTGGATATTAGATAACTGTCCCGGATATCCCCGCGACAAAGACCAGAACTTTGATCGTGCCATCAAGGCCTATGACGCCCTCGCCAATAAGGCCGGTGATGCCGCCACGAAGCGAGCTTATCTCGATAGCGCCCTCGTCATTTTCGACCGCGCCATCCCTGAGTTGAAAGCCGTCGGTGCCCAAGTGGATGAATGTGACTGGCACCGGGATAAGGGCCGTTTCATCCAGAAATACCTCGACGTACTTGAGGATCAAAAAGCCGAAGCCATTGAGGCGTACCGGAGAGCCTACGACTGCAACCCCCAGGGCCTCGACGCTTATTACCTGGACGTCCTCCTGAGCAATTATTACAC
>JBHHWM010000496.1:0-2273 GCA_046756545.1 Rhodothermales bacterium | reverse complement strand
GAACTGGAAGAGTTGGAGGAGCGGCTGCCGACGGTGGAGGAGGAGCTTCGGATGAAGCTGATTCCGAAAGATCCGCAGGATGCCAAAGACGCCATCGTCGAAATCCGCGCCGGGACGGGCGGGGACGAGGCCGCCCTGTTTGCGGGTGATCTCTTTCGCCTGTACGACCGTTTTGCCGAGCGGATGGGGTGGCGGTTCGAAGTGTTGGACAGTTCGCCGGGTACCGTCGGCGGGTTCAAGGAGGTTATCTTCAGCGTGCACGGGCATGATGTCTTCGGGAGGCTCAAGTACGAAAACGGGGTCCATCGCGTGCAGCGCGTGCCCGAAACGGAATCGAGTGGGCGGCTCCATACCTCGGCCGCGTCGGTGGCCGTCCTCCCCGAAGCCGAAGAGGTCGATGTGGCGGTCAACCCGAACGATTTGAAAGTCGACGTGTATCGATCCAGCGGCCCTGGTGGTCAATCCGTCAATACGACCGACTCCGCCGTGCGTATCACCCACATCCCGACCGGCCTGGTCGTGACGTGCCAGGATGAGAAGAGCCAGCATAAGAACAAGGATAAGGCCATGCGGGTGCTCCGGTCCCGTCTTTACGAGGTGGAGATGGCCAAACACCATGCCGAACGCGACGAGGTCCGGCGTTCCGCCGTCGGGTCCGGAGATCGTTCTCAGAAAATACGCACCTATAATTTTCCACAGGATCGTGTCACCGATCACCGGCTACAGGGCGACAATAAAAACCACCCGCTACACAAAGTCGTCGACGGCGACCTCGAAGCCCTGATCCGTGCGCTCCGCACCGCCGAGAATGCCGAGCGGCTGGCTAATCTATAAGCGTTCGCGGTCCTGGAGGGGATACATCGAACTATTCTTCTCTATTTCACGTCGAGAATCGTGACACCATAATCAGTAAAACCTTATCTTAACAAGCTCTTTCATCCCTGCTCCTGTTGCCAACAGGGGCATGACAAACCCAACCACGAGTCATTCCACAGGGAGGATCATGGCAACAACAGCGAATACGTACGAATTTACGTACATCATCACCCCGGTGCTTTCCGACGAGCAAATCAAGGACACCGTCAAGCGGGTGAACAAGTACATCGAAAACAACGGCGGCACCATTATCGAAGTCGATGAGTGGGGGTCGCGCCGCCTGGCCTATCAGATCAACAAGAAGCGCAACGGCTACTACGTCAACATGTATTTCACGGCTCCCGGAGCCCTGGTTGCGCGCCTGGAACGGACCATCGAGATCGACGATAACATCTTGCGTTACCTCACGCTGCGCATGGATAAGAAGATGTTGCGTCATTACGAGCAACGCAAGCAGAAAGCGGCCGATGCCGCCACCGAGCCCGCGACGGACGACGCAGCCGCCACCTGACCGCCTCGCCTTCTTACGAACAACCTTCTCGAACCAAGTTTTGGGAGATAGATCATGGCCAAGCAGGAAGAGATCAACTACATCGACTATAAGGACATCGAGTTCATGCAGCGCTTCATCAACGAACAGGGCAAGATGTTGCCGCGTCGTGTGACGAACATTTCGGCGAAGACGCAGCGCCAGCTTACGAAAGCCGTCAAACGAGCCCGGCATCTGGCGATGCTGCCGTTCGTGGCGGATTCCGTACGCTAGAGACGCTGTCCATGACAGGGACCTTTACGAACTGGAAGCGCATCGTTCGGTGACGATGCTCTTCATTGGGATTCAATAGAACTATGAAAGTTATTCTGCTTCAAGACGTTGATAACCTGGGTTCGGCCGGCGAGATCGTTACGGTCAAGAACGGGTACGGGCGTAACTACCTGATACCGCAAGGCCGGGCCAGGATCGCCACGAAAGGAACCATCAAGGCGCGGGAAGAGGAGATGCGCCAGCAGGTGCGCAAGCGCGCCCAGGAAAAAGCGGGGGCCGAGGCGCTCGTGAAAGAACTCGCAAAGGTTGAGGTGGTTATCGAGGCCAAGGTGGGCGAGGAAAACCGCATCTTCGGAACCGTGACGTCGCAGCAAGTGGCGGTGAAACTGGCGCTGCAAGGGTTCAACATTGAACGGCGTCAGATCCACGTCAACGAAGATATTCGCATGATCGGGGTCTACTCTGCCAGCGTAAAACTTCATTCGGAGGTCGTCGGGCAGGTGAAAGTGCGCGTGGTGCCCGAGGGAGGCGAAGCCGCCGCTCCGGCTTCTGAGCCTGCTGCCGACGCAGCGCCCCCCACCGACGCAGCGCCCCCCACCGACGCAGCGCCCCCCACCGACGCAGCGCCCCCCAC
>JBHHWM010000495.1:0-2293 GCA_046756545.1 Rhodothermales bacterium | reverse complement strand
GCTTCCGCGATGTCGGCTTCCGCGATGTCGGCTTCCGCGATGTCGGCTTCCGCGATGTCGGCTTCCGCGACGGTTTCAACGGGTTCGACCTCTTCGGCGACGTCAGCCTCTTCCAGCGCTTCCGCTTCGTCGGTAACCGGGCTTTCACCTTCCGTTTCGAGGGGTTCAAGCGGTTCGGTTTCTTCGTCGCCTGGGGCTTCTTCGATTTCCGTCAGCGCGGTGTCTTCGTCCAGGACGGCGGCTTCCTCGATGGCGATGTCTTCGCTTTGCTGAGGCAGGGTGAACGGATTGAACAGCGCCTCCAGGGTGGCCTCCAGTTCGGCTTCCAGGTCCAGGTCCATGGACAATGCTTCGGCTTCGGGAGGTTCGGTCTCGGTGGACGAGACAGCCAGAACGCGCTGTAACCCTTCTTGCACGGCCGGACTGTTGGGCATCAGGAAGTGGGCGCGTTGCCAGGCAGCCAGCGCTTCGGGCCATTGGTGCCTCGCCTCATGCGCGCGCGCGAGGACGACATGCACAGCCACGTAGGTCGGCATGTGCTCGGCCCATTGCGCCAGTAGAGGAATGGCCGCCTCGGGCTTCCCCTCCTCAATGAGATTGATGGCCTCCTGAATATCCGGAATAGACATGATCCCTCAACATTCGCGTCCTTTCTGAAGGCAAAGTACACAATGCTTTCAAATCAACCAAATATGGCGGTTTCACTGCGCCGGATGTGCCGCCGGCAGCATACCAATCCAATAATCTACAATCCTTCGGTCGGCGTGTAGCCCGTGTCGGAAGGGCTGGTTAGGCCGGTTGCCGGCCCTGCCAAAACTGCCGGACGTTGTAGGCTGTGACGAGCGCAAAGGCGAGCGCGAAAAAAGCCTGGAACGGCACCGCCGCCCATTCCCCCTGTACGGCAATGGCGACGAGTCCGGCGAAACAGTAGAGGGCCAGCAGCGCTTCGAGCCACATCACCGACGGGATACGGGTGTTGGCGTAGCGGCTCTTCCACCAGGGGCGCGTGTCGGCTTTCGCTTCGCTGTACTTGGGCGTTCGGACGAAAGCGGACTGTTTGCCGCGCAGGGCCTGAAAGATAGCCCGCGTGTTGTTGAGGGCCATGCCCATGCTGCCCGCCATAAAGAGGGGAAAGAAAAGAAGGCGGCGTCCCCAGTTCGGATAGAGGGCGCGCTGCGCAAAAAGCTGGGCCAGGAAAAATCCGACGAAGCCCAGCAGGCCGAACCCCATGACGGCAAAATAGACTTCACCCGGTCCCTGCTCGGCATTTTCGAGCAGGAGCAGCGGGGCGTGCAGGGCCGCGGCGAGGGCGACAAAAGGAAACACGATGTGGGCCGTCAGATGGATCGTGCCTTCGACTTTGACGCGCCGGGGCTGGTCAGAACGCCAGAGACGGATCAGCACTTTGCGTGCGGTTTCGGCGGCCCCCTTCGTCCATCGAAATTGTTGGGTGCGCAGCGCGTTCATGTCCACGGGAAGCTCGGCGGGCACCTCTACATGGGGGAGAAAACGGAATTGCCAGCCCTTGAGCTGGGCGCGATAGCTCAGGTCCAGGTCTTCGGCCAGGGTGTCGCCTTCCCAGCCGCCGGCCTCGTCGATGCATCGACGCCGCCACATGCCGGCGGTGCCGTTGAAATTCATGAAGCAACCGGCCTGGTTGCGCACGTACTGCTCGACGGCAAAGTGCGCGTCGAGCCCGAAGGTTTGAATCCGAGTCAACAGCGATTGGTCGGCATTGAGGTGTCCCCAGCGGGCCTGTACCATTCCGATGTTCGGAGCGTCGAAGTGCGGCACCATGCGCCGGAAAAAATCCGATGGGGGGATGAAGTCGGCGTCGAAGATGGCAATGAGTTCGCCGCGTGCCAGGCGGAGGCCGTTTTGCAGTGCGCCGGCTTTGTAGCCTTCCCGGTTGGTGCGATGGATGTGGAGGATGTCGAGGCCACGGGCTTTCCAGTAGCGCACGCGCCGGGCGACGATGGCCGTCGTCTCGTCGGTCGAGTCGTCGAGCACCTGGATTTCGAGGCGGCGGCGCGGGTAGTCCAGGGCCGCGCAGGCATCGATGAGGCGCTCGGCCACCAGGGCTTCATTGTAGAGCGGAAGCTGAAGGGTGACCTCGGGCCAGGTGGCATCCGGCGTCGGGCTGGCATCGGGATCCGGCACAGGCCCCGTCTGCAAGCGATCCTGGCGCGCATAGGTCACCGCCATCCACAGCAGGTTCAACCCGTACGCCAGCAGTACGGCCATGGCAATGGCATATAAGACAGCGACCATAGGACAACAGGATGAGATACGG
>JBHHWM010000494.1:0-2294 GCA_046756545.1 Rhodothermales bacterium | reverse complement strand
GCCGTTCGCTTCGACCATCCGGTCGCTCAGCACCTCGTTAAGCTCCTGCCGAGGCAGATCATCGTCGAGGCCTGGAGTTCACCCCAAATGAACTGGATCCAGAGCACGCTACGGTTGATGGCAGCCGAAGCCGGGCAACTCCGTCCCGGCGGGGAGGCCCTCGTCACTCGCCTGGCCGACATCCTCGTGATCCTGGCTATCCGGTCCTGGATCGCGGAGGACCCCGCTGCTCAAACGGGATGGCTCGGTGCATTGCAGGACAAGCAGATCGGCCGCGCCCTGTTGCTGATCCATCGCGACCCTGCCCGGATGTGGACGGTAGGTTCGCTGGCGGCTGAGGTTGCCATGTCGCGCTCGGCGTTTGCAGCCCGTTTTACCGAACTCGTCGGGGAATCGCCGATGCGCTACGTCGCAAAATGGAGAATGTACATCGCGTTGACGTGGCTCAAGGAAGAGGATGCGCCGCTGAGTGATCTGGCGAGCCGTATCGGGTATCAATCCGAGGCCGCGTTCAACCGTGCCTTTAAGCGCGTTATCGGTGTCTCGCCGGGGGTAGTCCGGCGAAACAGCACGCTTGCCAAAAGTTAGGCCTAATCAACGTCATCTTGTAGGAATGCTTATGAAAGCAATTGTATGCACAACATACGGATCACCGGATGTTCTTCAACTCAAAGAGGTAGCCAAACCGACTCCCAAAGACAATGAAGTACTGATAAAAGTATATGCCGCAAGCGTAACGGCAGCGGACGGCATGGTGCGAAAGGGAGTCCCATTGTATGGCAGGTTAATGATTGGTCTTTTGAGACCAAAGAACGCTATACCAGGGACCGGCTTCGCCGGAGAGATCGAAGCAGTTGGCAACGATGTAAAACTATTTAAGGAAGGGGACCAGGTTTTTGGAGAGACCGGCCTGGGTTTTGGTGCTCATGCCGAGTATGTATGTATGCCTGAAGAAGGGGTGCTGGCAACAAAACCGGCCAATATGACTTATGAGGAAGCCGCCCCCGTCTGCGATGGCCCATTGACAGCATTGAACTTCCTTCGAGATCTGGCAAAGATTCAGAGCGGACAACGCGTTCTTATCAATGGTGCTTCTGGAAGTGTAGGTACCGCGGCGATACAGCTTGCCAGGTACTTTGGAGCAGAAGTTACCGGGGTATGCAGTACCGCCAATGTAGAAATGGTAACCTCTCTTGGTGCCGATAAGGTCATTGATTACACGAAAGAGGATTTTACCCAGACCGGCCAAACCTATGATATTATTTTTGATACGATAGGCAAGTGTTCATTTTCACGTTGTAAAGGCTCGCTTACGCAAAACGGTATCTATCTTTCACCGGTCCTTGGGCTCCCACTTCTTCTTCAGATGTTATGGACGTCAAAGATGGGCCGTAAGAAAGCAAAGTTCTCGGCCACGGGCATTCGACCCGTTTCAGAGCTTCGAATACTCCTCGAGGAGCTTAAGGGGCTTATTGAGGCGGGAGAGATGAAATCGATCATTGATAGACGCTATCCATTGGAAAAAATTGTCGATGCTCACAGCTATGTGGATAAAGGACACAAGAAGGGAAATGTAGTCATAACGTTGGAGCATAATCACAAAACCACACAAAGCGTTACACCCGAGCGCTCACCCGCTGCGCTTCATAGCAGCAGGTGAGCTTAGTCCACTGGGGCGATGCTCCCGGTTGCCGGTTCGCTGGACAAGCTGCGCATGATTCCTGTCCTGATACGGGGGATGGGCCTCGGTTCCAGACTGCCGTAATCGTGGCTCTCTGCCTGCGCGACCCACAATTACGGCAGCCGTTCCATCGTCGCGCGTTCGTCCTCGCCGGCCGGGCGGAACCGGATCGCCAGTCCACCGCCTGGTGCAAGCTGCACCCTGTAGGACGTGCCGGCCTCCACCAGACGTGTCTCCATAACCAACACTTCGTTGTTTTCCTGCCAGCTGGCCGCCGGGCCGTCGCGGTAGATCTCGGCCACGTATTCGAACGACTCGTCGAGGAAGGAGAAGGGGATGTCGAGTACGCGCTCCTCCTCGTCGGTCACGCTTCCAAGGTACCAGTCCGCGGAGTGGCGGTCTTTCCGCGCAATCGTCACGTAGGCTCCTATTTCGCCGTTGACCGCAATCGTGGTGTCCCAATCGACCGGGACGTCCTCGATGAACTTGAGCGCCGGCTGTCCCTCGTAGTTCTCCGGCAGATCAGCCGCCATCTGCAACGGGCTGTAGATCACGACATACTGCGCCAGTTGCCGGGCGAGCGTCGTCGGCACCCCCGACTCGGGACGGTACT
>JBHHWM010000493.1:0-2295 GCA_046756545.1 Rhodothermales bacterium | reverse complement strand
ACCCCCAGGGCCTCGACGCTTATTACCTGGACGTCCTCCTGAGCAATTATTACACAAGCGGCGACATCGGGGGTGCGCTCGATTTCCTACGCACCCTGAATGAAACGCGAGGGGAAGAAGAAGGCATCCAGACCCTTATCCGCAAATACTTCGCGGTCATTCCCCCCGAAGAACAGATCGAGTTCCTCGAAAACAGGCTGGCAGAGGACCCCGATAATCTCGAAGTCATTCAACAGCTCTTCGACCTCCTTCAGCAAGAAGGGTATCGGGGCAAAATGATGGAACTCGCGCCGCGCCTCCTGGAGATGGATCCGACGCCGGAAATCCTGCGCCTGCTCATCCGTATGTACATCGAAGACGGTGAGGTAGAGACCGCCGCCGACCTGTTCCAACAGTTGGAGACCATGCCGAATGTCACGCTGACAGCCCAGGATCTTCATAACATGGGTATCGCGCTCCAGGAGTTGGAACGGTTCAGAGAAGCGCGTGAATATTACCGGCGGGCGCTCCAGGTCGATCCGGAGTATACGGAGGCCCTGAAAGCCATCGCCAACCTGTACGCGACCGCCGTGGCCCTGTGCGGTGTGAGCGACCGCGTACAGAGCGCCGTGTTCTGGCTCGTCTCGGACGCCTACCAGCGCGCCGGAGATTCCGCCAACGCCGCGCGCTACCGGGGGGCATTCCCTACGGCTGAAGATATTTTTTATACCTCAGATTGGACGGAGGGCCAGACAACGTCGGTAACCTACACCTGTCGCGGTCTGACGATCAGCGGCACCACCACCGTTCGAAAAAGAAGGTAACCGATCCCCAACGCATTACGAGGCCGGTGCTCACCCATGAAAAAGGGCACCGGCCTTTATATTTATGCACAGTCCGTTTCTTTTTGAAACAGCCTTTTTTCTCTCCTTGCAGCACGCATTATCCCTCAGACCCTTGAGAACCCGGAATTCGCCATAGTTTTGCAGGGTGAATCTCGAAGACGGAGCGAGATTGCTTGTTATTCGATCCTTTGATGGCGATTTTCTGCTTCATGGTCCCTTGAACGTTGAACAGAACATCCCCCGATGTCTTATATAGAAGATGTGATCGCCCGGCAGATCCTCGATAGCCGCGGCAATCCGACGGTAGAAGTAGAGGTCATTACCTCGGACGGTATTGTGGGCCGCGCGGCGGTACCCAGCGGCGCTTCGACCGGCGAGCACGAAGCCGTTGAGCTGCGCGATGGAGACGCTGGCCTGTTCCTCGGCAAAAGCGTCTTCCGGGCCGTAGAAAACGTCAACGGAGAAATAGCCGAAGAGTTGGAGGGTTACAACGTCTTTGAACAAGTGCATGTGGACGAAGCCCTCATCGACCTCGACGGCACGCCGAACAAGGGACGCCTGGGGGCCAATGCCATCCTGGGCGTGTCGCTCGCCACAGCGAACGCCGCGGCCTCTACCCTGAACCTGCCGCTCTATCGATACATCGGTGGCACGAACGCCCGCACCCTGCCCGTTCCGATGATGAACATCATCAACGGGGGCCGTCACGCCGACAACAACGTGGATATGCAGGAATTCATGGTGTTGCCGGCGGGCGCCGAGACTTTCAGCGACGGGCTACGCATGGGCGTGGAGGTCTTCCACCGTCTCAAAACAGTCCTCAAGCAAAAAGGCTATAACACCGCCGTCGGCGATGAGGGCGGCTTTGCGCCCAATCTTCGCTCCAACGAGGAAGCCGTCGAAGTCATCCTCGAAGCCATCGAACAGGCCGGATACCGCGTGGGTGAAGATATCTATATCGCCCTCGATCCCGCCGTCAGCGAGATGTATCAGAACGGGCACTACGTCTTCTGGAAAAGCGACCCGAACACAAAACGGTCCTCCGAAGACATGGTCGCCTTCTGGCAATCGTGGGTTGATCAGTATCCGATCATTTCTATTGAGGACGGCCTGGATGAAAACGACTGGGCGGGGTGGCGCATGCTTACTGAAAATATCGGCGAGCGTGTCCAACTCGTGGGCGACGACCTGTTTGTTACCAACACGGAGCGTCTGCAACGCGGGATCGACGAAGGATGTAGCAATGCCATCTTGATTAAACTCAATCAGATTGGTACGTTAACCGAAACGCTGGCGGCCATCGAGCTGGCCCATAAGCACAAGTTCGCGGCGGTGATCAGCCATCGCTCCGGCGAAACCGCTGATACGACCATCGCCGACCTGGCCGTGGCCACGAATGCCGGCCAGATCAAAACCGGCTCGGCCAGCCGGAGCGACCGAACCGCCAAATACAACCAACTGCTTCGTATCG
>JBHHWM010000492.1:0-2310 GCA_046756545.1 Rhodothermales bacterium | reverse complement strand
CAGAAAAGATTATTGCCGATAAGACACTGGCGTGAGTGTGGTGGTCGTCAAGCCGTTGCCGCTACAGGCAGGTAGTCCACCGGCTGGATGCCGTACTGTCCGGCGGGGAGCACTTTTTCTATCTCGTAGGGGTCGCCGGCAGCAGTCCTTGTACGTGCAAGATCAACCGTCTTCGGGGGGCTGTAGTGTGTTTTGTCCGGTTTCAGCACAACCGCCACTTGGGGCTTGAGGCGTTGGGCACGGTTCATCGTTCTCACGACCCCGATCTCGCTGGTGTTGAGCGAGACCAGACTTCCGATTGGGAAGATACCTATACACTGAATGAACTGTTCTACAAGTCGCGGGTGAAAGTCCCTTCCCCGCCATTCATACATCCTTTTCAGCGCATCGAGCGTCGACATGCCTTGCCTGTAGACCCGGTCGCTGGTGATGGCATCGTAGACATCAACGATCGCGCCTATCAAGCCAAACTCGCCGATCTGATCGCCCTCAAGGTTGTTTATGTACCCGATCCCACTGTAGCGTTCATGATGCAAACGCGTGACCTCGATGGCCTTGTGCGGGATACTTGTTGTTCTTTCCAGGACGCCGACGCCGAGCGGGACGTGGCCTTGCATGATCCTCATTTCGTGGTCCGTCAGTTTCCCTGGTTTGTTCAAGATCTCTTGCGGCACCTTCATCTTCCCGATGTCGTGCAACAGGCCCCCGATGCCAAGGACGTTGAGCTCTTCTTCGTCGAATCCCAGGTGGCGTCCGAAGGCGAGCGCCAGGATCGAGACCCGCAGACAATGAAGCGCCGTATAGTCATCTTTCTTCTTCAGATGGGTAAAGCAGATCAGTGCATCTGGGTTGCGAAGCATACTTTTCGCCATATTCGCAACCACTTTTTTCGCCGTCGCCGTGTCTATGGTCTTCCCGACGTGGACATCCTCCATAATTGTGGGAATCAGCGCGACGGCTTGCTCGTGCGTTTCCTTGACGGTCGCAGCCTCTTCCTCGAGCGTAGTTTGGTCCTGATAGACCCGCCTAGGGCGGTGGGCAGTAGCCTTTTCGACCACGGTCCGAATTTCGGATTTTGGACCTTTGTCGTCCTCAACCGCGGGCACGCGCCTGGGTGACCGCCAGCCACGAACCTGGGGGACGATATCCTTTTCGTAATCGGTTTCTATATAGACGTATTTGCAGTACTGCCTAAGTTGGTCGATTTCCTCGTCGCTCGTTATCTCAAACCCTTGAAACAGAAATGGGGTCTCACCCCATGGGCGGTCGAGCTCGGAGACATACATTCCCCGTTTTAGATCACCGACATCCAGTCTCTTTTTCATAAACGTGCCTCATCCTTCGGCAGCAATAGAACTGTGGCCTATGTTATCGGTCTCAGTGGGGAATTGTGTGCAGAGCCGGTGACGGGCGAGGTAGTTCCGTATACCCGACGGCTTCGTGGGTGAACGCTCTTCTGCATCGTCCGTTGATGTCAACGCTGTGGAATCGGCCCATACCCCCACTCCATGGAACAAAATTCTCGAGCGTTACACATAGTATAGTACAGAACGTCAACCTGGGACGGAATACACCAGGTTTGACCACCCCTCTGTGCACCCCCCTATCGACCGAACATTTGATCTTCGTCAATGAATCCCGGGTGGGTTCGCAGATAGGCTACGCACATAGCTGGCAGGCTCGCATGTGAACGGAACCCTCAGTGCGAGCGGTGCGGCCAGAGACCACAAACTACCAGCTCAGTATGGGTACTGCCCAGAAGGTGGCACCCGTACGGAGACCCTGGTTGCCGACGGCGGGCAAGGTCTCTTTTTTTAGGGCCTCGGAAGTCACGCAAGCGGCGGCCCGTGCGCCCCCTTCGACCGGACCGGCGTCGCAGACTGCGATTCCTGCGACCAGGGCACCGTGAATTTCTTCAGCCAGGAACGGTGCCGGCGGCGCTTGGCCCAAGATTAAAAGGCAGCCGAGTTTCTCCGGCGCCGAGATCGTAGCTTCGCGCTAGTAATTCGCCGTTTTTCTGCGACTTTCAAACTGGCCTGCACACAGCTTCGGCACGCCCCCCGAGTGCAAACATTGACACGCCATGCTACAGAGGCAGAGTATTACTGTTCTCCACCGCAACAATCAGGCTTTAACACGGAGCGGTCAACATTGTAACAATTGATGCAGCATCCGATTAGAGTCTGAATCCTGTTCGAAGGCTGAGTAGCTCGACGATCACAAGAGACAAATATTCGAAGGGAGAAATTCAGTGGCTGAAGCGATCAAACCCAGGGTGCTCGTGATCGACGATGAGGAGTCGATCAGGAC
>JBHHWM010000491.1:0-2312 GCA_046756545.1 Rhodothermales bacterium | reverse complement strand
TCGCTCCACAGGCGCAGGTCGTATTGCACCAGGCCGAGTTCGTAGAGGGCATGGTCGGCCAGAGAGCCGTCGGGCCACGTATCGGCGACGGCTTTAAACAAGTCGATGGCCGCGCGTTTCTCGTCGGCCAACACCCGGTTGACGGCTTCGTAGTAGGTAGCCTGCATCGCCAGGGCGTCGTCGAAAGCGCCACGGGCCTGGGCAAAGTGGTCGGCGGCCCACTGGTGGACCCCTTCGTGATAGTAGTTCCACCCCAACCCGTAGAGCGCCCGGCGATAGTAGGGGCTTTGCAGGTCTCCTTCTGTAATCTGGCGGTAGTAAACGATGGCGTTCTCGCTGTCCCGAAGCTGATTGTAGGCTTCGGCAATCAGGAAGGTGGCGCGTTCTTTCGCCGCCGGGTCGAGCTGAGGCATCCGCTGTTTGATTTCGCTGACGACCCGCTGGTAATCTTCCAATTCGTAATAGACCTCGGCCAGTGCCAGCCCGAGGTTCTGGGCGTAGGGTGAGTCCGGGTAGCGAGCCCCCAGCAATTCGAATGCGCGCGCGGCTTCGTCATAGTTCTCCTGCTGCACATGCGTATAAGCAATCGCATAGAGGGCGATGGGGGCGGTTTCTGTGAACCGGTACGTGTCGGCAGCCTGCCGGAAGTAGCGCAAGGCATCGTTCGTGCGGCCCAGGTTCTGCGACGATTCCCCCATCCAGTAAAGCGCTTTTGCACCTATCTCGTCCGGCGGGTCGTCGTCCAGCACATCGGTCAGTGTAGCAATCGCGCGCTGGAAATCTCTGGTCTCATAGAAGTACTGTCCCAGGGCCAGGCTTGCCCGGAAGGCTAATGGATGGGCGGGGTAGCGTTGCCGGAACTGGGTGAAGAGCGCCACGGCCTGATCGGTGTGGCCCACCGCCAACGACGACTCGGCCTGGTAGTAGAGCGCTTCCGCCGCATTGATGTGGTCGGGATACGCCTCGCGAAAGGACGCAAATCCTTCGATAGCCTGCTCGTAGAGCTGATTGGAGTAGAGCTTGTAGGCTTCTGAAAAGACCTGTTCCGAACGCTGGGGGGTTCGCTGTGCCGTGGCCACTCCGGCAGAGACAGCAAACAAAAGCAGCACGACGAACAGGGAAAGCCCGGAAGAAGGTCGAGAAGGCGTCGAGCAGCGAGTATGTCGGGTCATCAATGTTGTAGAGCAGCGAGGAGAGAAAACGTGGAGAGAACGAGGCCGGGGACGAACCCTAAACGCAAGCAAAACGCTTTGGCTCCGTGCCGGATGCGACGTTTCTATGACAGGTTTTAAAACCAATGCCGCATTATTCCCTTCAAACGTATCTTGGATCCCAATGGGTATGTGTTGCAGTGGGGAATAATTAATGGACGATTCGAGGAACGTTCTTATTGTGTGAAGTAAGAGAAGGGCGGTGTGAAAATAAATAAACGAACATACACTCATGGCTAAGAAAGAACCCTCAACTTCCGATCCTGCACAGGAAACGACAACCGCAACGTCAGACGTGACTAACGGGCAGGAGGAGCCGGTGCGCGATGATCTTCGTGTGCTCCAACTCACTGCGGCTGAATGCTACGACAAGCTTGCGACGGCAGCCGCCGGGCTTTCGGAGCAGGCACGCGGGGTCTATGAAACGAACCGTGCCTACTACCAGAAGCACCCGGGTCGTATCTTGTTTACCGTAGGTGCGGTAGGCGTGGTGATCGGATTATTGCTTGGCAGGAAGTCGTCCGGATGATGGATAGAAAACCATGACAGACGAGCAAAAAGCAACGAGCGTTGAGCAGGATCACCGTGCGGATAATGAGCACGGTGCGTTGTCCGAGGCTTCGCCTGAGGGCACAATCCCCCTCAGCACAGAGCGCATGATGGCGTGGATCGAGGACAATCAAACCCTCGCCATGCTGGGTGCTTTTTCCGTGGGTGTGTTTATCGGCGTTATGATGCGCGATTGATCAGGCATGTCCGGCGATCAACCCTCTGTTCCTTTGGAAAAGGGGATCGCTGCGCCGATGTTGCTCCCACGAGCGTGTAGGCCATCATACATAACCATGGATCACTAGATACTACGGAGGATACGCGTGGCGGATAAAGATCAACCGAAACAAGAAAAGACCATCGGTAAAGAAAAAGCGCAGGCCGAGGAATCGAGCAATGGAGCGCCCACCGGGGATGCTGTGGGTGAAAAGGTAGACGACAAGGCGGCTGAAGTGACCGCCACGTATCAGCGAGCGAAGCAGGAACTCAACGAAGCCGTGTCGAAGCTGCGCTACGAGGTGTCGAAGCTGGACGTGGAGCAGGCGCGTCAAC
>JBHHWM010000490.1:0-2320 GCA_046756545.1 Rhodothermales bacterium | reverse complement strand
CATGGTGATAACTTAACAAGCCGGGCTTGGCGCAGGCAAAAAAAGTAGAATGTCCTAGAATGTCCCCCTTTTTAGCTCTCCCTTAATGCATGCACTCCAGGCCGAGGCAAAAAAGATCGCCACCGCAAGGGAGATAAAAAATTTCTACAAGCTCTCGCCGGCTAAACGGCGCGGGATCGGCCTGCCCCGAGAAGTCCCACCTATCGAATCACAAACGCTTTTTGGGCGACGACATCACCCCAAGGCAGATATACAATCATCGTTGGGCGGTAGTTTGCAGGAGGCCTTGTGGCAACGGTTGACCAATTGCTCTTCGCCTTGACGCTTATTGCGGCACTCGGCTGCGGGTTGATAGCCGGCGTCTTCTTTGCCTTTTCCACCTTCGTGATGAAGGCCCTCGTTCGCCGCCCCCCTGGCGAGGGTATTGCCGCGATGCAATCCATCAACGTCGTCGTGCTGAATCCATGGTTCCTGGGAGCTTTCTTTGGGACGGGCGCGGCTTGCGTGCTTGCCTTGATCGCCTCGCTGATGCGGTGGCACGAATCGGGCGCCGTTTACTTATTCATCGGCAGCGTGCTTTATCTGGTCGGCACCCTGCTGGTGACGATTGTGTTCAACGTGCCCAGGAACAAGTCGCTTGCATCCGTCGCGCCGGCTGACCCCGACGCCGCGAGTCTGTGGGCCGGCTACGTCAACAGCTGGACAGCGTGGAACCACGTTCGGACGGTAGCGGCGCTTGCCGCAGCGGCTTCGTTCAGCGTCGCACTCAGTTATTGAGCGGCGCATTCGTAATTGTCCAAATGTTAAGCTTCGACCTCTTTTCATTCAAACAAGACGACTTCAACCAAGAACTGCAAGTCTGTATCGCCGAAGCCTTGTACGATGTGGATTCGATTGTGGCGGACCCAGGGGCTTACACAAAGGAACTAGCAACCTTATATAGTCAGATTGTGTCGAACCTAGAACGGGCGTGGAAGATTGCTGGTGGGAGCGAGGATCAACTAACCGGTACCATGCTTCAGACTTCGTAGTTTCGCACAAACAACAGATGGGGGATTTAAAAATGAAAGCAATCAACATGTTGGCAGTGAGCGCCGGATTGACTATCGCGTTCGGCGGAGCATCCGGTGCGTTGGCGGCCGAGTGCAAGCCCTCCAAATGGGGGGCGGACGACGAGATCGGCGCCGCCAACTATGTCACCCCGCAACAGGTTTTGGATGCGGTCAAGTTAGTAGAGAAGGGCGAATCCCACCCGCTCGGCATCGTGATCGATCCGAACATGCCGGCGTTCCCGCCGCGCAAAATGATGCTGCAGATCGTGCAGCCGAACCAGCAGTACGGCCGATCCCTTTCGCAGGACTTCGGCTGGCCGGTGGTCTACAACGACGATGTCACCCAGCTCTGGTGGGGCACGGGGCCGCAGATCGACGGGCTTGGCCACCTCGGTGAAGAGGACATTTTCTACAACTGTAATAAAGGTGCCGACTTCGCCGCGCTCACCGGTCTGAAGAAAATGGGTATTCACAACATCCCGCCGCTGATCGGCCGGGGCGTCTTGATCGACATGGCCAAGCATTTCGGTGCCGTCGCGCTGACGGGCGGTAAGGCCTTCAACGCCGACGATATCAAGGCTGCGGCGAAGGCCCAGGGCGTGGAGATCCGCCAGGGCGACGTCGTGCTGTTCCACACCGGATGGACCGACGCCAAGCTGGAGTCAGACCCGAAGGGTTGGGTCTCATCTGAGCCAGGCATCACCAACGACGCGGCCGTCTATCTTGCCTCGTTGAACCCGATGGCTGTCGGCGCCGACACCTGGGGGCTCGACGTCGTACCGCCGGCCGAGGGTGACAAGGTCTTCTACGCACACGTGACGCTCTTGAAGGAAAACGGCATCTACATCTTGGAGGTCATGAACACGGGCCGCCTCGCCAAGGAGGGCGTGAGGGAGTTCCTGTTCGTCCTCGGACAAATGCGGCTCAAGGGTGCCGTCCAGATGATGATCAATCCTGTAGCCATGTGGTGAACGGGCCGAGGTACTCGCAGGGGAGCCGCCCGGCTCCCCCTTTTTTCTCATCTCGTTTGAACTCCGGACTGAATCGCTTATATCGCTTCTTCTTTGTCATGCGACACCTCCCAGCGCATCATCGCGCCCATCTTAAGGTGTCCACGAAACCGGGGCAGGTCCTAGAAGCGGACGTTCACACGCCCCTGGGTCCGCCACAATCACGGCCGTGACCGGCCTCACATTTATGCAGACACAGCGATTCATCGGTAGGCTGGATTCGAAAAGTCAGTTCGGCATCCGGCGTCCCACGCTGAT
>JBHHWM010000489.1:0-2333 GCA_046756545.1 Rhodothermales bacterium | reverse complement strand
CTACACGGGGTCGTGGCCGGTGCAGCGGTATTACTACGTGGCGGATCACCTGGGTTCGGTGCGCGCGACGGTGAACGAGGCGGGGGAGGTGGTGCACTACGAGGACACGTATCCGTTTGGCAGTGTGATGCCGGGCCGGTCGATGAGCACGCCGGAGTCGCCGCGTGAGAGCTACACGGGGCATGAGCGGGAGACTGAGATCGACGTGACGGTCTACTACGCGGGGGCGAGGTACTACGATGCGCTGATTGGGCGGTGGAATAAACCGTAGGCCGCATCGCTTCCCGCCCTGCCGCCTCTGCATACGTCGACGGCGATAAAATAATTATTGTCAACACGCAACCAATGTACCAATGTACCAGTATAATTTTATAATCTGACGCGGCTATAGAATGAACCCGTAGAACGAGGTTTCCATGAATGTAATGAGGCCCATACGAGCAAAGAGAACCTACACACAACAGCTCAATGCGCCACCGGGGCAGGTCTTTCCCCTGCTCTGTCCGGTGCGCGAAGTGGAGTGGGTCACAGACTGGAATCCGCTTGCCGTCTACTCCCACTCAGGCGTTGCTGAAACAGACTGTGTTTTCATCACCCGTGACAGTGCAGCGGAAGCCGTCTGGGTGATCACAAGGCACGATCCGGTGAATCATGTGGTGGAGTTCGTAAAAATTACCCCCGGCTTTACGGCCGTGCGTATCAGCATCGTGCTCGAAGAGCGCCTCTCAGGCGGCACGGAAGCTGTAATCAGCTATATGTACACGGCGCTGAGTGAGGAGGGAGAGGATATCGTGAATCAGTTTACGGAAGCCGCGTACGAGACCTTCATGAAAACCTGGGAGACGGCGCTGAATGCGTACCTGCTCCAGCAGAAGAAAAGCCCAGGCTCAGTATCCGGGCCTGAAGGTACCTAGCCGCCCCTCGCTTCGACGCAGCACGAGGCGCACGGTACTGGAGTAACCGGGAAAGTCCCTCGGTCTCAAAACGTTTTCGACGTTCCCGTCCGAGGATCAAGATACCGGCAAGGGGGCCTTGCACAGCGCCGGTCGGCGGTCGAACCACGGGCGGGCGCGTTCCAGTTGTCCGGCGAGGCGGAACAGCGTGGTCTCGTCGCCGAAGCGTCCGGCCAGTTGCATCCCGATGGGGAGCCCGTCGTCGTTCCAGTGGAGGGGCACCGACGTCGCCGGTTGTCCGGTGATGTTGAACAGCGGCGTATAGGGGATGAAGTCGAAGACCTTGGCGGCCATAGTTTTGTTTATACCCACGGCTTTGAGCATCCACACCGCGTGCAGCCGTCCCACGAGTTTGCCGAAGGTCTCTTCGAAGGCTGTGGGTTGCAGCGCGCCGATGCGGAACGGCGGTATCGCCAGTGTGGGCGTTAGCAGCACGTCGTACTGCGCGAAGAAGCGCCCGACCTTGCGGGTCTCGGCATTCATCACCCGCAGCGCCGCGTTTAGCTCGGCCCCGCTCAATCGCCGGCCCAGCAGGTTCATCAACCACGTCCCCGGCTCGAAGTCCTTCGGCGTGGGTTTACGGCCCATCCGGGCAGCCGCCTCGTCGATGTCGGCGGCTGTCTCGCAACAGGCCATCGTGAGGAACGCTTCGGCCAGCGCCTCGCGCTCGATTTCCGGCGCGTCCTTCACGACGGTGTGGCCGAGATCCTGCAAGAGCGCGACGGTGGCTTCCAGGCCCTGCACGCAGTCCGCGTCCACACGGGTTCCCAGAAACGGGTGTTTGGTGAACGCAATCCGCAGCGGGCCGGGCTCGGTAGTTACCTGGGCCAGGAAGGAGTCGTCGGGCGGCAGGGTGTAATAAGGAGCGCCGGGCTCCGGCGCGCACGTGCTGTCGAGCATGGCGGCACTATCCCGCACGGACCGGGTGAGGACGTGCTCGACGGCGCAGCCCTGCCACAGCGAGCCACGGGTGGGGCCGGTAGGTGTACGCCCACGGGTCGGTTTGAGGCCGAAGAGGCCGCAGCAGGAAGCGGGGATGCGAATCGACCCGCCGCCGTCGTTGCCGTGCGCCATCGGCACGATGCCTGCGGCTACGGCGGCTGCCGAGCCCCCGCTCGATCCGCCGGGCGTGCGGTCCGGCTCCCACGGGTTACGCGTGGGGCCGAACAGGGCAGGCTCGGTGAACGGCGTCAGGCCGTACTCCGGGGTGTTTGTTTTGCCGAGAAGGAGGACGCCGCCGGCCTTGTAGCGGCGTACCAGCTCCGAGTCGCGGGGCGGCACGTACGCCCGGCGGAAGCGGCAGCCCGCGGCCTGGGGCACGCCTTCCTGTTCGGCAATCAGGTCTTTGAGCAGGAACGGCACGCCCGCGAACGGGCCCTC
>JBHHWM010000488.1:0-2347 GCA_046756545.1 Rhodothermales bacterium | reverse complement strand
GTCAGCGCCGTGATGCGTACGGCCGAAGCCCTGGGCTTTCAGGCGTTTCACGTGATCACCCACGAGGAGCAGGAGGACGGGGTTCGGTACAAAAGTTCGGAACGGGTGACGCAGGGAGCCGAAAAATGGCTCGACGTGTGGCAGTGGCCCACCCCGGAGGCGTGCGTGTCCCGGTTGAAAACGCAGGGCTACCGGGTCGTTGCCACGCATCTCGACGCGCGCGCGCGGCCCATCGACGAGATCGACTTTACGCAGAAGACAGCCCTCGTTTTCGGCAACGAACGCGACGGCATCTCCCCGGAGTTGCTGGCCCTCGCCGATGCCTCCTGCATCGTGCCGATGGCGGGGTTTACGCAGAGTTTTAACATCTCGGTGGCCGCCGCCCTCTGCCTCTACCACGCCCGCCGCGACCGCCTGGCTCGCCGGGGATGCCACGGCGACCTCACCGAGGCACAGCGGGAGGCCTTGCGCGCCCTCTTCTATCTGAAAAGTGTGCGGCAGGCGCGGGCCATTATGGCCAGGGCCCTCGAAGAGGACAGGGGGCGATAACCGTGGAGCGTGGAACGAACAGCAAAGCCCGCTCGCTGCACCGCCGCCGATTCGCGTTGAAGGAGGAGGGCGGCATGGTGCAGCGTGTGGCGTATGGGTTACTCTTCGCCGTGCTGGTGTACGTCTGCGTGCTGCTGGGCCGGGACGCCGATCCGGGCACCCGGATTCTATGGCTGCGCTACTGGACGTTCACGGCCACGGCGGTCTTTGCCGTCGCCGTCCCGCACGTCTTGCTGCCCGATCCGGCGGTGCCTCTGCTCCAACGGCTCAACCGGCCCCCTCGCCGGTTGCTGGTGCACCAGGCACGTGCATGGGGGCGCGTGGTGCTGGTCTTTGCCGTGCCGGGCCTGGTGCTTGCGTTCTTCGACCCCGGTGGTTTCGGGGAAGACCTGGCGGCGAAGAGCCTGCATGGGGCGGCCAACTTGCTCGTCGTGCTGGGAGCCGGATGCTATAGCTTCGGGCGCTACGTGCAGATCGGCCCCGTTTCGCAGGCGTGGCAGGAAGGAACACGGGGGCGAGCCTGGCGCTATGTGGCCGCGCATTCGACGGTGCCGCTGGGGCTGCCGAACGGACTCGTTCCGGCCGTCACCGCGACGGGGCAAGTGTTCGGCACGGGAGTCCTATGCTTGCTGGTTGCGATCTATGCGGGGGCGAAGGGCCCACCGGCCCTGGCGTTGCTGCCCGGCCTGCTGCTGCTGGGCGGATCGGTCGGCAGGCTCCTCTACCGGACGGCGACGTACGACCGCGCGTTCTATGCCACCAATGCATTCTACAGCGAGATCTTCCGCCGGGCCGGCCGGGTGCGGGTGTCCGACCGAGAACCGATTCCGTATCATGCCGTGTACTGGGTGCCACGGCGCTGGAAACCGTCGGTCTGGGCCGGTCTTCGCCAGCTCGACCGCAAGCTACCGCTGGGGCGGTTCATCGCGCTCGGGCATGGACTGCTGTGGATCCTGTTCTTTCAACAGGCGTCGATGCAAGCCGTCGGCGTGTACCTGCTGTTGTTTATGGTTGCGAAAAACGGGGGGGCGTTTCTGCTCACGACGCGGTCCTTCGCCCCGTTTCCGTTTCAGCACACCCTGCAATCGCCGCCGTTGTGGATCGCCACGCGCTTTCTGGTGAACGTACGTTGGACGTTGCCTTTCTTGCTCAGCCTGCTGCTCGTCGCCCTGTTCGACGCCGATTTCAGCTACGCAGAAGCGTTGCGCTGGACGGGCCTGGATGTAATTTTGGCTGGGTTGACGGCCTGGATAGTTACCTATGGCACTGAATTTCGATATAGAAAACGATTCGCGTAAGCCGCTCGTTGCGCGAGGGATCAGCAAACGCTACGGACAAGGGGCTCCCGTCATAACCCACTTCGACCGGACCTTCGTGCCGGGCACGGCGACGGGCATCGTCGGGCCGAACGGATCGGGCAAAACGACGCTGTTGCGCCTGCTCTCCGTCGTGGCCTTCCCCACCTCAGGCCGGATTACCTACGGCGACCTCGACATCCATGCCCACCCTTACCGCTTCTTGCAGCACGTCGGCCTCGTCTATGCCTCCGCCGAGTTGCCTCAGCATCTTACCGCCGTCGAGTTGCTCGAGTGGATCCTGCGCGAGCGGGGAGCCTGGGACGCCGACGCCCCGGACCGCATCGACGCCCTGCTCGATCACGTTCTGCTCGACGAACGCCGCGACACTCTGATCGGAACCTATTCCAGCGGGATGATTCAGAAGACGCAGGTGGCCGCAGCGCTCATCCACAGGCCGGCGGTGCTGCTCATGGACGAGCCGTTCCGTGGGCTCGATACCG
>JBHHWM010000487.1:0-2347 GCA_046756545.1 Rhodothermales bacterium | reverse complement strand
ATCTATTCTTTGCTGCTCTCGTGACCGTCCTGGTCTTATCTCTGGCAGGATACGTCCTGAGAAATCACCCACGTCAGCCGAAGCTTGGCCGTCCCATGATTCTGCTCAGTGGGCTGCTGATCCTGCAGCTCGTACTGGGTTTGGCGTCATACCTCGTGAAATTCACTCCCCATACAGTCGCTTTGGCGCCCCTCGGCGTAGTGGCGCTCACCACCACGCACGTCGCCATCGGGGCGCTGATGTTGGCCACAGTTCTCGTGCTTACCCTCCGGATCTATCGAATGGTGGCCCCCTGGACGCCCGTGGTCGCCCGGGAAATCGTCCCCGCCCATCCGGCAGGTAGATCGGAGGAGGCGCCCGCATGAGAAAGAGAGATACCGGAGTGACACGCGTGCAGAGGCATCCGGGGGACTTTCTGGCACTGACAAGACCCCGTGTGGTGTTAATGGTCCTGGTTACAACCCTCATCGGATTCTATCTGGCCTCGCGGGGAGCGCCAGAGTATGTCCGGCTTCTCCACGCGCTGGTCGGTATGGCTCTCGCGGCTGGTGGCACCCTCGCGTTGAATCAATATCTCGAGCGGGACGTGGATGCCCGGATGAAGCGCACGCGTCTTCGCCCCTTACCGGATGGGCGGCTCCAGCCCACCGAGGCGCTCGTTTTCGGTGTCGCGATCACCGGAGGCGGGCTTCTATACCTGGCTTTCTTCGTCAACCTCCTCAGTGCCTTCGTTACGGCGATCAGCGTCGGGAGTTATCTCTTTCTCTATACCCCGCTCAAGCGGAAGACTGCGCTCTGCAGCGTCGTGGGAGCGGTGCCCGGCGCACTGCCGCCGGTGGTTGGCTGGGCAGCAGCCCGGGGTGAACTGGGCCTTGAGGCCTGGGTTCTCTTTGCGATTATGTTTCTGTGGCAGATCCCGCATTCCCTGGCCATCGCCCGGCTGTATCGGGACGACTATGCGCAGGCGGGCATTCGCGTCCTCCCGGTCGTCGAGCCGGATGGGCGGAGTACGGGGCGCCAGATTGTCAGCCACTGCCTGGCCCTGCTCGCCGTGGGTCTTTTGCCGACGCTGATTGGACTTGCAGGATCGGTCTATTTCTTCGGGGCCCTGGTGCTGGGGTTGATGTTCCTCGGATGTGGAATCCTTCTTGCGCTTTCCGGCTCGGAGGTGGCCGCGCGCCGCCTTTTGTTCGCATCATTGGTGTACCTGCCGGCGCAGCTCGGGCTGATGGCGCTAGATAAGGTACCGTTTTAGAATGAGAGAGGCGAGACATCGTCAGAACGCACAGCCGTTTCGGTGGACGGACCATGCCGGCTAAAATCGAGGGCCAAAACCGACGCGTAGGGATGATCCTCCTTGTGCTGATCGTGGTGTTGTACGTCACGGCGGTCATTGGTGTAATGGTGCTGAATTAGGAGGTATATTCGGCCAGCCTTCGTTGAGGGTCGTGCAATGGCAGGCGAGACGCGGGTTATCGACAAGCTCGAGGAGATCCGAGCTCCTGTCCCCCCGAGCTTCGACGAGGGGCCACCTCCGGAATTCCCTCGGGACCCCTTTGGTCGCGGGGACGAGGACCGTGCAGAGCCGCCGGTCAGCAATGCCCGCTTAGGCATGCTGATATTTCTCGCGGCAGAGGCCATGTTCTTCGCCGGCCTGATCGGGTCCTTCCTCGTGTTTCGCCTTGGGAGCGCGATCTGGCCCCCCGCCGGCCAGCCGTATCTGCCTGTTGGAGTGACCGGCGTCAACACGCTGATTCTGCTCTTCAGCGCGTACACGATGTATCGCGCGATTCGCGCCATCCGGCAGGGGGACCGGCAGCGGCTCATCAGATGGCTTCTGATCACGGCACTTCTGGGAACGATCTTCCTCGGAGTCCAGGGATACGAATGGGCACGGCTGGTCCACTTTGGTCTCACACTATCGAGCGGCACATACGGAGCCACCTTTTATACCTTGATCGGGATCCACGGCGCCCATGTCTTCGGCGCGGTCATCTGGTTATTGGTCGCTGTCGCTGGCGCCAGGCGTAACCGGTTCTCGGCCACGCGGCATGTCGGCCTCACTCTCTGCGGGATGTACTGGTACTTCGTGGTGGGCCTCTGGCCCGTGCTCTTTACGCTCGTGTACCTGAGTTGAGCCACTATACGAGGGCGGGTGAAGTGTTTGTAGATGCATGGAAATCCGTGATAAGGCGATGCGCCCGTCTTGCATTGGCGATTTCTGCAGCGGTATTGCTGAGCTTTGCTGCCGCCAACGCATGTTCCGTCTGTGGGGGTAAAGCGATCGGTACAGACCCGGGTGCCGGTTTCAACTCGAGCATTCTGTTTCTCCTTTCGATGCCGTATG
>JBHHWM010000486.1:0-2351 GCA_046756545.1 Rhodothermales bacterium | reverse complement strand
TACGGCGTTACGGAGGTCTCAAACCCCGTGCACATCAACCGCGCGCTGCGCGAGGCCGGCATGATCCAGGTGCGTGAAGAGCTGGGGCGCGAGCTACTCGATGCCGGCGCCTCCTCGGCCTTCGCCGTTGCCGATCACCAAATTGCTCACATTTATGTGCGCCGACCCGAAGCCGTTGCAGAGGTGAAAGCATTAGCCGAATCCCTGGCCGGTGTGGAACGGGTGCTGGATGCAGAGACCAAGCCGGACTTCGCGCTCGATCACCCGCGATCGGGCGAACTGGTGGCGATCGCGAAGGCCGATAGCTGGTTTACTTATTATTACTGGCTCGACGATGCGAAAGCGCCGGATTACGCGCGCACCGTCGAGATTCACCGCAAGCCGGGCTTCGACCCGGTCGAGCTGTTCATCGATCCGGCCATCCGCTTCCCAAAGTTGAGCGTGGGTTGGCGACTTGCGAAGAAGGCGCTCGGTTTTCGCACACTGATGGACGTGATCGGGCTCGACGCGACGCTGGTCAAGGGCTCGCACGGTCGCATCACGGACCGGCCTGAGGACGGACCGCTCTTTATTACCTCGGAACCCGCGCTACTCCCCGAGGGGCCAGTGGATGCGACGTCAGTCAAGAACCTGATTCTCGATCACGTGTTCGGGCGCGACGCGCACGATTCAACGCCATGAACGACAACGTTGCCGTGGTCATGGAGCTTCTGCACCGCTGGCTGACACGCCAGCTGTCGGATGCGGCTGCCCGTTGGCTTGCCGAGAAACTGGGAGAGCTCCAAAGCAAGCCAACGGATAGAACGCTTTTTTTTGCCATCAGCCTGGTGCCGCGGAAGATCGGCAAGGATGACTTGACCCTCGACAATGCCGATTTTGCCGACGCCCACCACGCTCGGCGTGGTTGGACGCCCGTCGGCTGGAGTGTGGACCAGGCGGCGCGTCTGCTCCTGCTTCTCAGCGCCGGCGGAAGTGATGAGCAGTTTGCACGCCGGCTCGAGCAGCTGTGCCTGACGGCCGATGTGGGCGAGTTGGTGACCTTTTACCGCGGGCTGCCGCTTTACCCGGCGCAGCAACAGTACGTTCGGCGCGCAGCGGAGGGTGTACGCACCAACATGAAGGCAGTGTTCGAAGCAGTCGCACACCACAATCCCTACCCGGCGGAGCAATTAGACGAGGGCGCCTGGAATCAGATGGTGCTCAAGGCGCTCTTCATTGGCAGTCGCTTGCAGCCCATCGTCGGTCTGGATCGCCGCAGCAACCCTACCCTCATGCGCATGTTGTGCGACTATGCCCATGAGCGTTGGGCGGCGCACCGAGATGTCAGCCCCGAGCTTTGGCGGTGCGTCGGGCCGCATGCCGATGATGCTGCGCTGGCCGACCTTGAACGGGTCCTTAACGAGGGGAGTGAACGCGAACGCGAGGCATCGGTTCTTGCCTTGAGTGCTTGTCCGCATCCGCGGGGGCCGACACTGTTGGCTACGGTCCCCGAGCTTGTCGCGCGCGTGAAGCGCGGTCAACTTAGCTGGGACATCCTTGGGGGACCGACACCCTAGCTAAAACGGAACGCGTTATACTGGGACGCTAAGAACGTGCAGGAGAACGGAGGGGACCATGACCATGAAATTCATCGATCCGCACATACACATGAATGCCCGCACCACGGACGATTACGAGCGGATGGCCGCCGCCGGCATTGTCGCCGTGATCGAACCGGCCTTCTGGGTGGGTCAACCTCGCACTAGTATCGGGACCTTCATCGACTATCTCTCCACTATCGTCGGCTGGGAACGGTTCCGTGCCGGCCAATTCGGCATTCGCCACTACTGCGCGATCGGGCTTAATGCCAAGGAGGCGAACAACGAGGCACTGGCCGCAGAGGTCATAGACATCCTGCCGCGTTATCTGTGCAAAGAGGGCGTGGTGGCGGTGGGCGAGATCGGGTTCGATGATCAGACCGAGGCGGAAGAGCACTGCTACCGGGCGCAGCTCGAGCTGGCAAAGGAGCTCGACATGTTGGTCATGGTGCACACGCCACATCGCGACAAAAAGCGCGGCACCAGCCGGAGCATGGATATAGCCGTCGAGCACGGTCTGGATCCGAGCCGGGTGATCATCGACCACAACAACGAAGAGACTGTGCAAGAGGTCTTGGACCGCGGTTTCTGGGCTGCCTTCACACTTTATCCGCACACCAAGATGGGCAACGAACGTATGGTGGAGATCGTCCGCCAGTACGGATCGGAGCGAATCTTTTGCGACTCCAGTGCGGACTGGGGGGTTGCGGATCCTTTGGCAGTACCGAAGACCTACCGCTTGATGCTTGAACGCGGTATCCGCGAAGAGCATGC
>JBHHWM010000485.1:0-2382 GCA_046756545.1 Rhodothermales bacterium | reverse complement strand
GCATCCGGTCCAGGGCAAAGAACAGGTTTACGGCGGTGGGCCGCGTCCGGGCCAGCATCGCCACCGCGTCGACCACGGCTTGATGCGAATCCTCGTGGCCGTCCTCCCGCAAGGCCAATACCACCCCGTAGGCAGCGGCAATACCAATGGCCGGGGCTCCACGCACCCGGAGCATACGGATGGCCTCGGCCATCTGACCAGGGGTTTCGATCTCCAGCCAGACCTCCTCTTCCGGAAGTCGGGTCTGGTCTATCATATCAATGCGAAAGTCGTGATCGTTCCAGCGAAGAGGAGGAATCATACCGTCGTCGTTTTCTCTGCATCAGCAGGGTTGGTGAGGGGGATATCCGAGAACCATTGCTCGCGCACAATATAACGTGGTCGAGCCTTCACTTCCTCGTAGACGCGGCCCAGGTAGATGCCAAGAACTCCCAGGAAGAATAATTGAAGACCGCCAAAGAAAAACAGGGCGAAGATCAGCGAGGCCCAGCCCGTGATGTCGATACCCACGACATATTTCTGAAAAACCACCCAGCCCAGCCCCACGATGGAAAGTGCCGAAACGAGCAGCCCCAACCGTACGGCGTAACGGAGCGGCTTATCGGAGAAGGAAAAGATACCGTCGGTGGCCAGTCGAAGGAGCTTGCGAAGAGAATACTTGGTCTCCCCCGCCGCGCGGGCAGGACGGACATATTCGATGCCGGTCTGGTTGAAGCCAAGCCAGGAAACCAGGCCGCGCACATACGGCTGCTGCTCTTGCAGCCGCCGGTAGGCATCCAGCACCGGACGAGCCAGCAACCGAAAATCACCTGCATCGAGCGGCGCATCGATGTCGCTGAACCGCCGGAAGAAACGGTAGAATACATGCGTGGCGGACCGCTTGAAGAGCGTCTCGCCCTGCCGCCGCTTGCGGATCCCGTACACCACGTCGTACCCTTCACGCCATTTTTCGATCATGTCAGAGACCACCCACAAGGGGTCCTGCAAGTCGGCATCCATGATCACGGCGGCGTCGGTCCGGACAAACTCCATGCCCGCTGTGACCGCCAGTTGGTGCCCGAAATTCCGGGAGAACTGGAGCAAGACGTAGCCGGGCCGATCCGCCGTCATTTCGCGCACGAGAGTTGCTGTTCGATCCCGGCTCCCATCATCGATGAAGACGACCTGAACCACTTCGGGATGGTCGGCACGGTAGGCTTCGACCTCCCGAAACAAGACGGGGAAGATCTCTTCCTCGTTGTAGAGCGGGATGATGAAGGCGACCGTCTCTCGCCGGATATCCGGCCCCTTCGATCCGTTCTCCTGGGGCGACGTTTGCGACACAGCGCGTTCGGTTTCGAGGTTCACGTGGCAGGACGAATACTGCAAGATAAGAAACCTGCACGCTCGAACCCGAACCTGTCAGCCGTCCACGCTCCGTTCTTTGCGTTTCAAGCTAGGCTGCTCCAATCTGAGTTGCAGCGAAATGCGGTGCGAGTAGCCCAGTTCGGACGAGAGGCCGCCGAAGTCGCCGAAGCCGTAATCCACGGCCAGTTGCTTAACGCGTAGCCCCGCCCCCACCGATGGCGTAAAGTCGAGGCCATAGCGGTCGGAATTGGTCACGCGATTGACACCGGCCCGTAACATCAACACGTTGGCAATATTGAATTCCGTACCGACGCGCGGGTGGAACGAGATGTCCCCGGCATTGAAAGCGTTGGCCTGTTGCCCGTCGAATGCCAGGTCGAGGTCCAGGCCGAGCGTGACAGAATAGTCGGTGCCGAGAGGCACGATGAAGCCCGATCCGAGGCGTGCTACCGGCAGCACGAGGAACGTCCCTCCCTGCGGCAACTCCTGTTCAAAGACCTCTTCGAACGTATAGGGCAAGTCCGTAGCCGGGTTGATATCGTCGATCTCGAAGGCGTCGGTATTAATGCTCCAGCTTTGCAGCATCGTTGAGGCATCCTGCACGTTGATGCCGAAGACGAAGCGTTGCGTTCGGTACTGAAGCCCCACGTCGAAGCTGTAGCCCCAGGCATCGGCGAAGTCGCCGATAGTGCGGCGGATGATCTTGCCCGTCACGCCGAGCGCAAAGCGTTGGCTCAGCGTGCGCGAGTAACTCAGGAAGAAGGCCATATCGGCCGCCGAGAAGGTCTCAAAAAACGTCTCGGCTCGGGCCTTGGGCTGATCGCGCTCGGCGTCCCAGGCGTTGAGCGTATTCTTGATGTCGTTGACACCGCTCCGAAAAAAGGAGAGGCCGACCGTAGAACGCGACGTGATGGGAAACGCAGCACTGCCATAATCGAACGTGACGATACCGGCGAAGCGTTCGGCGTGCATATAGGCAAACTCGGGATAACTCATCCAGCTCAGCCCCGCCGGGTTCCAGTACCCCGCATTGAC
>JBHHWM010000484.1:0-2390 GCA_046756545.1 Rhodothermales bacterium | reverse complement strand
GTACCCCAGCAACGGTGCCGCAACGATCAGCAGGACACCCCAAGGCCACCCCAGCAGATACCCGCATACCGCCGCCTCCGCCATCCAGCCGATCAGCACGAAAAGCGAACCGCCGATGAGCTTGAACGTGCCGGTCTGGGTATCGTCGCCGCGCACGGCGTAGGTAGCCACCGGACCGGCCAGGCGATAGGGGCCGTAGCTCAACAGCGCACCCGCCAGCGCAGGCAGCGCCGTCATCCCCAGCATCAGGAGGTGCCGTACCAGCTTTCCACGACGCGCAACGGGCACTTCCAGAGACCAGGGATCTGCGATGCCGAGCGTTTGCAACAACGCGGCGTAGCGACGGGCCTTCCGGGCAATGTCTTCGAGGCGGGCCGGGTCGGTGTGATGCAGTTTTTGGTAGGCCGAGAGCAAGGTGGCGGCCCAGGCATGGTGCCGGGCACGATCCGGGACTGTGCCGTCCGGAACCGTCCAGGCGGCCACGGCGGGGATGGCGGTCAGCAGGTCGGCATTCTCGGCCTGGAGCACCACCACGTCGAGGCCCGTATCGATGCGGTCGGTCACGGCTTTGACGGCGGATCGTTCATCGGACGCATACGCCTCGACGTGGCCATCCAGCGTGAACGGCTCGCCGACGACGAGCAAGACCGACGTGCGGAACCGGGTCTTGTCTTCGTACCAGAGCCCGACCGGCACGATACGCATCTCCAGCGACCCCTCCGCTTCGGCTTCGGCGCTGAGGGCAATGCGCGCCGCCCCCGTCCGCAACGGCAGCAACTGCGCGCCGGAATGCGTCGTGCCTTCGGGAAAGAGCGCCATCGCCGCTCCTCGATGCAGCAACGACCGGCACCGGGCAAACGTCTCCTCGTTGCGCTGCGGCGCGTCGCCCTGCGGTCCGCCCCATTTGCCTTCGTCCCGCTTTCGATACACGGGCAGGGCTCCGAACGCGTCCATCAACCACCGCCCAATCGGATTGCCGAAGAAGGTGCTCTTTGCCAGAAATAACACGGGCCGGTCCAATCCGATCATCAACAGAAGCGGGTCGAGGAGGCCGTTGGGATGATTCAAGACGAAGAGGGTCGGTCCCGTTCGGGGTACATGCGTCCGGCCGCGTACTTCAATGTTCGAGTAGAAGAGCCGCACCAACCGAAAGACGAGCCATCGCACAAGGCGGGTCGCCGGGCTTTTGCTGTGCGCCGGTGATGAAGAGCGTGGCATCGGAGGAGAACGGATAGGCCCCGGCGTTTTGTTTATGGGTGCAGGCGTTTGAGCAGCTTGCGTCCACGGGAACGCATGGCCGGTGTTCCTGTCCGGGTTAGCTTCTCAATGACAGGAAGCACCTCGTCGCGCAGTTCGGGGTCGGCCTCCGCAAGATCGACCAGGGCTTGCATGGCGAACGTCCGTACGATGCTGCTTTTGTCGCGGAGATAGCCGCGCGCTATGGTCAGAGCAGCCTTCCGGTCGTCGGCATCGAGGTGCAGGCGCGGCAACATCCGGCATACCATGGCCCGCACCTCCCATTGCTCTACCTCGGCGATATACTCCAGCAAGACCTGTTTGTGCGGTTGCAGAAGGTCGGGCCGTTGCGCCGTGATCCGGTCCGCACAATGGGCAGCCCTGGAACGAATGACGAGATCCGGATGGAGCATGGCATCGACCAGCTCGCCGAACTGCGCCGGGGCAGCCAAGATCTGGGCGATGACTTCCTCGACGTGTCCCCGCGAGCGGCGGTCGCCTTCGGCCAGTGTATCCAGAAAGGGCTTCCGTTCCACGGTCCCGGTCGGGTCGTCCATTGACTTTATCTCCCCGGTATGAGATGTTCTTGTGTCTCTATGACTAGCCAAAAGATACGAGAGGATCCGTCTAATGCGTACAAGGTTGTTCGATGCGATGAAACATGTGCAGGCCGTGCTGCTGTGCGGCGCACTGGTGATGGCCTGTGCCAACCAGGCAACACCATCCGTTGTCGAAAACAAGCGGCCGGCGAAAAAGAAAGTGCTTCTTATCGGCCTTGACGGGGTACGGGTGGACATCCTCGCCAGCGCGCGCACGCCCTACATCGACGCGCTCATTGCCGGTGGCACGTTCAGCGACGAGGCGCAAACGCGTATGCCCACCGTCAGCGGACCGGGCTGGTCCAGCATGGTAATCGGCGTCTGGCCCGACAAACACCTCGTCATGGGCAACAACTTCTCCGGCAACGCCTATGCAACCTATCCCGACTTCCTGACCCGGCTCGAACACATCAACCCCGCCTTCAACACGTTTGCCGTGCTGGATTGGCCCCCGTTGGGTACGACGGCCTCCGGCGGCCCCATGTTCAGCGACGCCATCGACGTGAAGATAAACATCGACGGCGACAGCCTGGGCTACGACGTGGCCGATTCGCT
>JBHHWM010000483.1:0-2392 GCA_046756545.1 Rhodothermales bacterium | reverse complement strand
GGTATTGACAAGGAGGTTTTTTCACCACTATGCGTATGAATCCTCGCCTGAAAACGTTGTTCAAAGGGCTCGTTGCAGCCGGTCTTCTGTTGGTGCTGCTGGGGGGACTTGAAGGGATCCTGCGATGGACCGGGGTAGGACAGGGCGAGCAAACCGCGTTCAAGCCGCTGCCCGAGCAGGAAGGCTACCAGGTGCTGAACGCAGCGTATACCCGGCGCTACTTCCATGGTCGCTTTCAGCCCACTCCAGCCTTCACGCCGTTCCGGACGGAGAAGCCCCCGGGGTCGTTCCGTGTGGTTGTGCTGGGTGGGTCCAGTGTTGCAGGATTTCCCTATCCGTTTTATCTGGGCTTCCCTTCCCGTCTGCAACAACGCCTGGAAGCCTATGCCGTGGGGCAGCGCATCGAAGTCGTCAATCTGGGCCTGCCCAATACCAGTAGCTATGCCCTGTGGGATTTGAAAGAGGCGGTTGTGGCGCAAGCGCCGGATGCTGTCATCGTCTACACCGGGGAGAATGAATACTACGGTGCGTTCGGCGCAGGGAGTGCGATCAACACGCTGGGGCGGGCCGTCTGGATAAAGCGGCTCGTGTTGCGTCTCAAACGCCTGGTGCTCTACCGGGCACTGGAGCGGTTGTTTTCCTGGGGGCAGCCATGGGCGAGGCATGAGGCGCTGTTTATGCTCAAGACCATCGAAGAGACGTCCATCCCGGTAGGCGGAGGAGTCTATAAGGCCGGCCTCGCGCAGTTTGAAGCCAACATGGGAGAGGTGCTGCGTACGTTTCGGGAGAACGGTATTCCGGTGTACGGCGGCACCCTGGTCTCGAATCTGAAAAATCAACCTCCCTACGGCGAGGAGGCGACGGCCGACTATGAACGAGGCGACGATTTGCTCGCTGCGGGAGATACCCTGGGCGCGCACGCGGCCTACGTAGCAGCCAGAAACAAGGACGAAGTGCGGATCCGCGCGCCGGAAGCGATGAACGAGATCCTGAAAAAATATGAGCGGGACGGGTTGCTTACTCTGGTCGACCTCCAGCCTCTGGCCGTAGCGCCCAGCCCTCACGGCGTCGAGGACGAATGGTTCTTTCACGATCACGTGCATCCCGCCTACAACGGCTACGACGCCATCGCCGATGCTTTTTTCGAGGTGCTCAAGCCGCATCCCGCTCTGGAAGCGCGCGGCCTCCGGCGATACTCAGATGCTCATATTAAGCCGGTTGCTTTTGATAGGGGATACGCCGATGTGCAGGTTGCTATCATGAAGGCAGGGGCCATGTCTTCGGAGGACGAAGAGATGTCCATTCACAGCGCACTGGGCATCTATGTGAGTTCGCGCAATTACCTGGACTCCCTGCTCACCAAGACCTTCGAGGGGGCCGTGTCGGTGGAAGACGCCGTTCAGGCTGCGATCCCGATAGCGCGCAGCCAGGGCGATACCCTCCGGGCACTACTGCTCTATCGTTCCTCGCTGCACTGGCGTCCCTTTGATGAGGAGGCCCTTCACGAGGCCGTTTCCTTCGCAGAGGTGATCGCCGATACGTCGCTTCTTCCTATCAGCGAAGAAATCATCACGCACGCCATAAACCTGACGGGAAAGGCGGCGTATGTGAGCAAGCTGGCTTCGCTCAAGCTCAAGGAGCACCTGCCGGATGATGCGGCTCACCTGGTTGCGATGGCCGAGGCACAGGATCCCGACGCCGAAGGGCTGAAAAGCGTCAAGGCCCGGTTGCGTGCCGTGCAGGAAAGGGGACGGCAAATCCAATAGCAATTGAGCGTTCCAGATGGTATTATGCAGAAACAGGGGTGATTCCGGTCATTCCCTGCACCTCCGATAAGGAGGCAATCTATCAACTCGCATCACGGTTTTTTCCCTGGGAGGTATATCGTTATGCTACGTTCCATCGCTATCCTTGCGTCATTGACTATCCTCGTTCTTCAGTTGGGGTGCTCAGGGGCAGGCTCCAGCACAAGCAGCGGCAATACGTACCGAGAGAGCCTGGGGTCCACGTCGCGCGCGCAAATTTTTAAAACCACCGATGATATTCTGGTGCGCAAGTTTCAGTATCAATTTGAGCGTCAGCAGGATTCGTCAGAGGATGTTTACATTGAGACTCGGTGGAGGGATCAGGTGGCTCTGGAGGATGAGCAGGCTCAGGGCTATGCGTTCGTGCGGACGCGTATCATCCTCTCGGCCCGTCCCCGCAACCGTACCCCAGGAGCCATGCAAAGCTACTCCGTTACGTTTCGGAGTGAGTGCATGGTCCGGCAGCACGGGGGAGACTGGGTCAAGATGCCGATGACGGCCATGAGGAAGGCGCAACTGAGAGAAATTGCCCAGGAAATGAAGACGGATATGACGTCGGGCGTTCGGGTAATTTGAGTGGGGAAAAA
>JBHHWM010000482.1:0-2399 GCA_046756545.1 Rhodothermales bacterium | reverse complement strand
GGCTCTTTTCGCTTCGCCTGAACCGGCTGCCGGGGCAGGTGAGCAGCGTGGAGGTGCGAGCGGCGGATCCGTTCATTATGGGATTGCCCTTGAGGGCCGAAGGACGATTCGACGGCATCCAGCAAGATTCCACGTACGGCAAGCAAGGGTACGGGCTAGAGGTGGGGTATCGGTTGGGGGGAGGGCTTCAGATCTTCGGCACCATCAACCGCGAAGTCACACGACCGGGGCAGGGGGGCATACGCCTCGTAGACGGTCGCCAGCGCATCGCTCGTGCCGCCGCGTTTTTTGCCGGGCTCGGTGTGCGCATCCAGCGCCTCGACCGTCGCATCAACCCGCGACGGGGCTTCCTGGTAGAGACCAATTTTGAACAAGGGCGCAAGGAACGCACGGCCCGGGTGGTCAGAAGAGAGGCCGAGGCGGCACCGGATACGACCATCGAACGCTTGCTGCTGCGCCAGGAGCGGTTGCAAGCAGAAGGACGCCTTTACCTGCCCCTGTTTACCCGTCAGGTCCTCGTGGTAGGCGGTGAGGTGTCGGTGCTGCTCAGCGACCAATATGACCTCAGCGACTTGTTTCGATTTGGCGGGGCCACGTCGTTGCGCGGGTACAACGAAGAGCAGTTTAAGGGGCGCTTCGTCACGCGGGTGTTCACGGAATACCGTTTTCAGATTGATCGCTCCTCGTATGCGTTCTTGTTCTTCGACCTGGGCTATCACGAGCAGCCGGAGATCGTCGATCCTGATGCTGCGAACGTATTGCCGCAGGTGCAGGGGGTTCATCCGGGCTACGGGGTAGGATTTCAGATAGGGACGGATCTCGGGCTCATCAACGTCAGCCTGGCCGCGAATCCGGACGACCCGACCGGCATTCGCGCCCACCTCGGTCTTTCAATTGGATTATGACCTTGGAGCACGTAACCACGATCCGACACCGAACATGACCACCTTCTTTTACGCGCCGCCCAATGCGTTTCAAACGGATCAATACGTGGTCCTGCCGGAAGAGGAAGCTGCGCATGCGATACGTGTGTTGCGCAAGCGCCCGGGCGACGAGATTGAGGTGGTCGATGGGGAAGGAGGCTGGTACCGGGTCTGCCTCGATCACGTCGGGAAAAGGACGGCGCGAGGTGTGATTCTGGAGAAGAGGCGAGATGTCGGAGAACCAGACGTTGACGTAAGCATTGGACTGGCGCTGCTGAAAAATCGGAATCGCTTCGAGACGTTCCTGGAGAAAGCGGTCGAGTTGGGCGTGCGGGAAGTGATTCCCCTCATGACGCATCGTACGGAGAAGGCACGATGGAAGGCGGAGCGAGCGCGGAACATTGTGCTCGCAGCCATGAAGCAATGCGGTCGCTCTCGCCTCATCCGGCTCGCTGATCCGTTGCCGATGGGGCACCTGTTTCACCACAATACAGTGGATCTTGCGCTCATCGGACATGAAAAAGTGGAGCCGGGACGCACGATCATGAAGGCGTTGAACCGGCAGCCAAAGGTGCGCACGGTTCGGGTCCTCATCGGTCCCGAAGGCGGGTTTACCGACGAAGAGGTGGGGGCCGCGCGACAGGCCGGCTACGTCCCGGTCTCGTTAGGGCCCAGACGGTTGCGGGCGGAAACAGCGGCCCTCGTCGCTGCGGCCTCCGTCATGCTAACATGGGGAGGGTGACGGGTCCTACCAGGGAGATAATAAGACACCGGTCGTATGGAACCATTAACTGAAACGACGCTTCGTTCTGAACAACTGGTCGATGGCCGGCTGCTGAACGTGTATCGCGACACAGTGCGCCTTGCCGACGGAACGGAAACGGTGCGCGAGTGGATTAGCCATCCGGGAGCGGCGGCGGTGGTGCCTCTGTTTGAAGACGGATCCACCCTGATGGTGCGCCAGTTTCGTTACGCGCCGCGCCGGACGATGCTCGAAGTGCCTGCCGGAAAAATCGACCGGGAGGGGGAAGAACCCAAGGAGGTAGCAGCACGCGAACTGGAAGAAGAAACAGGATGGCGTGCTCTGCGACTGACGCTACTGGGGTCGCTGTATCCGTGCATCGGATATAGCAATGAAGTCATCCACTATTATCTGGCGGAGGAGCTATCGCGAAGTCGGCAGGCCCTCGATCCGGGCGAATGTATCGAGGTAGTGTCGATGCCTTTTGACGAGGCCGTTGCGATGGCGCGCCGGGGGGATCTCAGCGATATGAAGACGGTGACAGCGCTGCTGATGGCCGATGCCTACGTGCAGGGCGATGCTGAAATAACGAAGAAGAAACTGCACTGACTTGTTCGCGTTGATAAGAGGACGTACATTTGTCCCTCTTTGGACATCAAGCTGCAAACACCATGTTTACGTTTATGATCATCATCATTGCGTTGATTGGCGTCGTGATGGCGCTGCTCGTCCTT
>JBHHWM010000481.1:0-2399 GCA_046756545.1 Rhodothermales bacterium | reverse complement strand
GGTTCTAGATCGAGAAGGTGTCCCAGGTTCTCCTGGATCGACCAACCGTCCCCGTCCCGCCGGGTCAGGATTTCCGGAGGCAGGTTCCGGAGCATTTCGTCGGCGCGAGCAGGCGTACCTCGTAGCCTTTCGACGACGTTGGGGTACATCCAGAGGGGCAGGTCGAAGGTGAACGCACGGTCAAACCACTTCATCTTTTCAGGTTCGTTTTGTTTGATTGCTCGAGTTGCGGGGCCTCATGCCGGAGGGTGCGCGGCGTAGAACGGCGTCCCGGTGCGTACGTGTTCCTTGAGGATAGGTGACGGGGCGTACCGCTCGCCGTGCCTGGCCAGAAGCTCCGCCAGCATCGCCGTAACCGCCGCAGGCGTCTCGGCGTCGATGTAGCGGAAGGGACCGCCCCGGAACGGAGGAAAGCCCAGCCCGAACACCGCGCCCAGGTCGCCGTCGCGGGGAGAGTGCAGGATGCCTTCGTCCAGGCAGTAGGTCGCCTCGTTGATCATCAAGAGGGCCAGCCGATGCTGGATCGCGTCCGCGTCGAACTTCGTACGCCTGGACCCCCCGAAGAAAGCATAGACGGCCTCGTGGACGCCTTTCTTCCGGGGCCGCCCCCGCTCGTCGTTTTCATGCCGGTAAAATCCCGTGCCGCTTTTCTGCCCCCGGTGCCCGGCTTCGACCAGTTCGCTCGCTTTGCGGCAGATGTTCATGTCCCGATCCGTGGGATACCGGCTCATAACTTCGGTGATCTTAGCCGCCACGTCGATGCCGACGAGGTCGAAGAGTTCGTACGGACCCATAGGGAATCCGAAGCGCTCCATCGCCTTATCCACCTGTTCGATGTCCGCCCCTTCTTCGAGCAGGAGCAGGGCTTCGTTCATGTAGACGCCCAGGATGCGCGTGGTGTAGAAGCCGGGGCCGTCGTTGACGACAAGGACCGTTTTGCCCTGTTTCAGGCCCGTCTCGTAGGCCGTTGCCAGCACCCAGTCGGATGTGTGGCGGGTTTTGATGATTTCGAGCAGCGGCATCTGGGGGACGGGGGAGAAGTAATGCATCCCGACGATCTGCTCCGGGCGCGCGGACGCTTCCGCGATATCCGTGATCGGGATGGAGGAGGTGTTCGAGGCAAAAATGCAATCATCTCGGGTCGCGGATTCCGTGGTGGCCAGGATGTCGCGCTTCAGATCCAGGTTTTCGGGCACGGCCTCGATTACCAGATCCACCTGGCGGAACGGGCTGTAATCGGCGACGGGCGTGACGCGTTCGACCAGCACATCGCGCTCGAACGGCGATAAGATGCGTTTTTTTACTTTTTTGTGGGTGCTGTTCCAGAGGTGCTGTTTCCCTTTCGAGGCCAGCATCAGGTCCCGGTCTTTGATCACGACGTTGAGGCCGTTGGTCGCGCTCACCTCGGCAATGCCGGCTCCCATCAACCCGGCCCCTAACACGCCGAGGGTGGCGACAGGCCGTGCGGCCTCTTTAAACGGATTCTTCTCGGCCTCCTGTTTGGCGAAGAACAGACTGACGAGCGCCTGCGATTCCGGAGAGAAGACCAGCTCGGCAAAGTATTTCGCTTCGGCTGCAAAACCGTCCTCTACTCCCTTTTCCATCCCGGCTTTCACACACTCGATGATCCTGATAGGCGCGGGATAATGGCCCCTGGTTTGCTTGAGAACGCGGGCCGTAGCTTGCCGGTAGATGATGCGTCGACCGATGGGGTTGCCCTCCAGCAGGCGCTCTCCCAGTTTCTTGACGTTGCGTCTGGGGACGAGCGAGCCGCCGGCGAGGCGTCGAGCGGCTTGTTTGGCGGCGTCGAGGAGGCCGTGCCGGTACGTGAGCGCATCGACGAGCCCCATGCGGTGTGCCTTGCGGGGATACACGTTCTTGCCCGTCAGCATCATGTCGAGGGCCTGCTGAATGCCGACGAGGCGGGGCAGAAACTGGGTCCCTCCGCCGCCGGGGAGCAGGCCCAGCAGGACCTCGGGCAAGGCCAGTTTGGTTTTTTTGTGGCTCGTCGCGATGCGGTAGGAGCATGCCAGCGCCACCTCTAGGCCGCCGCCCATGGCCGCCCCGTGGATGGCGGCAACCGTCGGTTTGGACAGGGCGCGTACCCGGCGGATCAATGCATGGCCCTGTTCCGTCAAGGCGTGGATCTCATCCGGATCTCCGGCCGTCCGCAGCACGTCGAGATCGGCCCCGGCGATGAACGTGTCCCGCTTGCGGCTGATAAAGATCGCCGCCCGGATCCCGTCGTCGAGTTCGATCACGTCGAGCACGTCGCTGACGGCGTTCAAGGCATCTCTCGATATTTTATTGACTTTCGAATGGGCCTGATCGATCCAGACGACCGCGAGGTCGTTGTCTTTTTCTATCGCCAGGAAATCTGTATTCATGTCAGCAAACCA
>JBHHWM010000480.1:0-2419 GCA_046756545.1 Rhodothermales bacterium | reverse complement strand
CCCGGTACTTTTTCCGGGAAGGGCCGGTTTCCTTCAAAAGATCATATTACCGCATCTTTGTTCGGGATGCACCAACGGAACGTTGTCCGGTACAGCAGGGTTGTGAGCCTCGCCCGCGAGAGCACGACATCGCCCCGATCCTCATCATGATCCATACCTACCATACCCTCCATGCCCTGGCGCATGAATGGGCACCGGACCTCGTCGGGTGTGTAGTGGGGGATGCCTTCTCGCAGGCGCGTGACGAGTTGACGCTGGCGCTGGCAAACCCTACCCGCGAATGGATGCTGCGAATCTCGACGCAACCTGCCTTCCTTTTCATCTTTCGCAGCGAAGGCTACAGCAAGGCGCGGCGCAACGTGGCGACCCTGTTCGAACGCGCGTTCGACCGGCGCATCGAGACCGTCCGCGTAGCCGACCGCGACCGCATGCTGTTTCTCGAACTGGACGACGGCTCGCGCTTTCAGATCGTGCTCTTCGGCCCGCGCGCCAACGTGTTTCTGGTCGATGACCGGCGCTGCATTCGGGAGGCGTTTCAGGGAGATAGCGCGTGGCGCGGACGCCCGGCTCCGACGCCGCGTCCGGCTCCGCTGGTTGCAACCTTCGAAGAATTCGAAGCACGCTGGCGCACGGATCGCAAAACGACGACGCAGGCGGTGACGGCGGCCTTCCCGCTGTTCGACCGGGTGCTGGCCACCGAAGTAATGCACCGGGCCGGTATTTCAGAAAAAGTGCCGGGCGAGGCCACGCCGGACGAACGCCGGAGGCTCTTCGAAACAGCCCTGGCAATGCAGGAGGAGGTGATCCATCCCGCACCGCGCATCTACTGGCGGGGGCGCTTTGCCGAGACGTTTTCGCTGGTCCCGCTGCGCCACCCCGCTGCTCTCAAGGAGGAGGCGTTCGACACGGTCGATCAGGCGGTACAGGTCTTCGTGCGGCGGGAACTGGGACAACGCCGGTTTCGGGCGGTGGTTGATCCACTGGAAAAAGCCCTCGTCAAAGCTTCTGCCGATGCCCGGAAGCGCACCGAGCGCATGCTCGAAGAACTCTCCCACACGAGCCGCGCCGACCGCTACGAACACTGGGGCCACCTGCTGATGGCGTCGGTGGCCGCCGTGCCGCCCCACGCCGCCGAAGTCATCCTCCCCGACCTGTTCGCCGATAACGCGCCGATTACCATCCCGCTCGACCCGGCGCTTACGGCCGTAGAAAACGCCGAACGCTACTACGACAAGGCCCGCCGCACGCGGCAGGCACGCGAACGGGCCGAAGAACGCGTCCTCGACGCCGAGCAGCAGGCAGCGAAAGCCGCAGCCCTGTTGGAGCGGCTGCGCGCCCTCGATTCGTATAAGGCGGTGGAAGCCTTCCGAAAGGCCGAGGCGGAAACCCTGGCCGAATTCATTAAAGGAGAGGTAGGCGGGCGGCAGCGCATCCCCTTCCGGCGCTTCCCGTTGGAAAACGGCTACGAAGTCTGGGTCGGCAAGAATGCGAAGCAGAACGACGCGCTCACATTTCGCTACGCGCAGAAACACGACCTGTGGATGCATGCGCGTGGGGTGGGCGGGTCGCACGCGGTGCTGCGCTTGCCCAGCCGCACCGCACAGCCCGGCAAGCACATCCTGGAACGCGCCGCCGCCATCGCGGCCTACTACAGCAAGGCACAGGGCAGCAGCCTCGTGCCCGTGCTCGTTACGCCGCGCAAGTACGTTCGCAAGCCGAAGGGCGCACCGCCCGGCACCGTCGTCGTCGAGCGCGAAGACGTGTTGATGGTGGAGCCGCGACTCCCGGAATGAGTCATACCTGGTTACCAGTCTTCATAGCGGCAGAACAGGAGCCCCCGGTGCCTTCGGGCGGCCTCTACGGCGAAGTCCCGAAAATTGAACACGTACTGCATGAGTTCGCGGAAATGCGACACCCAGAGCGCATCGGGATCGACCCCTTGATACGCGGTGGCTCCCCTCTCCTTCGCCCGTTCTATCTCCAGCTTATACCGCTCTCCCTGGGACGCGCATAGTTCCCGCAGCTGGGATTCGGAAAGCGGTTGCAACGCCTCAGCCAGGGCTTTTGCGGTCGGGCTGTAGATGGCCCACGTCGGATCGGAAACGGGGTTGAACGTCACCTCGCCCCGGTGCAGAACGCAGAACGGCAGGTCCGATGCGTCTCTCCCCTCGGTCAACACATCATGAATGGAACGCCACCAGCCGAAGAGGCGGCAGCACGCGTCCTCGTCCCCGTAGGGAATAAGGCGGTTGCAGAGATCGTCGGCGCGGTCCGGGTGTTTTTCGAAGTCGCGAATCTGCTCGTCCGTGACCATCATGACACTCATGCTTATTCCCACGACGGCACCTCGCCAGGTTTCACTGGATACCTCAAAGGGGCTGTCTCCTGCGATGGAAGGGATTCGGTAAGGATCGGCCCT
>JBHHWM010000479.1:0-2434 GCA_046756545.1 Rhodothermales bacterium | reverse complement strand
ATGGGCGCGCTGCCGCTGGTGGTAGTCGCCTCTGGAAGGTCCAATCCAGCCTTCGGGGGATCTGCTGAGGCGTTCCAACAATTCTGGATCGAACAGAATCGGGCACTGGCAGCCCTGTCTTCCAACGGTGTTTTTATTCTGGCGGAAGAAAGCGGGCATGCCCTGTATGCCGAAGCGCCCGACCTGGTGCTCGATGCTATCCGTCAGGTCGCGGAGCAGAGCCGCTAATCAACCATAGGCTCATCGTTATCTTGCTTGCTCTTGCTTGCCGAGCGCAACAAAACCCTCACTACGCTGGTCAACACGGCTCCAGGTCGTCGTGCCACCAAGCCACAGGCCTAAAAGCAGTAGCAGGTTGATTCCTGGATGAACAGAAGCGGATGAGATGATTGAAATCGAAAGTTTACAAAAGGTCGTTGACCGGAAAACAGCAGTAGATATTGAGACGCTATGCGTGAAGGCGGGAGAAATTGCCGTTCTGGTTGGACCCGTAGATAGTGGCAAAGACACGTTGTTTAAACTGCTCACCGGCCGGTTCCGCCCGACGGCGGGTGAGGTGCGTCTGGCCGGGGTTGATCCGTTTGTGGAAAAAGAGCCCTTCATCCTCTCCATCCTCGCCGATGGAGAGAGGGCCAACCCCGTCGATGCGTTGCGCCGCGAATAGGTGGATCGCACAACTGAACGAAAAACGCGGATCGGGTATAAAAAGCCGTGCCCTGCCGGGAAGGCAAGGCACGGCCTGCCTCGGACGGCTAGAAGCTCAACGACGTCGAGGTGCGCGGGGCGGGTGTCGTATGGTGCGTAAGATGCTGGAGGGCGCTTTCTATGTCGCCGGCGGAGAGCTTGCGGGGAAAGAAACGGGCGTCCGGCGTTTGCCCGGCGGCGGTCTTCTTCATCGCCACCTTGCCGTTGGTTCCAAGCGTGACCAGCGTGCTGGTGACCCGGCCCCGATAGGTGCCCGTGAAGGCCAGCACCCAGGTGCCCTCGTCCGCCCATTGCTGTTCGATGGAATAGACGCCCTTGGCGACCGCCTTCAGCTTCAGGGGCACCGACTGCCGTTTGCCGTCCACCATCCCTTCCGCCGTGCCCGAGACCTTCGCTTTGGCAGGCTGGTTGCAGCCGTACGTGCGCACGAGCAGGACGACGTCGCTGGAGGCATCTTTGGGAACGTCTACGCGCAGTTGGAATCCGCCCGGCATCGCGGCGGCAATGCACAGAGCGGCCAGGAGAACAGCTCCCAACCACGACACCTTGAAAAACCGATGCATAGCCATAACAACCTCTCTTCTGTTGGATCTGAAATAGGAGTGTGTAGCGGCGACGTCGAGCAAGGATCGATGCGTTACCGCCCGAGCGCCGAGGGGGTCCCCTCTCAGGCACTCCATGCTTGGATGCCGCTCAGGACACCAGGGTTTAAAGACGGGGCCGATACATCGAGATAAGGCTATTCCTTGAAAAGCAGGGGCATCCGGTGCTTTGCCGCTCGGTCTTTGGTCGGCGGCCCGGATATCATGATGTGCAGCGGAGAAGCGGAAGGCCGCAGGGGTTATTTCCAGCCCCATCGGAAAAAGTAACCCACGAACACTGCCGGTCCGGCAGGCAGGTTGCGGCCCGCCACCGGGAAGCGCCCCCCGATCTCCAGAAAGCCCGGCCCCACGCGACGGCCTATGCTGGGCATTATCTGGACGAGTTCACGTTTGTCCTGCACCAGTTTGATCTCAACGTCGGGGGGGAGCCGTCGCAGGGGGGACAGCCCCGACAATCCTTCCGCCGCCAGTTTCCATTCGAAGGATCGGAGGCTGCCCCCGACTGCGACAAACGCAAAGCGCTCGTTGCCGGGCTTCCGGTCGATCTCGTCGTTGAATTCGCGCCACCGATAGCCGATCCAGCCCATCACGTACAGGGATCGAGGATAGAACGAGTGTCCCAGTTCCAACATCAACTCCCAGTCGCGCTGTCCCTCGCTCAACGGGATGATTTCGGCATCCCGCGTAAACTTGCCCAGGGAGAACTTCACGCCGCCCCGCAACGCTACGGGCCAGGGACGAAGCCCGAACAACGCCGGCCCGATGCGCAGGTGAAACCGGGGGTCGCCGATGCCCACGCTCATGCGCTCATCCACAACGTCGTTGAACTCCAGGCGGTTGTAGGGCACCTGCACCCACACGTCGGCTCCGCGTACGATGCCCGCGACCCCCGTCAGGAAAAACGACGTGGTGATCGAACGGCCCCCTTCGTTAAAGAGCGATTCGACGGACCGGGTAGACGTGAACCGCTTGCGCGTGTCGTGGTGATAGATGCTCACCTGCACCCAACCGCGCCCCGGCGGTTCGATCCATTGCGCGTGCCCCGGCGCAGGGAGAAGCAACGCGATCAGCGTACAGGCTGTGAGCAAATGAATAAGGCGCATTAACCTCCTGTGTTTTCCCAAAGG
>JBHHWM010000478.1:0-2442 GCA_046756545.1 Rhodothermales bacterium | reverse complement strand
ATGGAAGCAACGAACTGGCCTCGCTCTTCTATGCCGGCTGGTATCTGGACGACGTTCGCATCGTTGTGGATCGCCCCCAGGATGTCACGCCGCCGTCGGTAGCTGCCGGGCCGGACGCTTTGATGACGGCGGAAGCCGGGCGCGTACCGCCGCCCATCGTGATCCAGGCACACGACAACGTGGGCATCGACGCGGTGCTGGCGGAGTATGAGATCATCCCCACGTCCGGAACGCGCCGGCAGGATACCCTTCGCCTCGCGATGAACACGGGCAACCTGACCCTGTTCAGCGGCACCATTCCCGCCCCGGCCCCCTTCGGCGTCGGCGACCGGATCGAGTATCGGCTCCGCCTCCGCGACTTCGACGGCAACACGACGGTCTATCCGGGTCCGGGCCAGCCGCCGCTCCGCATCGAGTATCGCCTGGCCGAACGTTTCAGTGCTCTCGGCAACGCCCGCGCTTCGGGCCTGTGGCAACGGCAGGATACCCGCTGGACCACCTCGACCGAAGGGCTCCTGGAGGCCACGTCCAGCCTCGTCCTCGAACCCTTCGACCTGCCGGACAACGCCGAGGCCATCACGTTCACTCTTACCCACAGCTATCGTCTGGGCAGCGAACTCGGCGGCAACCTCAAGCTCTCGCTCGACGAAGGCACGACCTGGTCCCTCCTCGACCCCGAAGGCAGCTACAGCACCCCCTTTGCTCCCGTGCAGGCACACCCGATGAGCGGCGAAGGCGTCTTCACCGGACCGTCGCCCGGCACCGTCGAAACCGCGTTCGATCTGTCCGACTTCGGCGGACGGCAAGTCCGGCTGCGGCTCGACTTCGGGGCGGCGCGCGCCCCCGATGCCTCCGAACGCTGGATCATCGAACAGGCCGCCCTGGCCTACACCACCGGCGACACGGCCTTCGACATCCCGCGTGAACTGGCTCTGCATCCTAATTTCCCCGATCCCTTCATCGACAACACCACGCTCAGCTACACGCTGCCCGAGCGGATGCCCGTCCGGCTGGAATTGTATAACATCCTCGGGCAGCGCATCAGTGTGCTGGTCGATGGGGAGCAAGACGCGGGTACCTACACGCTCACGATGGGCCGGGGCAGTCTTGCCGGCGGCGTCTACATCCTCCGTATGCTGGCCGGCAGCACGCAGAAGATCGAGCGGATGGTGATCTCGCGGTAGACGCGCTGGTTGGGCCATGATCCCCAACAGACATGATCCTCTATCTCGTCCGCACATACGTTGGGATTGTGCTCGTCCTCGCGATGCTGATGATGGTGGGCCCGGTGATCGTCCTCGGTGTTTCGCCCGGCGGCGTTTTCCTCTCAGCCCTGTTCTGGAGCAGCCTGGCCGCCGCCCCGCTCACCTACTGGGATCTCAGGCGGCGGGACCTCTGGCCGCTCTACGATAACCTGCGCCTGCCCCGGTTTGTGCTGCTGGCACTGCTGGCCGGGACCGTCGTCTTCATCCTGATCCCCCTGGTGCTTTGGCTGAGCCGCTAGAACGCGCCCTCGTCCTCGATGCTATTTTCTACGAGGTCCCGGCCCTGCGCATCTTGCAGGGAGCCTACCTGAAGGTGCAGCGAGGGCAGATTTGCGGACTCTTCGGGCGGAACGGCAGCGGCAAAACAACGCTGCTGAAGATCGCAACCGGGCAAATGCGCCCGTCGAGCGGCATCGTCATCATCGACGGGGAACGCTTCGCCAAACCGCAACGGCAACGGCGGTTTGAGAAGATCGCCTATCTTCCACAGACGCCGATGCTCCCGAAAGGCATGCTCGTGGAAACGCTCATCCGGGCCTTTCCAGCGGCCTCCCGGCATCTCTTGCGCGACGACCTGCTCGCCCCGTTCCGCAGGTACCGCATCGACCAACTCTCGGGTGGGCAGCGCCGATATCTGGAACTCAAACTCGTGCTCAGCCTGGGACGGTCCTACGTGCTGCTCGACGAACCCTTCACCGGCATCGAACCGCTCATCATCGACCGCATGACGGAAGCCATACGAGAGGCGGCAGCGCAGGGCTCCGGCATCCTCGCCACCGACCATTATCACCACTACATGCTACCCATTGCGGACGACGCCTACCTGATGATCCACAAACAATGCAAACACCTGGACGGCCGGGCGGAGTTGCGCGCACAGCTTCACGCCTATGGATACCTGCGGACTTAGGGACGGTGAATTTTTGCAAAACGGCAACCCGTACGCGCGCCGTGTGTATTATGTGAGTTTCAGCATGTGATGGGTCAATTCATCTAACAACGATAGGAGTATGGATCACAAAGAAGGCGCTTACAAAGTGCGCGACCTGAACCTGGCCGACGCCGGTCGGATGCGAATCGAGTGGGCCGAAAGCCGGATGCCGGTATTGACGCAATTGCGCGAGCAGTATTCCAAAACAAAGCCGTTCGAAGGCTACAAAATTGCCGGCTGCCTGCA
>JBHHWM010000477.1:0-2455 GCA_046756545.1 Rhodothermales bacterium | reverse complement strand
CTCTATCATATCTATTGGCCTCACTTCCAGGGTCCGGCCAAATCGCTGAAAAAAAGAAAACTGGAACCCCGGTCGGTGGTGCTATCGGAGGATGCCAGGGAACACCATGCTATTATCGAAAAGACAATGATCCCCGAACTGGATCTGCGTCTGTTTCGGGTGGCGCAGAATGAGGCCGGAACGACGTTGATGTTTGTCAACCAGGGCCGCGAGGTGATGAACCTGAGCGTCAAATGCGAGCCAGGCGTATCGGCGAGCGCTGGACCGCGAGGATTGCTAAAAACCGGGCAAACGGGCTACGTAAAGCTGGAACCTTCCCCGCACGCAGAGGCGGGCAGGATTCCTATCAGGCTGGGCTACGAAGACTGGAAGGGACATCTTTTGCACGAAGAGTATCTGTATCTGGTCGAGGAAAAAACCTGGTTCCGCGCGCGCGATGCCGTAGATCTGGTTGCGCATTGAAAGCGTTCTTGCTCGATGCGAGGGCATCACACCGGCACGCAGATTTTCCCCAGCAACGTTCTGCGTGAGGCACCCGTCACGGACGGCAGGTTGGTGGGTACGCCGTTGATCGTTTCGTGGGCCAGTACGGCAAAGCAGAGGGCTTCTTTGGCATCCGAGTCGAGCCCGTAGGCATCGACGGCGCGTACCGGGACGGGCGCGAAGCGGGCGGCCAGTTGGTGTATCAGGAAGCGGTTGTGTCGTCCCCCGCCCGAGATGATCAGCACGTCGAGCGCATGGCGTGGCAGGACGAACTGCGTGTAGGCCTGGTAGACGGAAGCGGCCGTCAACATCGTCGCTGTGGCCAGCAGATCCGGCGGCGACAGCGGCGACCCGGCATGCAGGAGCTTATCCACAAACGCCTCGCCGAAACGCTCGCGCCCGGTAGACTTGGGTGGCGGCTGCGCAAAAAACGGATCCTCCAGCAGTAGAGCCAGCCGTTCGGGATCGATGCGGCCCTCTCCGGCGAGGGCACCGTTCCTGTCGTAGGGTTGGTCGAAGAAACGCTGCGCCAGCGCATCGATGACCATGTTGGCGGGGCCGGTGTCGAAGGCGTAGACGGCCTCCGGGTCGCCGCCGCGCGGGAGCACGGTGAGGTTGGCGATACCGCCCAGGTTCAGCAGGCCGCGCGTCTCGTCGGGCGTGGAGAAATAGACATAGTCGAAGTAGGGCACGAGAGGAGCCCCCTGCCCACCGAGCGCCATGTCGGCCACACGGAAGTCGCCGACGACGGGTACGCCGAGCACCGTAGCCAGCACCGAGGGATCGCCGACCTGGAGGGTAGAGGTCGTGGGGTGGCCCGCGCACGCAACGGCTTCGGGGACGTGGTGAACGGTTTGCCCATGCGAGCCGATCAGATCGAGTGCGTCCAGGGGGAGGTCGGCAGCGGCGACAACTTGCCGGACAGCGTCGGCATAGAGGTGGGCCAGTCGGACGTTGAGTTGCGAGAGGTCGTAGACGGAAGAGGTTTCCGGCATCGAATTGTGTAGGAGCAGGGCGCGCACCTTCGCTGGATACGGCACGCCGACAAACCCTACCACTTCTATCTGAAGCTTCCGCCCGCTTCCGCTTAGCCGCGCCACGACGGCGTCAACGCCGTCGAGCGAGGTACCGCTCATCAGGCCTGCTACAAGACGGGTCTCTTTCTTCCACAGGTGCTGCAAGGGATGCATGTCGGAGGAAGGGGTTGGAGTGATACAGCGCGCTTTTTCCCTGTCATCCGCGCTCACTCTTCTCCCTGTTCGGCGGCGAGCGCGCGCATCTCGGCCGCCTGCTGGAGGAAGGTGTCGGCCTGCTCGGGCTGCTGTTGGGCCAGTTGGTCGTAGACGCGGGCGGCTTCGAGGTACTTCTGCTGCGAAGCATAGATGCGTGCCAGCGTTTCCGAAACCATGTCGTCGATTTCGTCTTCGAGGTCGGGCGGTTCGAGGTCTTCGAGGTCCGGGTGGGGCACGATGCGCGCCGACTCCAATTCATCGATGAGGCGTTCCAGGTCGTCGACACCCTCGCCCTGCGGAGGCACCGAATCGGCGTCGGTCACTTCGTCGAATTCTTCCCACGCTTCCAGGTCGGCATCCCCTGTCTCCGTCGCAGCCTCTTCGATAGCCAGCGCTGTTTCCGCCGTCGTCAGCGAAGCGTCTTCTGCAGGTTCGGTGTCTTCGGCAGGGGCCTCCGCTTCATCGGCGAGGTCGGCCTCATCGATCGGGGCTTTCTCTTCAAGGGGTTCTACTTCTTCGAGGGTTGCCGTGTCTTCCGCCTCCTCGTCCACCGGTTCGACCTCGTCGGCAACCTCCGCTTCCTCAATCAGCGGGGCCTCTTCGACCGGTTCGGCCAGGATGGCGGCGTCAATCTCGGCCTCGATTTCCGCTTCTTCGGCGCTTTCTACTTCGTCATCGATCTCCACGGCTTCCGCGATGTCGGCTTCCGCGATGTCGGCTTCCGCGATGTCGGCTTCCGC
>JBHHWM010000476.1:0-2467 GCA_046756545.1 Rhodothermales bacterium | reverse complement strand
GACGCCGAATAGCGCTCGTCGCCTATGGGCATACTGCCTGCCGTTCTTTCTCGGTATGGCAAGCTGTATGCTGCTCTGGTCCAGTTCGCCTCTCTTTGCTCAACCGGCTGTAGCCCTTCGGCCTTCCTGCTGCGTTTATGTTGCCCCCGTCGTTTCGGCGTCTGCCGTTCATACCGTGGTCCGAAGCGCCGAACCCGGCTGGCCGAACAGCTTCGGAGATCCATGGGTTGACCTTACCGGCACCCATGAAGAGGCTCTAGAAGAAGTGGAATTCTTCTCGCCTTTCGAGTTGGTCTACGTCGCCGAAGGAGTTGAGATGTTTCCGGCCATTGTGCAAGGCGTTGACATCCGGTCGGGGGCCGGTCGTTTCGCCCCGCTCTACCGCCTCTTTGGGGTCTATAGGATATAGTATCTGCACTTCTCCCTGAGCCTGTTCCGCAGCGTGGAGCCATCCACGTGTTGCGGCATCCTGTTGGCTACGCATTAGTGGACTGAACCGGCCTGTGGTGTGGGATATCCATCCGGGCTGTCGAACAGGAAAGGCTCTGCTGCCCGTTACCTATCGCTGTTCTGTAACCCATCCATGTGCTATGTCTTCTTCATCGATTCCCCAAACCCCTACTGCAAGTAGCAAGGGTGTTTCCTCGAAAGACAGCCCCGAAAGTCCCTGGGCCTTCTATTTCATGATGGCTGCGATTGGGCTGGGATTCCTGTTCATGATCATTCTGCTGTTTCTCATCTAGCGTCTGTCGGATCGACAGGCAGACAGCGTTTGAAGGAAAGCTCGGTGCAAGAGCGAGCCGGGATGTGCCTCTATTCAAGATCGGCTCGGCTCTGGGCTGGGGGAAACATAAACCATGAACACATTCCAACCTGAGCGCTCGAAGCGCTCGATCCCTTCTTCTCGTGCGTCAGCCTCTGTCGCCGTTCCGCCGGGTAGCACCGTAGAGCCGATCAGTGAAGCACAGTTTGCCGCCATCGTACGGCACTACGAGTCGGCCAGGACGGACGACGGCATCGTCTACACCAGGGCCGACCAGCCGTGGGAATTCAAGCGTGTGGGTCCGTATGTAATCGTGATTCACCGAACCCAACCCTTGCCGCCACGCTATTACGAGGTCGTATAGTCCATCCGTACTAAGATGCGGTTTTGACTCGGTCCTGAACCTGGAATACAACCTGCCATGGAAGAACAGGAACGCGCCATTCTTCGGCTGTTTGGGTTCATTATGATGTTGACCCTGCTGGCCACTCTGGCGCAATGCACCTAAGCCTCTTTTCGATGTCGGAAATACCTGTTACGTGCTCGAATCAGGCACCAAAGTTCACAAACTGTCCTCGAAGATTACGCCCCGTGGATGGCAGAGCCGGAGAAAAAAGGGGTCCGCGATGAGCGTGCGCGTCCGTTTTTCAGTGTATTGAAAGGGGGATATCATCCATAAGGTGCCGCCCGGCCTTAAAAAATGAAGGCGGCGATCCCCATTTCAATACCGAAGGTGTTGCCGGTGAACGAGTCATCCAACTCATCGAAGCTGTTCGATTCGTACAGGTAAAAAAGCCCGATGGTGACGGAGACGTTTCGGGCCACCATGAGGGCGGCTCCCCCCGTCAGGTGGACCCCGAAGCCGGAACCTGAAATGTCCCCGGTTCCAAAGTCCGTCGTATTGCTCACGTAGATCGGGCTGAGCGAAAGAAAAGGATAGGCGTTCAACGTAGGCGTGCCGAAGAACGCCGAGATGCGGGGGCCGATGCCGAAGGTGGACTGGGAGAAGTCGCCCTGCCAGGTTCGGCTGACGAGGATCGTACCTCCGACGGCGATGCCGCGCCGGAGGAAGAATTGAAGGGTAGGATTCAGCGACAGCGCATTGAGGCGGTCTTCGTTGTTATCCTCGTAGAGTTCGCCTCCCCGCGAAGTAAAACTAAGCGCGCCGCCGAGCATAAAGCTTCCCTGGTCGATGGCAAACGTCTGAGCGAACGCGGTGGCGGGCATGCATGCAAAAAGGGCCACAGCGAACATGATGGGTTTTCCTGTCATGGTGTGTGTCATGTGGTTGCCTCCATAGGGTTGGTAGGTGGGAGCACGAAGGTGGCGACGGTGAAGGGAGCAGGGTTTGAGAAAGATACCCCGCTGGCTCTTCTCTATAAACGTGCGATTGCAGGAAAAAACGGCTCATCAGCAGGATCGAGGGGAATCATCCGCAGGCAGAGCATGTTCCAACGACCTGTCTGGTGCGCGAGGAAAGCCCCGTTCCAACTCGGGGGCTCGCGCGTCGAGCATTAATGCTGAGGTATGAGTAAACTATGGGGGCGAGATTCTATTCGATGATCGGTTTGGTTTGACGTGTCATTCAACGGGTGGCCCTAAGGGCGGACGTTGTAACGTTCGTTGATTCTTTTCATGGTCGCATACCCCGACACAAGGACGAAGTCCGACTGACGCAAGTAAACGTGCCTCGGACACGAGCCG
>JBHHWM010000475.1:0-2512 GCA_046756545.1 Rhodothermales bacterium | reverse complement strand
GCCACAACGTCGGCATAGGCGGGATCCTCGTAGCGGCTTTGCAATTCATTCGGGTCGTTTTCCAGGTCGAAAAGCTCCCATGCGTCGATGTTGTAAAAATAGATCAGCTTGTAGCGCTGGGTGCGCACCCCGTAGTGCCGCCGGACACAGTGCGAGCCGGGGTATTCGTAGTAATGATAGTAGAAGCTCTCGCGCCAATCAGGCGTCGGCTGATCGAGCAAGAGGGGCTTGAGGCTCTGCCCCTGAAAATCACCGGGGATTGCAGCCTCGGCCAGGTCGAGGAAGGTGGCAGCAAAATCGAGGTTCGATACCATGGCGTCCTTGACCTGTCCTGTGGCGACGTAGCCGGGCCATCGCACCACCAGCGGCGTCCGCAGCGACGGCTCGTACATCCAGCGCTTGTCATACCAGCCGTGCTCTCCCAGGTACCAGCCCTGGTCCGAGTTGTAAATCACGACCGTGTTTTCGGCCAGGCCCTGTGTGTCGAGGTAGTCGAGCAGGCGGCCGATGTTGTCATCGACCGAGGCAACGGCTCGCAGGTAATCTTTGATGTAGCGCTGGTATTTCCACCGATCCAGGTCTTCGCCCTGCAAACCGGCGGTTCGGAGGGCCTCATTTTTCGGCCCATAGGCTGCGTTCCAGGCTTCGAGTTGTACGGGGGTCAGGTTGCCCGGCGGCTCGATCTTTAGATCGCGGGCGGTGAGGTTGTTTACGATGGTCATGTTGGCCTCGCGGGCGGCACGGCTGCGGCCTTCATAGTCGTCGTCGAACGTCTCCGGCACCGGGATCTCCTCCACGTCATACGTCTTGAGATGATCCGGCCCCGGATCCCAGCGCCGATGCGGGGCTTTGTGTTGGTACATCAGCATGAAGGGCCGTGTGGGGTCTCGCTTTTCGTCGAGCCACTGAAGCGCGAGGTCGGTGATGATATCGGTCGTGTAGCCGGTAACGACCGTCGTGTCGCCCGGCGAGCTGATGGGTGGGTTATAATACGGTCCCTGCCCGATCAGCACCTGCCAGTGGTCGAAACCGGTCGGTTCGCTCTGGAGGTGCCACTTGCCGACGATGGCTGTCTGGTAGCCAGCCTGTTGGAGCAGTTTAGGAAACGTCTGTTGTTCGCCATCGAACCGCTCGAAGTTGGTCAGTTGGCCGTTGAGGTGGCTGTATTTGCCCGTCAGGATCGTTGCCCGGCTCGGCGCGCAGATCGAATTGGTGACGAAGCAGTTCGTAAAGAGCATCCCCTCGTGCGCGATCCGGTCGATGTTTGGGGTGGTGTTGATCACCGAGCCATAGGCGCTGATGGCGCTGGCGCTGTGGTCGTCGGTGAAGATGAAAATGATGTTGGGCCGCTGGGCAGCCTCTTCGCCCGGCATGCACCCGACAAGGGCCAGGACGATCAGGATGGGAGGGAGGGAACGATGTTGCATGGGGATCTCGAAGAGGATGGTGGAAGGGAAAACATTCAACAAACGGCTGTTATTCTGGAGAAACGGCCTCCAGCGCGGCCAGGATGCGTTCGGCGACAAACTGGTTGCCCGCCGCGTTGAGATGAACGCCGTCGGTGGTCAGGATACCTTCGGCCTGGTTATCGGGGTTGTGTTCTTTCAGATATGACATGAAATCGCGGTGTAGGTCGCAGACCGGCACGGCATGGCGTTCGGCCACGCTGCGCGAGATCGCCACGTAGGTTTCGAGCAGCGCGTCGGATTCGTTGGTGCCGTCGTGGCGCTCGCCGATGACGCTCGGCGTGCAGAGCAACACCCGCGCCCCGGCCTTTCCGATTGTTTCGAGGAGCGTGCCCAACCCTGCTTCATAGACTGCCTCTTCAGTGCCTTCCGGGTCGAATTCATACCAGTGCCACACGTCGTTGATGCCGATGTAGATCACCACCAGCGTCGGCGCATGCGCGAGCACATCTCGTTCGACGCGGGCCAGAAGGTCGGGCACTTTGTTACCGCTGATACCGGCTCCGATCACCTCGATCCCGAGATCCGGATAGGCTTGCCGGAGGTGCTGATTGATCAGAGCTACATAGCCACCGGGCTGCACCCCGGCCTCCGTGATCGAGTCGCCGAAAAAGACGATCCGTTCACCTTGCTGAAAAGGAGCGGCTGCCTGCATGGGCGTGGTTGTTGAATCCGTTTTTTCCGATGAACAGCCTACCATCAGCCCCAACAGGGCTATCAGGCAAGGCATATACCTGGTCTTCCATGCCATAGCATCCTCCGTTTTTTCCCGAGCCGACGTTAAGATAGAGACTATGCCGATTTACCCCACCCATCCATCAGCTTTCGTGGACTATACCTATGCCGGATCTGCGGCGACTTCGGGGCAGACCGGGTCAAAACCTCCACCGGCTACGCCCCCGGCGGCGCGTACCACGACGATCTAATCGCGGAAAAACGCAGAAAATAGAGAACGCCGACCTCTCGAAAGAGGTCGGCGTCTCGTCCTGTAGCGGGGGCGGGATTCGAACCCGCGACCTTCGGGTTATGAGCCCGATGAGCTACCA
>JBHHWM010000474.1:0-2524 GCA_046756545.1 Rhodothermales bacterium | reverse complement strand
TATCCCGCATCGGCTGAAGAGAAGTTGGGGTTCGACGTGGTGCGCGACCGGCTGGCGTCGTATGTGCGGAGCAGTCTGGGAGAGACCCGTCTTCGGGGGATGCGGCCGTCGCGGGACCTGGGCTGGCTGCGGGCCGAACTGGAACGCGTGGCCGAATTGCAGGAGGCGTTTCGCTTCGATGATCCCGTCCCGCTCGACGACGTGCTCGACGTGCGCGACGTGCTTCGGCGCGCGGCACCTGAGGATTCCTACGTCGGGCCGGACGACCTGCGGGCCGTCCTGTTGGTAGCCGCTACGGTGCGCCGTCTCAAGGAATATGTCGAAAGCCGCCGGGAGAAGTACCCGCGTCTGGTACAGAGCGTCCTGCGCATCACTCCGCTGCCCGAGATGGAGCGGTACATCGCCCACATCGTCGATGACGACGGGCAGATGCGCGACGATGCCTCGCCCGAACTGCATCGTCTGCGCCGCCTGATCCTGCGGCGGCAGGCCCGGCTCCGCGACACGCTTCAGAGCGAGTTGCGGAAAGCCATCGGGCAGGGGCACGCTACCGAAGAACAACCGACGATACGCAACGGGCGCATGGTGATCCCCGTGCGTGCCGAAGCCAGGCGCAAGGTGCAGGGCTTCGTCCAGGATACGTCGGCTAGCGGGCAGACCGTCTACATCGAGCCCGCCGCCTGCCTCGATCTAAATAATGAAGTGCGCGAACTCGAAGGAGAAGAACGGCGCGAAGTCGAGCGCATTCTGCGGGCGGCCACCGCGCAGCTTCGGCACCACGCCGAGGCACTGCACGACAACCTCCGCGTGCTGGCCGGGTTCGACCTGTTGCAGGCCAAAGCGCACTTTTCCAACCGGATCGACGCGGTGGTGCCGCACCTTAATGACGAGGGCGTCATCCAGATTCGCGCAGGGCGTAACCCGGTGCTCCAGTTGCATTTTCAGCATCTCGCCGAGCAGGAGGGTGAGGCGTCCCGCACCGTCGTTCCCCTCGACCTGGCCCTCGGCGAAGCCTATACCACGCTCGTCATCACCGGGCCGAACGCGGGCGGCAAGACCGTGGCGATGAAAACGGTGGGGCTGCTGGCGCTGATGCTGGCGTACGGCCTGCCCGTCCCCGTCGATCCGGCATCCAGCCTGAGTCTCTTCGACCGCCTCTTCGTGGACATCGGCGACGAGCAGTCGATTGAAGAGGACCTGTCCACGTTCAGCTCACATGTAGCCAACCTGAGGCGCATGCTCCAGCAGGCCGATGCGCGCACGCTCATCCTCATCGACGAAGCCGGGACGGGGACGGATCCTGAAGAAGGCGGGGCGCTGGCCCAGGCCGTCCTGGAGCGGCTGACGCAGGCTGGGGCACGCACCATCGCTACCACGCACCACGGCAGCCTCAAGGTGTTCGCGCACCAGACCGGCGGCGTCGAAAACGGATCGATGGAGTTCGACCAGGAGACGCTGAGCCCGACGTATCGCTTCCGGGCGCAGGTGCCGGGGTCGTCCTATGCGTTCGAAATTGCCCACCGCATCGGGCTGGAACGGCGTGTGCTGGACCGGGCACGTGAACTGGTGGGCGAGCCGAAAACGACCCTTGAAGACCTGATCACCACGTTCGAGGCACGCAACCAGGCCCTGGCCGCCCGGCTTGCCGAAGCCGAGCAGACGCTCGAGCAGGCGTCCAGAGATAAGGCGGAATATGCGCAGCGCATAGGCCGGGTCCGCGCAGAGCGCGATACCATTCGCCAGGAAGCGCTCGATGAGGCTGAACGGATTGTTCGGGAAGCCAATGCTCGTATCGAACGCACCATTCGAGAGATCAAGGAGGCACAGGCGGAAAAAGAAGCGACCCGAGCAGCGCGTGCCCGGCTCGATCAGTTCAAAGAAACGGTCGAAAAACGGCGCGGTGTCGTAGAAAAACGCCGGCGAGGGCGACCGGGGCGCAGCAGCAAAACAGGGCGCGAGCAACGCCGCGCCGAAGAGGCGGCTACGACGTCCGGCACGCTTCGCGTCGGCGATCAGGTAGTGCTCGATGCCGGTGCCACGGCGGCAGAAGTGTTGGAGTTGGACGGGGAGGATGCCGTCATCACTATCGGAGCGATGCGGATGCGCGTGAAGCGCGACCGGCTTACGAAGGTAGGAGGGGCTCGGAAGCAGCAGGTTACGGTGCGGCAGGTACGGCAAGATCCGTCCGACCTCGTCGCCGTCCGCGCGCGCACCAGGGTTGATCTTCGAGGCTACCGTGTGGACGAGGCGCTGCCGGAGGTGGTGCGGTTGATCGACGAAGCCGTCGCGACCAATCTGCACCGGGTCGAGATTTTACACGGGAAGGGGTCGGGGGCGCTCCGGCAGGCGATTCACGAATACCTTGCGTCGTCTCCCGCCGTCGCTCACTTCGACGAGGCCCCGTGGAACCAGGGTGGGGCGGGGGTCACCTGCGTTACGCTGCGTTGAGTGGAGCGAAGCGAACTGAACTGCGCTCGGCCGTGCTCCACTCTATTGCAAATTATCCAGATCCGCCAAATCCTGA
>JBHHWM010000473.1:0-2525 GCA_046756545.1 Rhodothermales bacterium | reverse complement strand
GCCACCGAGGTGCTACCGAAACTCCGCCAACCTCGGACTCCTCTTGCCCGACCCACGTAGAAACGCCTAGTGCCGTTCCAACTAACTTCGCCCGGCCGGCCAAGGGGAACAGGAGCCGCCTCCGACCCCGCTTGGAGAACGCACCCTCGTGGAATGGGCAGAGAACGGCCGGGATGGTGGTGATGGACGTTCTTGACAGGGGTCTCCAGTGCGCCCTATAGTCTCGCCAACTCGTACAACCCTAAACATCCGTGGAATCCTCGGTCTCGAAGGACGCTCGGCAGGAGTCGCTTTCTTGGGTGGCGACGAAGGGGAGGGCCATCCCATGAACATCGCAAGCATCTTGGCGACCAAGGGCGGACACGTGATCACCGTTCGCCCTGAACAACCGATTCGTGACGCCGTCGGTTTGCTTGCCAGACACAATATCGGGGTGCTCATCGTCGTGAACGAAGGCGGCAGCCCAGTCGGCATCCTCTCCGAGCGCGATATTGTGCGCGAAGCAGCCAGGAATGAGCACGTGTTTGTGCGAACCGTGAGCGAGCTCATGACCAGGGACGTCATCACCGGGCTGCCCCAGGACGATCTGATGACCGTCGCCAACACCATGACCGAAAAGCGAATTCGTCATCTTCCAGTTGTGGAGAAAGGGACGCTCGTCGGCATCGTTTCCATCGGGGATGTCGTCAAAGCTCAGCGGAACAAGTACCAGGGCGAGGTTGAAACTTTGGAGACTCAGATCTTGTCTGATGAACGCTGAGAAGTTGAAAACGGCGACTGATGCCCCGCCCGGGTACTGACGCTGATCCGCTGCGAGTCGCGATCATTGGCTCCGGCCCGGCCGGATTCTACGCGGCGGACCATCTGTTGAACCGGGAGGGCCTTGTCGTCGAGGTCGACATGTTTGATCGTCTGCCCACTCCATACGGTCTGGTGCGCGCCGGCGTGGCTCCTGATCATCAAAAGATCAAGTTTGTCACCAGGGCTTTCGACAAAATCTCGGCCAATCCAAAGTTTCGGTTCTATGGCCACGTCGAATTGGGCAAGGATGTCACCTTGGCGGACCTCAGGGAGCACTACCACCAGATTCTCTACGCCACGGGTGCTCAAACTGACCGTCGCATGGGTATTCCCGGCGAAGACTTGCAGGGGAGCCATCCCGCGACCGAATTTGTTGCCTGGTACAACGGTCATCCCGACTATCAGGACCGCCAGTTTGACCTCCAGCAGGACCGGGTCGCGGTCGTCGGTGTGGGTAACGTGGCCGTGGATGTGGCCCGCATCTTATGTCACACGCCGGACGAGCTGGCAGCCACCGACATCAGCGATGATGCCCTGGACGTCCTACGGCAAAGCCGGGTCAAGGAGGTATATATGCTCGGGCGGCGCGGGCCAGCCCAGGCCGCGTTCACCAATCCCGAAATCAAGGAGCTAGGAGAGCTGGCTGACGCCGACATCGGCGTACTGCCGGAGGAAACCGAACTCGATGAGCTGAGCCGCGTGGCGCTCGAACGCAGCCAGGACCGGACCACGCTGAAGAAGGTGGAAATTTTGCAGGGGTATGGCCGGCGAAAGCCGAGCGGGAAGTCCCGGCGGCTGACTGTCCGTTTCCTGGTCTCGCCAGTCGAACTCACAGGCAACGAGGCAGGCCAGGTTGTCGCGATGCGCCTGGCAAAAAACGAACTCCACACGACACCAGCCGGCACGCTCCACCCCAGGTCCACCGATAAGTTCGAAGAGCTGGCGGTAGGCTTGGTGTTTCGATCTGTCGGCTATCGGGGTGTGCCCCTGCCAGGCGTTCCGTTCAACGAGAGCTGGGGCGTCATTCTGAACGAGAAGGGGCGGGTGCTCAATCCCGACACGCGGCACCCCGTCGTTGGGGAATACACTGCCGGGTGGATCAAACGCGGGCCGACCGGTGTCATCGGTACGAACAAGCCTGATGCAGCTGAAACCGTACTCTGCATGGTAGAAGATCTTACTCGCGGTGCGATTCTCACCCCTTCACACCCCGAGGCCGGAGCAGCCGACGAGCTCATCCGCCAGCGCCAGCCAGAATACTTTTCTTATGCGGACTGGCTCCACCTCAATGAGTTGGAAGTCGCCAGAGGTCGAGCAGCGGGCCGGCCGCGGATCAAGTTCACGCGCGTGGAGGATATGCTAGCCACGCTCGGTCGCTAACCTGGGCACGGTTCAAGAGACTATCGCCTCCCCACTGACCGGCTACGCTTTCTCCTTGCTCTCCCTCCATAGCCCGAGCTTCTGCTGCACCACCCGGTCGGAGTAGCTGAAGAGCACGCTCTCCTCGTCCGCGTGATGGTGGTGAGGATACCAAGACGGGACCACAAATACATCTCTCGGCTTCCAGGAGAAGTGGGCCCCGCCGATGACGGTCTCGCCCGACCCCTCGATCACGGTGTACACGGCACCGTCCGTTGAACGGTAGGGCTCAGTGGTAAAACTCCTGGGGAACAGTTGGATGAAGGTGGAGATCGTCGGCATGGCCGGCCCGCCGTCCGCCGGGT
>JBHHWM010000472.1:0-2542 GCA_046756545.1 Rhodothermales bacterium | reverse complement strand
TGAAGAAAGCTGCTGCCGTCATTCAGCGTTTGCGGCCCGACATTCTACTCATCAACGAAATAACCTACGACCAGCCCGGCGTACCCGGCTACGAGGGCAGTGAAGGGCAGAACGGCCGGCGCTTCGCCGAGACGTTCCTGGCGGTCTCGCAGGGCGATGGCCTGGAACCCATCCGATACCAGGCGTTCATGGCCCCGAGTAATACCGGAATGGCCAGCGGATTCGATTTGAATAACGACGGGATCATCGTGACGGAATTTCCGGAGCCCGCTCCCCCGAATCCTGACGGAACCCCGCTGAGGCAGACCCCCGAACAGCGTCTGTACGGGGCCGATACCTGGGGGTTCGGGACGTTCCCCGGACAGTACAGCATGGCCTTGTTCGTTCGGGAAGGGCTGGACATCCTGCTGGACTCCGTGCGGACGTTCCAGTACTTTCCCTGGAGTCGGATGCCGGATGCACGGATGCCGGTCGATCCCGCCACGGGGCAACCCTGGTATACCGGAGACGAAGGGGAGCAATTCCGGCTCAGTTCCAAGAGTCATTGGGACGTGCCGGTACGGCAGCCTGACGGGCACATCTTGCACATATTGGCAAGCCACCCCACACCGCCGGCTTTCGACGGCGAGGAGCGGAGGAACGGCCTGCGTAACCATGATGAAATCCGTTTCTGGGCCAACTATCTCGACGGGGCCTTCTACATCGTGGACGACGCCGGGCGGACCGGTGGGCTGCACACCTCCGCAGCGTTTGTTATCCTCGGCGACCTGAATGCCGATCCGGACGAAGGATCATCCATTGACGACCCCATCGGAACGTGGCTCCTCGCTCATCCTCGCGTCAATGGAGGGTTCGTGCCCCGGGCGACAGAAGAGGGCGTGGCCGCGTTTCCGCGCCTCGACCCCGACGACACCGCGACCTGGGGCCCCCGTGTTGATTATGTGCTTCCCTCCAGCAACCTCCGCCTCCTGGAAGGGGGCATCCTTCGCCCCGTAGGGGCCGATACGACCGGCATTTCCGTCAGCGATCATTTCCCCGTGTGGATCGACGTTGTGATGGAGTAACCTGAGCCAGGTGCCGTTCAGCCATCGAGAAGCGTTTGACGCAGGGGGGGCCTATCAGGAACTATCTCTTTTCATTTCGGTGTGCAATTATCAAACGCCTGCAGCAGATATTGTAGCGAAATAGATCAATCAGAATCATCATTGCGCCTGGAAGACGGTTTCAGCCCTTTCGTATGAAAAAGGAACACTCTTTGGAATAAGGGCCGGGAAAGGAAGGGACTCTACGGAATCTCTCCAAAGCCAGGTGCAGGTGAGACGAGGTGAGAGGGTGCTGGGGAGTAGGGCAGGCAGTTCCTTCTCAACATATCGCCCTTGCTGTGTCTGTACTTGACCACCCGTGGGGGGCTGGTTGATAGGCAGGCGGGGGTGATGAGAAGGACTGCTCCTGCCCGTGATGCCGGGTACCAACCAACGAACGGCAGCGTTCACAGCATAGATCGTGCGGGGTATGTTTGATTTAATCATCCGATTCAGAGAAGCCCTGGAGCCGCAGACGACGGCAGCCGTCAAGGAGCGGTTCGGGTTGTTGGAAAAGCAGGCGGAGATTGTGGTTCCGGTTGTTGGGACGTATCTCCTTCGAGAACTCCGGCACTATTTGATGGAACCCGAGCCGCATCAAGAGATCTTGCTTCGATTACAGCACTTTCTGCTGGCGACGGAAGAAACCCAGGGTGAGGGGCCGGAAGAGGTCAACCAGGCTGCGCTCGTAATGGGAGACGAGTTGCTCGGAGGCAAGCTTGGAGTCATCGCGCATATCTTGATGTCGGTCACAGGGGTAGAGGAGGAGCAGGGAGCCCAAATCATACGGCATGTGGTTCCTCTTATTCTATCCGCACTGCGCAGGGATGCGGGAGAACGAGGCTTGTTGGGGGTTCTAGGACCTATCGTTGCCAACTCAGGGAATGATAAGATCGACTTGATCCGTCATGTGCTCGAAACAGGGTCGAGTCGGTCTGCAGTAGCGCATCATCCCCCGAAGCCCTCCAGGTCTCTGCCCGTATCTAACGATACCTAGCCAATCAGGCTATCCGTACCTGTGGCGACCCCATGGAACCGAGGAGACGATGAGTAGGGGGAGCCCCTCTTCGATGCCTCGTCTCTCCAATTCACCGTTTCAACCCAGGTCGGTCACAACGTGGGTTATTCATACCTCTGCACTTGGGTGCTTCTCTGGTTCGGTACACGACATTTCTACCGGGGGTAACGTATCTTGATGAGGTAGCTTTTGGACGGTAGTTCGGTGTTGAGATGGGTATAAGAAAAGCCAGGAAGATAGCCTGTCCTAGCAACCAATGGACGACCCTGATCTCCAATTTCGGGACGGGGATGCCGAAGACGTGGACCATCACCTTTGCCCCGCAAGAAGAGATGCCGGTGGAGGGAGCGTATATCGAAAGGCGATATTTTTGGATATTTCCCCAGTCGCCGGTTCTTGGAACGCTTCAGCCGGAGATGACTTTCCATCGGAAATGGATCAA
>JBHHWM010000471.1:0-2544 GCA_046756545.1 Rhodothermales bacterium | reverse complement strand
CGCCTGCACCTTGTGCAAAGGTGTGGGCAAGTTCTATTTGTTGATCAACGATTCGTCGCTATGATGTCGTACACCGGACGCCTGATCCAAACGGTTTGCCTTGCCGTGCTCATGCTCGGGAACATGGTGGCTCTGTTCCCGAGCAAACGTGTGCTTGCTCAACACCTCAAGGTTCGTCTCATCGAAAAACTCGTCATCGGCGACGACGAATCCAAACCGGCTGAGTATCTGCTTGGAGGACTGCAACATGCCGGTACCGATAGTCAGGGCAACATCTACCTCGCCGATCATCCACGTGCAGACGTGAAGGTGTTCAACCGAGAAGGCACCTACGTCACCACGATCGGAAAACGGGGACAGGGTCCGGGAGAGATTCAAGAAGTGACCAGCATGTTGGTGACAACGGGTGGTGACCTGCTTATTGTGGACCGGATGAACCTGCGCGTGACGCGTTTTTCTGAAATGGGAGCGCGTATGGAAATGTATTCCCTTCCTGAAAAGTCCTTTATTTCCCCAACAATCATTCGGTCTTTGGGGCCGACGCAGTACGCCCTGTATTATCGCATTCTGTCCTCGATGTCCAACAATGATGTTATTCATCTCTATGCAGACGATTTTGCGACCGTCGAGGGGAGCCTCGCACCGCTGGACGAGATCTGGGACCTTGAGGTGCCGTTCTTACGCGCCATCGCCGGCAATCCACGTGGGGCACGCATGGCGACCTTGGGCGCAAATCGGGTTTACATCGCGCCGTATGTGTATCACGGAGTGATATATCAGTATGATCGCCAGGGCAGCGAGTGGCACCTGACGAGGCTACCGGGGACGAAATTGCCTTATGCACCCTACAAGCTGCAGCCTACAAAGAGCGGGAGTTACCCTCGAAGAGCGGCATGGCGTATCAACGGTCCCGGTGGGCGTTTCGTGGCGACCATCCGTCATTCCAGTCGTGGCCTTTTCGCCTTGCAGGACGGGAGACTTGTTCACTTTACCGTGCGGTTTGAGGGCGAAGATGAGTTGGATGATGCCTATCTCGATGTCGAAGTGTTCGACTCCAATGGAACCTTCATCGGAAGCGGCCCTGTCTTGAACATGGAGCCCTTTGGCAACGACGAGCAGCCGATTATCGAGGTGCTCTGGCGCGATGAGAACGATCGTTTCTACCTCACGGATCATCGCGGTGGCTTTCCCGTGCTCCGCGTGATGCGCCTTGAGTATAAAGTGGAAAAGTAAGCTTCGAAACTATCTGGAGATTCATCATGCAACTCCAAGGTTGTGACGCGTTGTCGATATAGGGCCTCGTTTTTCAACCAGTCCATCAATGGAGGTGGAAGTCATGAAAAGAGACACTCGTTCCAAGCCGTTCAAACGCGCTATCGCGTTTGTGTTTTGCAGCCTGTGTATCTTTGTTTTCACTGAGGCATTTGCCATGCCCGGGGGGTATTGTAGGGCATGTGGTAATTGGGATGATTGCATGGATGGAAATGAAAATTTACAGAACGCATGGGAATACTGTGAAATAATCCCCGAGTGGCCTTACTGCCGGGTATTTGGCAATTATGGATACTGTACGGGACCACCAGAGTGAGTGATGTTCTGATGAACATCGATAGGTGAAAGCCGGTCCAGGTGTTTGACACAGACGCACGGGCCGGCTTTCTTTGAGTAGGAATGTGCCCTCGCCGATTTAGAACATGATCCGTTTGTGCTATGCCTTTCTCGCCTCGCTCCATCCCATGGATCTTGTTTCTCTTCGTTCTGCCCGCTGTCGCCCAACACCTCCGCGTTGAACTCGTCGAAGAACTGGCCATCGGCGACGACGAAGACGCCCCGGTCGACTATCTTTTCGCCGGCCCGGTCCACGTTCAGGTAGATAGCCAGGGCCGCCTCTACGTCGCCGACATGCACCGCGCCTCAGTCAGCGTCTTCGACCGGGAGGGCGTCTTCGTCACGAGCATCGGCAGCCGGGGGCAAGGGCCGGGAGAGATCCGGGAGATCACCACCATGACCGTCGACCACCACGACGCCCTGATCGTGCTCGATCGCATGAATGCGCGCTTTACCCGGTATGCGAATCTCGGCAAGACGTTCGAGATGTATCCGGTCCCGGAAGCGATCATGGTCTCGTCGCACCAGATGCAGCCGCTGGGCGAGGACGCTTTTGCCCTGTACTATCGGGTTTACGGAGAGGCGGAAACGCGCCGCACGGAGGTGATGCATCTCTACGATGCCGGGTTCAAGGCCGTACAGGCATCGCTCATGCCGATGGCCGACCTCTGGGATCTTGACTCCCCCTTCGAACGGGCTATCGCCGGAAGCCCCTCAAAGCTTTATTTTGCAACCGACGGGGAAGACCGAATGCTGGTGGCCCCCTACTTCTACAATGGCGTTATTCATCGGTATGAGCGAAGACCCGGCGGCTGGCAACGACAGGAATGGATCGGGAAAAGACCCTCGAATGCTCCCTATAAGCTGCTCGATTATGAGGCCGTCTAGCTACCTATCACTTTCAGAGATAGGGTTGAAAAACCACTCGTATCGGGT
>JBHHWM010000470.1:0-2547 GCA_046756545.1 Rhodothermales bacterium | reverse complement strand
GAAATCTTGTACCATTCGCGACTTGCCGATGCCGGCCTCGCCCGATAACAGCACAACTTGGCCTTCTCCACCCTTCGCCAGTTCCCAGCGTTCCCGTAACAAGGCTAGCTCGTGCTCCCGCCCAACGAGGCGGGTAAGCCTGTCCCGGTGTGCCGCTTCGAACCGACTCTCCGCCGCGGCTTCGCCGATCACACCCCAAGCGGGGACACCCTCGGAGAACCCCTTCAAGTGGTGTGAGCCGAGATCATCCAGTTCGAAGACGGTACCAAGCAGACGGCGGGTGTTCGCACCGATGACGACTTGCCCCGCTTCAGCCACGCTTTGAAGACGCGCGGCTAGGTTCGGGGTTTCCCCTGTTACTGCCTCCGCGTCCGAAGTCATACCGTCATCCAGGTCGCCCACGACCACCCGTCCGGTAGCGATGCCAGCGCGTGCCCGAAGCGTGTCACCAGTGTGGAGACTGACACCCTCAACTGCCCTAAGGGCATCGAGGCCAGCGCGAACGGCTCGTTCCGCCTGATCCTCGTGGGCTTTCGGCCAACCGAAGTACGCGAGTACACCATCACCTCGAAACTGGGCCACATAACCCTCGTAACGCAATACGGCAGCCGCAACCATAGTCCGATATCCCCGCAACACTTTGCGCAAATCCTCCGCATCGAGTCGGCGTGAGAGCTCGGTTGAACTAACGAGATCACAGAACATCACGGTAATCTGGCGTCGTTCCGCCGCAGACTGATGAGCATCTGGTACCTGCGCGCGGTCGTCGGCCTGAAGTCCTGCAATAGCCTTAAGCAGTTTTTTGCGGTGGCCGAGCTTTACGTCGAGTTTCTCGAGATCCGACTCTGTTAAGTCGGGCAAGACATGCCTGTCGATACCGTTCTCGCGAAAGACAGCCGTGTATAGGCCAAGCCCAAGCCCTTCCAGCCATCCTGCAATGTCACGCATGGTTACAGGTTCCGACTTTGCTGGGACACTTAGTCTCAGCGAGATTTACATCCAGGCGATGCCTGGGGGCACGCATGACGCGTGCATAACCGAGGTTTAGAACATCTACTCTAACGTCTACTGTATCAATTAGGTATCCGCGCTTTAAAGTGAGTGAGATTTCGCTAAAAGTATTCATTATAGAGGTAAAAGCCCGCGGAATGTGTGAAGTGCTTTTGGTGTTTTCGTCCCTACGGTCGAGCCGAGGATGAGTGCAGCCGAAGCGCGGCCCCGTCAGGGGGCATGGGAGGGATACCATGCGTCCGTCGTCGGCATCAGGCAGGTGCCGTCGACGGACCCACTGAGGCAAGTGAAATCCGAGGTTCCCCGCCATGCTTTCTATGGCGGGGCGAAGACCGCGGGGCAAGATGGTTTTGGTGACTCTTGCCGAAACAAAAGTCACCCGCGTACGGGGCCGGCGCCCCGGTAGTACACCGTCGGCGGAGCCGACTCCTTCCACGATACCGCGGCGACGCCTCGACACCGCGGGTTAAGACACCCCCGGTACCGGAAACTTTCTACAGAATGTCTTCACATCATCATGCAGTGCTTCTAACGCCGCCTTATCGTCGCGCTTAGACACGGCCGAGAGCATGAAATCCACCAACTGATCCATCTCCGCCTCTTTCATACCGCGGGTAGTAACGGCCGGCGTGCCGAATCTAACGCCGGATGGATCCAAGGGCTTACGCGGGTCGTCGGCAATTACGTTCTTGTTCAGGGTAATACCAACGCTATCGAAGAGCTCTTCTGCCTGTTGGCCGGTGATATCCCATGACTTGACGCAATCGATCATCAGTAGGTGATTGTCGGTGCCGTTGGTGATGAGTTTGGCGCCGCTGTCCATGAACTTCGCAGCCATGTGTTTGGCGTTAGTGACAATCTGGCGCGCATAGTCTTTGAACTCTGGTTTGAGCGCCTCTTCGAAGGCAACGGCTTTGGCGGCTACCATTTGCATAATCGGCCCACCCTGAAAACCGGGGAACACAGATTTATCTACCTTCTTACCGAGCCCGGCCTCGCGCGACAAGATCATGCCGCCGCGCGGTCCACGCAGGGTCTTGTGTGTAGTAGTAAGAATGACATCGAATCCATCATCGAATGGATTGCGCACGGCCTGCCCGGCGATTAGACCAGCGATATGCGCCATATCGGCAACCGCATAGGCGCCTACTTCCTCGGCAATCGCCTTCATCCTGGCGTAGTTGAGCTCACGAGGATAGGCCGAGAACCCAGCTAGGATGATCTTGGGTTTCTCGCGAAGCGCGACTTCTCGCATCTCGTCGTAGTCGATCTCGCCCGTTTCAACGTCCTTCATCTTGTAGCGGACGAAGTTAAAGATCTTGGTGATGTAGGTAACGGGGTGTCCATGTGTGAGATGCCCACCATGGCTGAGGTCCATGCCCAGCACTGTGTCACCCGGTTCCAACAACGCGAAATAGGTAGCGACGTTGGCCGGCGCACCGGCATGTGGCTGTACGTTGGCGTGGCCGGCCTTGAAGAGCCGTTTCGCGCGATCGATGGCAATAGACTCTACGATGTCGGTGTAAGTTTGGCCGC
>JBHHWM010000469.1:0-2552 GCA_046756545.1 Rhodothermales bacterium | reverse complement strand
AAAGTGATAGGTAGCTAGACCAATAACCATCCAATCCCATGAATCGAATCGACCGGCGGCTGGCTATTGTACTCGAATTGCAGGAGAAGCGCTGGCAACGGGCTGCCGACCTGGCGGCCACCTTTGGGGTGAGTGCACGCACCATCTACCGGGACATGGATGTACTGGAAGAGGCGGGCATCCCCGTGGTGGCGGTGCCGGGCAAAGGCTATAGCCTCTATGAAGGCTATTTCCTGCCACCCCTGACGCTTACGTCGGATGAGGCCGTGTTGCTTCTGCTCGGGACCGAGTACATGGCCGAGCGGCTGGGTGTGAACTACCAGGCGGCGGCCCGCGCCGTGCGCGCCAAGGTCGAAGCCATTCTACCGGACCGGCTGCGTAGCGAAGTGACGACCTTGCAGAACAGCCTCCGGTTTGTGCCGGTCAATGCCTTCGATAATCCGGCAGAGCAGCGCGCCCTTCAGCATCTGCGCCGGGCCATGACCGAACAACGCGCCGTGCGATTCCACTACCATCAGCAGGCTGGAGACAATGGGATGGCCCGCCACACCGTCAACCCGTACGGGCTGGTGCACTTTGGCGGGGCGTGGCACCTGGTCGGCTATTGCCGGGCGCGGCAGAGCGTCCGCCACTTCCGGTTGAGCCGGGTGGAGGCGCTGGAGATGCTGGACGAGACGTTCGAACGACCGCAGGGCTACACCCTGCCCCCGACCGAGGCGGCCCATCATCGAGACCTCGTCGTCCGGGTGCGGTTCGATGCCGAGGTGGCGCGTTGGGTGCAGGAGGCACCGTCCGCCTACACCGTCGATACCGAGGTGCTGCCCGACGGGCTGCTCGTGACGCTGAAAGTGCAGCGCGAGACGGAAGTGCTGCCGTGGTTGCTTAGCTGGGGCGCGCACGCTCAGGTGCTGGAACCCCTCTCGCTCCGCCACCGCCTCGCGCGCGAAGCCGAACAGATGGCGGCCCGGTACCGGCCCGAACCGATGTTGCTGTCCTAGCGGCAGTGATACACAGATTTACCCCACCGCTCCTCTCCATCGTCCGGAATGATGTCCGACCTATTTCAGGAAGCCGCACAGCGTTACCGGGCCGGCAAGGCCCCCCTCGCCGATCGGTTGCGTCCTCGTACCCTCCGTGAGTTTGTCGGGCAGGCGCATATCCTGGGGCCGGGCAAGCTCTTGCGGCGCGCCATCGAGGCGGATCGTGTGACGTCGCTCATCTTCTACGGTCCCCCCGGCGTCGGCAAGACGACGCTTGCGCGCATCATCGCCAACACGACGAAAGCGCAGTTCACGTCGATGAACGCGGTGCTCTCGGGGGTCAAGGACATCCGCGCCGCCATCCAGGCGGCCCAGGAGCGACTCGCCCTGCACCAACAGCGCACCATCCTGTTCGTGGACGAGGTCCATCGGTTCAACAAGGCCCAGCAAGACGCCCTCCTTCCCCACGTCGAAAACGGTACGGTCATCTTCATCGGCGCGACGACGGAGAATCCCTACTTCGAGGTCATTAAAGCCCTGGTGAGCCGATCCCGCATTTTCGAGTTGAAGGTGCTGGACGAAGCGGATTTGCGCGCTGTGGCCGGGCAGGCGCTTCAGGATCGGGATCGCGGGTACGGCGTGCTGGATGTCCGGGTCGATGAAGAAGCTCTGGACCATCTCGTTTCGACGGCCAACGGCGACGCCCGCTCCCTGCTCAACGCCCTCGAACTCGCGGTCGAAACCACCTCGCCCGGTCCGGACGACCAGGTACGCATCACCCTGGACGTGGCTGAGGACAGCATCCAGCGCCGCGCCGTACTCTACGACAAAGAGGGCGATGCCCACTTCGACACCATCAGCGCGTTCATTAAAAGCCTGCGCGGCAGCGACCCGGATGCGGCGCTCTACTGGATGGCGCGCATGGTCTATGCCGGCGAAGATCCGCGTTTTATCCTCCGCCGCATGCTCATCTTCGCCGCCGAAGACATTGGTCTCGCCGATCCTCAGGCGTTGCAGGTAGCGACGGCGGCGGCCCAGGGGTTCGAGTATGTCGGGTTGCCCGAGGGCCAATTTTTGCTGGCTGAATGTTGTCTTTATCTGGCCACGGCTCCCAAGAGCAATTCGGCGCTTGCTTACTTCGACGCGCTGCGCTACGTGGAAAAAGAACAGACGGACGAGGTGCCGAATCCGCTCAAAGACGCCAGCCGGGACAAGAAAGGATTGGGCCACGGTCAGGGCTATAAGTATCCGCACGCCTACCGTGATCATTACGTCCCCGAGCAGTACCTCCCCGAAGAGATGCAGGGCACCTACTTTTACCAGCCCGGCGACCTGGGCTACGAAAAGACCATTGCCCAGCGACTGGAATACTGGCGTGCCCGCGATGCAGACGAAAACCTGGAAAAACGCTTGCAGCGCTATCGGGAAGAATAGAGCGGGGTAGCAAACCACCGCTTGCTACCCCGCTGAAAAATATGATGGCCTTGATGGGGGCCCGGCTATTTCAGAAGCACGATCGTCTGCGTCTCCACAAACTGCTCGCCCAGGATCCGTACCACGTACGTCCCGCTC
>JBHHWM010000468.1:0-2556 GCA_046756545.1 Rhodothermales bacterium | reverse complement strand
GAGCCTTAGCCGACATTAGTTATCCAAGCGGTTCGAAAAACGGGGCACAGATCCTGTGGGTACATTTTGCAAACAGAGACGGGGTACTTAGTCAAGAGTCGATTGCTTCGATCTACAGGGAGGTGACACGCGGCTTGTACGTGTGTACAATCTCTTGCTGGGAGGTTGCAAAGCTTGTGGAATACGGGCGACTTGATCTTGATATGCCCGTAGGTACTTGGCTGCACCGAGCCTTGTCAGAGACCGGATGCGATTTGCTATACCTCGAACCGGAGATTGCAGCGCTGTCAACAAGCCTTCCAGGCGAATTCCACAAAGATCCGGCTGATCAAATAATTGTAGCTACCGGCATGATCAAGAATCTTATGATTGCTACAAACGACCACCTGATTATCGACTACCCCCGTGCCTCAACACTTGACTGCAGATAAAGCCCGTCAATCTGGCCAACGACAGAGTGAACCGCCCCGGGTTTGCCGGAGACTCCAACTTTTGAGAACTTGGAGTTATGAACAAGACAAAACCGTACTCCCCCGAGGTCCGCGAGCGGGCCGTTCGCCTGGTCTTCGAACACGAGCACGCCTCACAATGGGCGATCATCAAGTCTATTGCCCAGAAGATCGGCTGCACGGCTGAGACGCTGCGCAAGTGGGTGCGCCGGAAAGAGTGCGATCAGGGCCACAGAGCCTGCTTCACTACCGATGAGCGCGCACGCTTGCTATAATGGCCCGAGCGACCGACCTTGCTTCAGTCGTCTAGCTCCACCTGTCCCGGCATCAGGGCCGTGGGCATGGACGCCTGGGGCTCACTTCAACTACAAGGAGGTCGCAATGAAACTCAATGTGAAAGCCCTGGCCTTAGCTGGAGGCCTCGTCTGGGGCGTTGCCGTTCTCTTCATCACGTATTGGTTTTTGGTGTTCGGTTATGATGGCAACACGCTGGCAAAACTAACGAACATCTACTGGGGGTATTCCGTGACGTGGTACGGCGGATTCGTCGGATTATTCTGGGGCTTTATTGACGGTGCTATTGGGGGGGCGGCGTTGGCCTGGGTGTATAACAAGATCGTCGATAGAGGAGCCACCTCATCCTAGGCCGCTATCTTCACCTGTGCGGTCGAGACCGCTATGCTACATTAGCATTGATGTCTCATCCGATGATGCTGTATTGGTACTGCCCGCGAACCAGGTCATCTTCTGCATAGCGGTTCAGGCGGAAGGAGTGGGGGTCGAAGGTTGGCATGCTCGTCCCCGTGAGCATATCGGCCACCATCACCCCCACTGCAGGACCCAGTTTGAAGCCATGCCCGCTGAACCCGGAACAGATAAAGAAGCCACTTCCCGAAGGCACTTCATCGACCACCGGATGCCAATCCGGCGTAATGGCGTAAAGTGAGGCATAGCCCCCGATGCTCTGGCTTAGTTCCATGGCCGGGTATCGGCGGACGAGCCGCTCGCCAACATCGGCCACGAAATCGAAACCAACGTGCTCGCTGAAACGATCCGGGTTGACCACGGCGTCGGCCTCGGCAGGATCAATCAAGCCCGTCAGCGTAAGGTTGCCGGTTTCGGAGCGGAAGTAGGAAGCCAGGACAAAGTCGGCGACAATGGGATGGGAGGCTTGCTGATCAGGCGGGCACCGGAAGAGAGCCACCTGCACGCGACACGCTTTGATGGGCACGTCCACCCCGGCCATCTGGGCAACGTGAGCGCCCCATGCTCCTGCTGTATTTAAAACCAGGGGAGCGTCGAGCCGCTCCTTTGTCGTTTCCACTCCGATTACCTTGTCGCCCTGGAAGCGGATCCCCACCACTTCCGTTCCCTGGAAGACTCTTACCCCGAGCCTGCGTGCAGCATGGGCAAAGGCGTTCACTGTCAGGTAGGGATCCGCATATCCACCCTCGGGTTCGTAGGCCGCGATCAGTTCGGTGGTCTCAAGTCCGGGCATGAGTTCGTGCAGCGCCTCGGACGAGAGGAGTTCTGTTTGGATGCCCACGCTGCGCTGCAGTGCCATATTCGCTTCCAACCCGGCTCGATCTTTGGCCGCCACAATCATCACAAATCCTGTTTGTTTGAAGTGGCAGGTATCTCCAATCTGCTCTTCAAAATCCTGGAATACACGCAGGCTAAAGAGGGCCATGCGGGCCGTTAGCTCGTTTGAGTAGTGCTGGCGAATGATGGCTGACGAGTGCCCGGTGGGTCCTTCACCAATATATTTCTTGTCGAGAAGTGCCACACTCAAGCCCCGCTTTGCCAGTTCAAAAGCGGAACTGCACCCCATTATCCCCCCTCCGACAATAATGACATCGTACGTTTGCGGCATGCTAACAAATACCTGCATTGGTCTTATCTAGATGCCAAAACGGGCCGCTAGGGCGTATTGACATTAAGAGTGGAAGAATGGATTTGAGATCGATTTTGCGTGAATCAAGGCACTTTTCGAGACGCGATGCAGCGCATCGTGCGAGAAATCGAAGATTCACGTCCGTAAAAGCAACGCCGAGGGATCTGTGCCCCGTTTTTCGAACCGCTTGGATAACTAATGTCGGCTAAGGCT
>JBHHWM010000467.1:0-2563 GCA_046756545.1 Rhodothermales bacterium | reverse complement strand
CCGTGACGGAGTCACGGGTGGCGCGGCCCACTGCATGACTCGGACAGGCTCCTAGGGCCTGTTCACGCTATCTGGGGCCGAAGGGCTTCGACGATGAGCGCGAAGTGAATGAAGGCAGTGAACATCACGTCGAGTTTGTCGAAGCGGGAGAAGATCCTGCGGAAGCCCTTGAGCCGCCGGAACAACCGTTCGATCTCGTTGCGTCGACGATAAAGCTTCTCGTTGAACGACCAGGGGTGGCGCCGGTGCTTCTTGGGAGGAACCACGGGAGTGAAGCCGAGATCGAGGGCCAATTGCCGGGTCGCATCACCCTCGTAGGCCCGATCCATGATGAGTGCCACCTGCTCCTGGGGAGCGGGCAGGGCGCGAAGCAGGTCTCGGCCCGCTGGTCCGTCGCCCCACTGTCCTGGGGTCAGCGAGAAACTCACTGCTCTGCGATCATCCGCGGCAACCATATGAATCTTGGTGGTCCAGCCCCCTCTCGAGCGTCCGATGGATTGTGGGCCGTTTTTTTTTGGTTCTTCGTCGATTCAGTTGCAGCGGGGAGGATAGGGGGGATTACAACGAGATGGACACCGGCCTGTAGGGCGAGCATGAATATGGGTGTCGAAGCCAACATCCACGCGCCGCCGGGAGGGCACGGTGTCCAGTCTGAGTATAGCAACCTACTTCCCCTTCGCACGAGTCTTTCCAGTTTCGCAGGTCGTCGAAGAGCGCGGTCCGACGGCCCGAAGCCTCATCACCTTCGGATCCGATCCCAACGCTCGCCCCCGGTGCTGGCAGTGCGAGCAACCAGTTGATCGGGTCCACAGCTACCATGTCCGGCGTCTCCGGGACCTGAAGCTCGCCCACGCCGTCGTCGAGCTCGATATCCCTCAGCGGAAGCTCCGCTGCCCCCGATGTGGCATCCGCGCCGAAGCCCACGACTTCTTCGATCCCTTCCGTCGCTGCACGCGACGGCTGGAAGCGGCTGTGGCTGATCTGTGTCGTGTGCTTCCCGTCAAGCAGGTGGCCGCCCATTACGGGCTCTCCTGGCACACCGTGAAGGAGATCGACAAGCGGCGGCTCATCACCGAGGTGGGCACCCCGAGCTACGACGATCTGCGGCTCTTGGCGATCGATGAGATCAGCGTTCACAAGGGTCACCGTTACATGACCACTGTCCTGAACCTCGAGACGGGCCGGCTGGTCTGGGTGGGTCACGGCCGCACGAAAGCTACTCTTCTCGGCTTCTTCGATGAGCTCGCCTCCGATCAGCTCGCCTCGATCGAGGCGATCGCCGTCGATATGGCCAACACCTACCGGCAGGCCATCGAAGAGGCCTGTCCCGAGGCCGCCCTCGTCTACGACCCCTTCCACGTCATCGCCCACTACGGCAGGACGGTGGTCGACCGCGTCCGCCTCGACGAATCCAAGAAGCAGAGCGAAGAAGGGCGGCGCTACATCAAGGGCAGCCGGTATCTGTTGCTGAAGAACGAGGAGAATCTCTCGGACGATCAGCGAGTCCGACTCCAGGAACTCCTCGACGCCAACGAGGCTCTCAGCACCGTCTACGTCCTCAAGGACCAGCTCAAACAGCTCTTCCGCTACCACAACCCCGAGCGGGCCGTCCGAGGCCTCCACCAATGGTGCGAACTCGCCAAAGCCAGCGGACTCGTCCCACTCAAGCGGTTCGCGACCATGCTCCTCCAGCATCAGGAGGGCATCGTCAACCACGCGCGCTATCCGATTCACACCGGCCGGCTCGAGGGCATGCACAACCGGATCAAAGTGATCAAGCGCCAGGCGTATGGGTTCCGCGACGACGCCTACTTCATCCTCAAGATCAAAGCGGCGTTTCCCGACCGTCTGCAACCAGATTGACGAAGAACCTTATCTTAGCTCGAGATTCTCCGATGTGATCTCGGCGATCACCTCCTTGAGACGCAGGTTCTCGGCCTCGAGAAGCTCCCCCTCGTCCGAGCGCTTGCCCCTCTTTTCGAACGGCCGATCCGCGTTCTCGAAGAGCTGGTCCCGCCATCGGTAGTACAAGGACGACGTGATCCCATGACGCCGGCAGGTACCAGCCACAGACGTATCCGCCTGCATCCCTTCCAGCACGATCTGCACCCGCTGGCGTGCCGTGAACTTTCGACGTTTCTTCACGATCCCTCTCCTCTGCTTCGGGCTCATCCCATGCTAGCTCGCCCAGAGCGGAACCGCACACAACTTCACCCCCATTTGTCTCAATTCGCCAGAAACATTTCACGGGCTGACCGGCGTTCCACACGATCTCCGACTCGCTCTTGTGGTGCTTCGCGTTGAGGACCTGATGCTTGAGGCCCCAGGGCTTCAGCATCCGCGAAGACCTTTCGCTCACGTCCACATTTAGTGGTCCCCACCACAACGGGTAACTCAAGCTTATGCAGCGGCCCGATCTTGTCCATGATGGCCACGTACTCCCCCCCTCGGTCCGAAAATGTCTTACCCTCGGAATCGCTCGAAGCACGTCGTGCCCCCCCCCCCACACTCCGTGCCCGTCAGTCCATGGCGCCCCTGACAAAGCCTTCCTGAAACCGCTCTG
>JBHHWM010000466.1:0-2573 GCA_046756545.1 Rhodothermales bacterium | reverse complement strand
GCCCTGCGAATCTGGGTGACGTGTTGTCGGACTCCGTAGTAGGCCGAATTGACCTGCCTGAGAACGTACACCGTCATGGCGGGATCTCTCTGAATAATCTTTGCAAGCCGGTCGTTGTCGGGATAGGGCGTTTCTCGGGACACTATTTGCAAGATTTCGCCGAGGGTATTGGGCAGCGGTGGAAGCTTGAAATCCATGGCGGTACGGACGGGTTGAGATACAACAGGATTTCCGTTATTCAACTACTATCGTTTGCACGGCATGAGTATTAAGGCGTACTCAAGAAGTCGTCGAGTTTCCAGTCCTGTTTACGGTGTTTTTCATCGAGTTGAGCACAGAGAAGATGAGCGGGGGAGGAGAGACGATGCGGCACGAACGTCTGACCGGGCATCATCGCACCCAGGCCGGAATCACCCCGATGTGTACGTCGAAGACCCAGAGTACGAGCGTATAGGCCAGCGCCGTGATAAGGAGCAAGAAGAGTACATTGAGCCAGATGCCCGCCTTCGCCATCTGGGGAATCGAGATGCGCCCGCTGCCGTGCACAATCGCATTGGGCGGCGTAGCAACCGGCAACATAAACGCGCAGCTAGCCCCGAGCACCGCCGGAATCGTGAGCAGCAACGGGTTCTGTCCGATACCGACGGCCAGCGCCGCCAGCACGGGGAGGAAAGCCGCCGTCGTGGCCGTGTTACTGGTCAACTCCGTCAGCAGCACGATCACGGCAACGATGATGAGTAGGACGACCAGCACGGGCAAAAACCCTATCGCGCCGAGGATATCGCCGATCCACGTGGACAGGCCGGTTCGCACGAAGGCCGCCGCCAGGCTCAGGCCGCCGCCGAACAGCAGCAAGGTGCCCCATGGAAGCCGTCGCGCTGACTCCCAACTATGGACGAACACGCCGCGCTTGAGGTTGATCGGAATCATAAACAGTACCAGGCCGCCTGCCATGGCGATGCCTGCGTCGGAGAGCGTAGGAACCGCTTTTTCGAGCACCGGGCGTATGATCCAGAGCAGGGCCGTCAGGACGAACACGAGCGCTACCCATCGTTCTCCGCTCGACATACGACCCAGGCGGGCCAGGCGACCTTCGATCAAAGCCCGACCTCCTGGAAGCGTAGCAAGGCGAAGGGGGAATACGATCCGCGTGAGCACCAGAAACGTGAGCGGCAACCCCACCGCGACCAGGGACAACCCCACCCCCAGCCAGTCTGCAAACGAAATCGTTTGCCCGTACTGCTCTTCGATGAACCCGGCCAGGAGCGCGTTGGGAGGCGTCCCGATAAGGGTGGCCATCCCGCCGATGTTGCACCCATAGGCGATGCCCAGCAGCAGGGCCAGGGCGAAGCGTTTGCGCGTGAGGTCCTCCGTTTCGGCCTCCTCGGCCAACTGCACCACCGACAGCCCGATGGGGAGCATCATCATGGCGGTGGCTGTGTTGCTCACCCACATGCTCAGAAATGCCGCAGCAACCATAAACCCCGCCACGAGCGCGCGCGGACCTGTACCCATCAACCGGATAATGCGTAGCGCAATGCGGGTGTGCAGCCCCCAGCGCTGCATCGCGGTGGCGATGAGAAAACCACCCAGAAACAAAAAAATGAGCGGATTTGCATAGGGTGTGGCTGATTCCCGGATGGTGCCTGCGCCGAGGATGGGGAAGAACACCAGCGGCAGCAGCGAGGTGGCCGGGATCGGGAGGGCCTCGGTGATCCACCACACGGCCATCAGCACCGCCACCGCCGCCGTGTGCCAGCCACCGGCGGAGAGCCCATCCGGGGCGGGCAATAGAAGCATCAGCACCATCAGCAGCGGCCCCAGCAGCAGCCCGACGATCCGCCGCGCCCCGTAGGCGTCCTGTTCGGTAGATGAATCCTGAGGTGTCATGCGTCCGCGCTGCCGAGTGTGCCCCGTAGGTTAGGGGTATCGCAGACGCTTTTCAAGGGGGGCTATGAGAAGATGGGTACGAGCGTGGAGGGGGTGTGCCAGCAGGAGAAAAGGCTCAGAATGCGAGGCTCGGAGCCTTTTGAAGAGAAGTGTCATCGAACATTATTTCAGCAAGGTCATCCGACCCGTCCCGGAGAAGGTGTGCCCCTCGGCGTGCGCGACGACGCGGTAGAAGTAGATACCGGAAGCCAGGGAACCTGCATCGATCACCACGGCGCGATGCACCCCGGCGGGGAGAGGTGTCGCCGGGCTGACCCACACCCGACGGCCCAACACGTCATAGAGTTCTACCTGGACTTCGGCGGGCCGAGGTAGATCCACACGCACCGTGGTGGTCGGGTTGAAAGGGTTCGGATAGTTGCCGCGCACGGCAAAGTGCTCGGGCACAGTGGGGTCGTCTTCTACGTCGGTCAGTTGACCGCGCAGGAACCCGATGCGTGACGCCGGCCCCGGTGTTTCGAAGCTGCCGTCGGTGGCTACGACCCGGTGAAAAAGGGTCACGGATTCATTCGTCGCTATGCCGCTGCCGGTCAGGGCGGCACCGAGGATGTCGAACGTCGTCGTCCATTCGGTCTCTGCTATCGTATCCGACTCGAAGATCACGATGTCGAAGCCCAGGTCGC
>JBHHWM010000465.1:0-2577 GCA_046756545.1 Rhodothermales bacterium | reverse complement strand
TATCTTTTCCGGTGCCGGAAAGAGTGTACCTCAGCTTTTCCGCCTTTCCGTTTATATGGTTTTGCCTATTTTCGGAGCGTCTCATTTGAAAAGAAAATGCATCAATACTCCATGCCTCATCTCGAGCATATCGGGCTGGCCGTCGAGAACCCGAAAGCCGTCGCTCAACTGTACGAAACCCTGCTCGGCATCCGCCCCTACAAGCAAGAAGGCGTTGAACGCGAAGGCGTCAAGACGCACTTCCTCTCGGCTGAAACGGCTAAGCTCGAATTACTCGAAGCCCTCGGGCCGGAGTCCCCGGTAGCCCGCTACCTGGAAAAGCGCGGGGAGGGCCTGCACCACCTGGCCTTCGAGGTCGCAGACATCCACGCGCACATGCATTGCCTGCGGGAAGCCGGGTTTACTCCCCTCAGTGATGAACCACGCCCCGGTGCCGACGGCAAGCTCATCTTTTTCCTGCACCCGAAAGAAACACATGGCGTCCTGGTCGAATTTTGCCAGAGTGTTCCAACGCCGTTCACGCCTTCGTTTCTTCCGTACCGCGACGGGCACTTGGCCGTATATGAACTCGGCAACCCCGCTCACCCGCCGCTGGTCGTGCTGCATGGAGCTGCCGGTTCCATCATGCTCGAAACCGAACCCCTCGTTCGTCAACTCGAACCGCACTTCCACCTTTTCGCCCTCGATTTCGCCGGGCATGGAGCCTCCGATGCGTTCGAAGACTTCCCTCTTTCCAACGATTTGTTCATCGACAACGTGCTCGCCCTGCTGGATTTTTTTGACCTGGGCACAACCCATCTCTTCGGGTTTTCGCTGGGCGGGTACGTGGCGCTCCGTCTGGCCCAGACGCATCCACATCGGCTGAACAACATCGCCGTCCATGGCACGAATATTCGCTGGAACCGCCACCTCGTTACCAGGATGGCGGCCCGCCTCGACGCGGATCTCCTGACCGCTCGCTACCCTGCCATCGTACAACGCCTGGAAGAATTCCACGGCGACTGGCGCGACCTCTTCGAGCGAGTCATCCGCTTCGTCCAGACGCTTCCCACACAGGACGAAACCTACAAGGCCCTGGCCCGGATAGAGCATCCCGTCCTGGTCAGCGCGGTCGACCGAGACGACCTGTTCCCGCCCGGTGTACCGCTGGCCCTCCACCATACCCTTCCCAACAGCTCGCTCGCCCTGCTACCTGGCAACCGCCATGCCCTCCGCGACCTCGACGCCGGGCTGTATGCTCGCCTGCTCCTGCGTCACTTCGGATCGGATGAATGAAGACTACGGCCGGAAAGGTGTCGGCCGGCACCGCCTGCCCGTTGATTAACGATGATGCAACCAAAGGCGCTTGACGAAAACCCTCCCCTGGCCGACGGCCCCGGCGACGCGCTGCCGTCACGCATTGCCACGGCCACCCCGGACCTCCTCTTTGCCGCTGCGTATTTGATCACCTGGATCGCGCCGTATACGTTAGGCCGGCGGGTCGTTGCCTACCTCATGCTGGTCATGTTGCTGGAGTTTCTCATCGTCCATTCGAGCGGCTTCATGGGTTCCGTCGTCTTCAACAAACCCCTCGCGACGCAGACGAAGATCACGTCGCTGCTCGGGCTGGCGCTCTTCTATGCGATCTTTGCCCTTGCTTTCTCCGTTGCCTTTCGAGCCTGGTGGCCCCTCTGGACCATCCTGCTGCTCACCCTCAACCGGATGCTCATCGTGTTTGCCGGAGACGTACCCGAGGGGCACGAACGGGCGTTTATCAAGCGAGGCTGGGCGGTCTCCGCGCTTTTGTATCTTGTTTTTGCCTTCATCACGACGCTGCTGCCGATGCCCATCCTCGGAATCAGCCGGGAGGTTGTCGAGGCGCAGGCGTTGCCGGGGAGCGGCCTGTGGATCGACGAGCCGCACCGCGTCCTCGCCTTCGGCTTTCTCTATTTTCTCGCCCTGGGCCTGTCCGAACTCTTCAGTCATCGCTGGCTCCCCGATCAAACAAACGCCTGACCATGTCTACCTCGAAGCGTGTCTACGAAGGCCTCATTCTTGCCGGTATCTTCACCGCGATCTACGTCTACGGCTTTGCGTTCAACGACTTCTCGGAAACAGAACTGGTGCGCCTCTCCTACGTGTGGATTCCCGCCATCATTTTCGGAACGCACGGCTTGATCGCTACCGAAGCGAACGAGATCGTCGAGGCCGGGCGGGCCGCCTCTCACCATGAAGCGGTTCCTCTTCGGGCGCACGAAGAAGGGCGTACGCTCTTGTCCAGGTTCTCCTCGCTCCTGTTGGTGTCCTATTATCTCGTCCTTATGATTGCCGACGGCCGTCGGCCCGTGTTGCTCGCCTTAATGGCCGCCGTACTCTGGACCATCGCGTTATCGGTATTTTTCGAGGGTATATTTCCCGCCCTGTAGCCCCTGTACGATCACCATACGGAAGGCGTACTTTCCGCCGAACCATGCTCTATTTTCTGCGTTCAGTGACCACCCTGTAACGCGAATCCTCCCGTGGGTTCTCCACCCCGATGACCACCCTTCTCGAACAAAAATTAGCCAACCTGCCGACCGGTCCCGGTGTCTATCAGCA
>JBHHWM010000464.1:0-2584 GCA_046756545.1 Rhodothermales bacterium | reverse complement strand
CCGATAGCTTGAACATCGCTGCTGGCGAAGATCGCGGTTACCGGATCTCGTTTTAAAAGGAGCTTCATGGCCTCATAGCCATGTTCTTCGCTAAAGCCGGCGTGTTTTTCCGTCGTCCCGCTCTGAACCAGGGTCTCGTCATAGGGAAGGCCGGCTTCCTCCAAAGCTTGACGATATCCTTCGATGCGTTGCAATTGGAAGTAGCTGTCAGAGTAGGACCGAATGAGCCCAATCCGGCGATGACCACGGTGGATTAGATGTTGGACGGCAGCCCGGCTTCCTTGTGCATTGTCCCAGTAGAGGCAATCGAAGTGAGCATGATGGTGACCTACAAGAACTACGGGTGAGCGTAATGCGTTGAGTTCCTGCGATAATTGATTACCCACAGCCACGCCGACCAGCAGCAGACCGTCTACCGTGCCTCGTTTGAGCATGTTGAGTAATCTTTCGAGAGGCGATGTCGAACCCAGATCGAACAGGAGCAGGTCGCAATCATGCGTATGAAGATGATTCCTTACGCCTTTAAGAAGTTCATTATGGAATGGTGTTGTAAAGGTAGGTATGGCGATGGCCAGAGAAGGCGTCTGGCGTTGTGCCAGCTTTTTTGCAACCCGGTGAGGACGAAAATTTAGCGTTTCGATGGTCTTCAACACCCGCGCTCGTGTCTGGTCTGAGACGTCGCTCGAATTATTGAGAACCCTCGACACCGTAGAAATGGCCACACCTGCGTGGTGAGCAACATCATAGATGGTGACTTTCGATCTTTGTTCCTGCATGTGTTTTTGAATCTAAAGAGCTTGGTCGATGATCTCGTTCTGCGTCAAGCAATAATAAATCTACAAAAGCCAATGTATAGATGGCGAAATAGCGTTCGGAACACTTGATTTCCAAAGAGAAAACGGCTATTTTTAACGTGTGATAATAATAGTTATCAACTTTACATAATTAAGAAAGGTTGAGACAACGAAAGACATCAACTCATCCCCTCAAACACGTGATCGAGGTCCTTGAATGAAGCTGAACAACGTGAGCTTAGAGGATGACCGTTGCCACGAGGCATTCAGAAAAATCTTCGATGGCGACACTGCCAAGAACGAGAACTGGCGTTACGTTGCAACGCCTAAGTTCACCTCCTACGAATACATTGTCTCCGATCAGGGCCGCGTGGTGTCCCTGCCTCGGTATCGGTACTATGGTGCCAACAAGAAAAGCAACGTCAAGCATCGCAAGTTCTTACCAGGCGGTATAATGAAGCCGGGTATACAACCCTCCGGGCATCAAACCATTACCCTCATCCATCAGAAGAAGCCTTTCAGAACCCATGTACACCGGCTGGTCGCATGGGCTTTCCTCGGGCCGCAGCCTTCTCTCCATTCCGTGCGCCATCTTGACGGCAATCCGAGAAACAACCACCTTACCAACCTCGCATACGGAATGCCCTGGGAGAACATCGAAGAAACGGTAACTCCGACAGGCTTCACGGAAGCCAGCATTGTCATAGAGGATGCTCTGATGCATCGGATAAAGGCAGCGGTACAGGGCCAGGTAGATGCCACCGCTGTTTTGTCTGAGATTCTGGAAATGGTAGAAGACAGCCGCAGAGACTCCGTGTCCGATCTTCCAAGCTAATCCATACAGGCCTCATGTCTGATGATCTTATCCGTCGGCCGAATCGGGCCGTGGTCTCTACCGACCTCCAGTCTCCTGACCTGAATTTACTGGAGCTTTTCTTACAGCGTTTCGACCGTGCGCAGACAAGGTCGGCGTATCGCAGTGACCTCTGGGACTTTTTCGGAACACGCATCATTACACTCGAACTCGTCCGGCAGGTAACCTTCATCCACGTGAATAATTACATTCATCAACTGGAAGATGAAGGGTACAAACCAGCAACATTGAAGCGTCGCGTGGCAGCCATTCGGGGATTCTTCGACTGGCTGATGGCGCTGGGAGCGATTGAGCGGAATCCGGCGCACCGCCAGTTGCTCCGCCGAGTACGAAACAGCAGACAACAAGACCGCGCCGTCGTGTTTTTGACGTCTGAGCAAGCCGGCCATCTTCTAGCAGGCACCGAAAAAAATGGGAAGACGGCTATCCGCGACCGTGCTCTGATTTTGACGCTGCTCTACTGTGTACTACGCCGGTCGGAGGCTGCTGCTATGGACGCCGAGCATATCCGTCCACTAGGTCACTACTGGGTCCTGGATCTGCCCTTTACCAAAGGAGGCTCCGATCAATACGTCAAAATACCCGCGCATGTGGTCGAGGAGATTGACCTTATGAGGGCGCATTATAACATTTCAGCAGGTCCTCTGTGGCGTTCTCTGAGCAATAATAACCGCGATGGAAGGCTCAGTCCCCAGGCTATCTACAACATCGTCAATAAAACAGCGAAACGGGCTGGCTTGTCCCAGGAAATCGGAGCCCACACCCTGCGACACACCGGCTGCACGCTGGCTTTAGAGGCAGGCGCATCTCTTCAACAGGTTCAAACGCACGCACGGCATAAGCACATAGAAACTACGATGATCTATCTTCACCAGCGAGATAAGCTCCGCGACAGCGCTGCTGACTATATACATAT
>JBHHWM010000463.1:0-2604 GCA_046756545.1 Rhodothermales bacterium | reverse complement strand
GTCGCCGATGACGAGGAAACCTGGATCGCGCGTGAAACGGTGCTATGCCTGCGTAAAACCTCCCCCTCTCCCTACTAGGGAGAGGGTTGGGGTAAGGGTGGAAGGAAGAGGTCTCCGAATGCCTGAGCGTCGTCCGCAACTGTGGCTCATCCGCCATGGCGAGACGGAGTGGACTGTCACCGGACAACATACCGGCCGTACCGACATTCCACTCACGGACTTGGGCCGGCGCCAGGCCGCGGCGCTCGGTCGGCGCCTGGCCGGCAGAACATTTGCGCTTGTGCTGGTGAGCCCGCTCACGCGAGCTATGGAGACGTGCCGCATCGCAGGGTACGGTGAGGTCGCCAAGCCTACCGATGATCTTCGCGAGTGGGACTACGGTGACTACGAGGGTCGAACGACCGCCGAGATCCGCACAGAGGTATCGGGTTGGACGATCTGGACCGGCAACCTACCGGGTGGGGAGACACTCGAACAGGTCGCCCGGCGAGCCAGCAACGTCATCGAAGAGGCGACGGCTGCCGGGGGCGACGTGGCCCTGTTCGCCCACGGCCACGTGCTGCGTGTCCTCGCCGCGTGCTGGCTCGGTCTTTCTCCTGACGCAGGCCGGCTGCTGGTCCTGGGCACGGCTTCGCTCAGCGTCCTCGGGCACGAACGTGAGACCCGGACCATAATCACGTGGAACCAGGACTGGCACCTTGTGCTCAAGGAGGATGCATGAGGATGGTCCAGAGATTCCCCACGCAATTGGCCTGTAAGCATTTGAAGGAGGAGTCATGAACCCGTTGAAAGCATTGCAGCGGCAGGGGCAATCGGTGTGGTTGGATTACATCCGCCGCAGCCTCCTCACCAGCGGGGGTCTCGATCGGATGATCAAGGAGGACGGCTTGCGCGGGGTCACATCGAACCCGGCCATTTTTGAGAAAGCGATTACGGGAAGCACCGATTATACGGAGATCCTCGGCACCCTTGCGCCGCAGTACCAGGACGCGAAGGCGCTGTACGAGCAGGTGGCCATTCGCGACATTCAAGACGCCGCCGATGTATTGCGTCCCGTCTACCAGCAGACACAGCGGCGCGACGGCTACGTCAGTTTGGAAGTCTCTCCCCATCTCGCTCACGAGACCAAGGGCACCTTGGAAGAGGCCCGGCGGCTGTGGCGGGCCGTAGGCCGCGACAACCTGATGATTAAAGTTCCGGCCACTCCCGAAGGGATCCCGGCGATCGAGCAACTGATCAGCGAAGGCACCAACGTCAACGTGACCCTGCTCTTTGCCCAGGAGACCTACGAGCGCGTGGCCAACGCGTACATCGCCGGGCTCGGAAAGCGCGCCGCACAGGGGGGTGACGTAAGCCATGTGGCGAGTGTGGCGAGCTTCTTCATCAGCCGCATCGACACGGCGATCGATGCCATGCTTGCGTCAAAGCTGAAGACGGCTACGAGTGCGGGCGAACGGGCACTGTTGCGCAGCCTGCTGGGGAAAGTGGCCATCGCCAACGCCAAGCTGACGTATCAGCGATATCAGGAACTGTTTCGAGGCGACGCGTGGCTGGCGCTCGCGAAGAAGGGAGCAAAGACCCAGCGGGTGTTGTGGGCCAGTACGAGTACCAAAAATCCCAATTACCGTGACGTAGTGTACGTCGAGGAACTCATCGGCCCAGACACCGTCAACACGATTCCACCCGCCACGTTCGACGCGTTCCGCGATCACGGCCGGGTTCGGGCGAGCCTCACCGAGGGTTTGGAAGAGGCACACGACACCATGGAGGCCCTCGAACAAGTTGGTATTTCGATGGCCGAGGTGACGGATCGCTTGCTCAAGGAGGGGGTGCAATTGTTCGCCGAGCCCTTTGACAAGCTGTTGGCCGCGGTGGACAAGACGCGCCAGGCGGCTGCGAACCCGACCATCAATCGCCAGACATACACGCTCCCAGAGCCGCTAGCCAAGGCGGTCAGGACGTCGCTCGAGGAGTGGCGCGCGGAGGACAAGGTGCGGCGGTTGTGGGCGCGGGATGCGACCTTGTGGACGGGGACCGATGAGGGCAATTGGCTTGGGTGGTTGGGCATTACCGAGGACCAGCTCACGCAGAGTCAGCACCTCAAGAGCACGGCTGAAGAGGTGAGGAAGGCGGGATTTTCCCATGCGCTGCTTCTGGGAATGGGAGGATCGAGCCTCGGCCCCGAAGTGCTGGAGATCACGTTCGGGAGGCAGGCGGGCTTCCCCCACTTCCACGTCCTCGATTCGACCGACCCCGCCCAGGTCAAAGCGTTCGAGAACAAGGTCGATCTCGCCAATACGCTCTTTATCGTGTCGAGCAAGTCGGGTGGGACCCTCGAGCCCAATATTTTCAAGCAATACTTCTTCGAACGCGCCCGGCAGGTCATCGGAGCCGAGAAGGCAGGCGAGCGGTTTATTGCCATTACGGATCCGGGGTCCAAAATGCAGCATGTCGCCGAAAGCGACGGCTTCCGATACGTCTTTTTCGGACTGCCCAGCATCGGGGGGCGGTACTCGGCCCTCTCGAATTTCGGCATGGTGCCGGCGGCGATCATGGGCATCGATGCATTGCGGTTCCTGGATCGGACCGATGAAATGGTCCACG
>JBHHWM010000462.1:0-2612 GCA_046756545.1 Rhodothermales bacterium | reverse complement strand
GTGCGGGTCGTGGCGCTTATCGGGACCACCGTGGTTACCTACAATCTTTTCCTGCACCCTACGGTTGCCAAGCACTACTGGAGCGACGAAGCACCGGAGCGAGCCTGGCGGCGCGAACTGACCGGCATGGCGCTGTTCATCCCTGCCGGCGGAGTGATCTCGCTGGCTATTGTCATGGCCGGGGCCACCCTGGCCCGGACGGAGGCCGAAGTGTCGGGCGTGGCCGGGCTGGCGGCGTTGCTGGAGCCGGTGGCCGGAACCGCTGCTCGTACCCTGTTCGGCTTCGGATTGCTGGCCGCCGGTATCACCTCGGCAGTGACGGCTCCGCTGGCGGCGGCCTCGGGCATCCGAGAGATCTTCGGCTGGCCGGACGACCCGCGCGACTGGCGCTATCGCGGGGTGTGGCTTTCGGTGTTGCTCACCGGTCTGTTCTTCAGCCTGACGGGCTTCGACCCGCTGTCGATCATCATCGCGGCGCAGGCGGCCAACGGGCTGTTGTTGCCGTTCATCGCGGCTTTCGTCCTCTATCTCACGTTTCGCCAGCACGCCCTTCGCCTGCCCCGCTGGTACTTCGCCGTCGGTGTGCTCGTGACGCTGGTGTGTGCCGGTCTGGGCGGACGCACCCTCTGGTGGGTCTGGACGCAACTGGGCCTTTAGCCAGGCGGCATAGCACGAATAGTGTAAAGAATATGTAGCCGACTTTGACGTAGGCTCTTCGGTATAGGCTTTTCCGTTCTCTTGATGCATGTCTTCAGATAGCGTTTTCTGCCCCATCGGTGCCGCATCTCCAGGGTAGGGTGCCGCAATCCGGCCATTTTACCTCCCTGGCGTCTTGCACTTGCTCCCTCGCCACTTTGCCGCACGGGTTAAGAAGCGCTCCGGGCGTCCGATACCTGCGATTAGCGCTCGAATTCATCGAAAAGACCCAGAGCCCTAGTCCCTCTATTCGATTCAAAAGACCACCAAGGAGCAGCCTGATGAGACGTTTTGCTTTGCTGCTGCTGATGCTGGGCCTGCTAGGGGTGATCGGCATCGGCTGCGATACAAGCGACGATGAGAGCGGCACCGTCACCCTGACGGGCCAGGTCCTCGACGCAGAAACCAACAACCCCATCCCCAACGCTTTCATCCGCATTGTGGCGAACGAATTCTTCGAGACGTTGGAAGACATCCTCGTAGAAACGGATGAAGAAGGCTTTTTCAGCGTTGACGTCAAACTCGACGCCACGACGGACATCCAGATCATCGCCTCGAAGGACGGCTTTGCTACAGACCAGATCTCGGTGTTGGGCATCGCCGGACGAGTCGTCGAAGTGCCCAAGCTCCGTATCCGGCGCGTCCGTGCCGAAGATCCTACCTCGGGCCGGCCTTCCAATATTCTGCTCCTGTCGCAGACCCAGGAAAGCATCAGTGTGATCGAAAGCGGCGGGCAGGAAGTCGCCCGGATTACGTTCCAGGTTGCCGATTCGGCGGGGCGGCCCGTCACACTCGACCAGGAAGCCCTCGTGCGGTTTTCTCTGGGGCAACACCCGGATGGCGGCGAATTCATCGCGCCTACCGAATCGGAAACGGACAACAACGGGCGCGTCACGGTCAATCTCTCCAGTGGGAACAGGGCCGGCGTGGTGCAGATCGTGGCCGAAACGACCACAGATGACGGCACCGTCATCCGCTCCAAGCCGGTGAGCGTCACGATTCACGGCGGCTTGCCGGATCAGGACCACTTCACCCTGGGGCCTGCCAAGTTTAACTTCCCCGGGTTGAACCGGGCCGGGCTGGAAAACCTCGTCAGCGTCATCGTCGGGGACAAGTTTGCCAACCCGGTCAAACCCGGCACCGCCGTTCATTTTACGGCGAATTACGCGGTCATCGAAGGCTCCGTCCTGACCGACCAGGAAGGTCGGGGGTCGGTGAAGCTCATTTCGGCCAACCCGTTGCCGCCCGACGGGATCGGCTACGTAGAGGCTGAGACGGCCAACGAAGATCAGGGACGGGTGTGGAGTCGTTTCCCCGTCCTCTTCTCCGGGTTCCCCGTGATCACCGTTGAACCGGCGACCGCCATCCTGGGGCAGACCTACACCCTGACGGTGACCGACCAGAACGGCAACCCGCTCGCTGAAGGGACCAACATCAGAGTGCGGGCCGAGGGCACCAAGGTGAAGGCCACAGGCAACACGGAGGTGACGCTCGACGATACCATCTTCATCGTCGATGACCTCGACTTCACGTTCGACGAGGTGGTGCGCGGACCCGGTATCACCGAGTTCACATTCCGGGCCGTCGAAGACCTGCGTCTCGATGAGGATGGCTCGCCCACGCTGGAGACCATCACGATCCTCGTCTCAGGACCCAACGGTCGCTTAGAAGTGGTGCTGACCGCCGCCGGTCAGGTGACACCCCGAACGGAAGGGGCTACCGTCAACCTGTTATCCAATGGCGGAGCGACGATCCGGGCGGCTCAGTAAGTATATCGGTGTCAGTCTTTCAGGCCGGCTCGACCTTTTTCGGTCGAGCCGGCTTTCTTTTTTGCCTCGCATGCCGGGTCCGACGGTAAGGGGGAAGAAACCAGGTATAACGCTTCGGATGACGATTCCACGTGCCGCCGAGGCCGG
>JBHHWM010000461.1:0-2613 GCA_046756545.1 Rhodothermales bacterium | reverse complement strand
GCTGAGAGTGACATCGAGGTCTATGACCTCGGGGCGCTGTGGGACGGCAAGCCGGTCGTCGAGTTCGACATCGAGCCGTTCCTGGTCGAAGGACTGATCCTGCGCGAAAAGGAATTCCGGGCGCACGTCAAGCAGCACGACTGGGGGCAGTACGCCGATCAACATGTGGCCGTGTATTGTTCGACGGATGCCATCGTGCCGACGTGGGCATACATGCTGATGGCGTCGAAGCTGGAAGGGATCGCTCGTTCGGTCACCTACGGTCGGAAAGACGACGTGCTGCGCGACTACTTCGCACGGGTGCTGGAAGCGGAAGATTGGGCGAAGTACCGGGACCGGATCGTCGTGGTGAAGGGATGCGGCAGCCACATTGTGCCGACGAGCGCCTATGTGGGCGCGTTGCAAAAACTGCAACGTGTGGCGCGCAAGCTGATGTACGGCGAGCCGTGTTCGTCGGTGCCGCTGTGGCGTCGTCCGAAAGCACAGGCCGGGAAAGATCCGTCCGTACACCCTACCGATAGGAAGAGTCCCGTCGGTCCGGCTCCTCCTGTGATGCCCTCGACGCCGGAAGCGAAGTAAATCTCTCGGTGCAGTCCTCGATGGCCGACCAACGACCGGACCAAACGCCTGATTCCGTTCCTTCCGAGATACCGGGCCGGAGCCAATCGCTGAGAGCCTGGGTGACGCATCGCCCGCTGTTCCGTCGTGCCGCCGCCCTGTACGAGCACTGCAAGCGATACGCCCCGCTGCTCTTTTTCGTCGGCGGTGTGTTGTGGGACGCGCTCACCCTCGAACGCATCGATGCATGGGTCGACAATGCCCTGCTGCTCGTCTACCTCGTCGTGCTGGGCGGGCTCATCCTCGTGGCGACGCTGGTCGAGCACGAGCGGGTTGCCACGAAGCGCATCGTGGCGTACCGTCCCTGGTTTCCGCATGCCGTTCAGTTCTTCCTGGGTGCTCTCTTTAGCGCGCACGTCATCTTCTATTTTCAGAGCGCGTCGTTGGCCCCGTCGTCGTTGTTTCTGGTGGTGCTCGTCGTGCTGTTGGTGGCCAACGAGTTTATTCATCAGCGCCTGTTCAATCTCTATCTGCTCTGCGCGCTCTACTTTCTGGCCGTCTACTCGTTCTTCATTTTCTTCATCCCGGTGGTGACGAAGAGCATGCACTACGGGATGTTTCTGCTGGGCGGCGTGCTTAGCCTGGGGCTGGTCGGGGGGATGCTGGGATATCTTCGGTTCAAAGCCGTCTTTGCGAAGCCGCGCCAGTTCGGCTACGCGCTGGGTCTGGTAGGAACCCTCTTCGGGCTGGTCAACCTGTTCTACCTGCTCCACTGGATCCCTCCCGTTCCGCTGGCCATGCGCTTCGGCGGTGCCTTTCACCACGTCAGCCGCGCAGGGAGTGCCTACGAATTACGCTATGAGCGCCCTCCGCGGTACCGGTTCTGGGTCGATTCGGACGAGCCGTTTCGCTTTGTCGAAGGCGATACCGTCTATTGCTTCGCCGCCGTCTTTGCCCCGACGCGGCTCCGGACCAAGATTTATCACGAATGGCACGTCTACGATGAAGCGCAGCAGGAGTGGATGGCAACCGACCGCATCGGCTACGACGTCGTTGGCGGGCGCAACCGGGGGTACCGGGGCTATACGCTGAAACGCAACACGCACCCCGGCGCATGGCGCGTGGACGTCGAAACCGAAACGGGGCGAATCATCGGACGTATCCGTTTCGACATCGTGCCCGCCGATGGGGCCGTGACGGACTTGAAGCGCGTGTTGTACGAATGAGGGATCGCGTTCGATCTTTGTGGCCGGCATTTCATAATTTCGCCGTGATCGCCAACCCTGGACAACGAACCCTCCCCTTCATGCGCATCGATCTTACGGGAAAAACGATACTGGTTACCGGCGCGAGCCGGGGCATCGGGCGCGCGCTGGCCGAAGGCGTAGCCGATGCCGGTGCCACCGTAGCCGTTCATTGCAACCAGAGCCGGGATGCCGCCGAAGCGCTGGCCGCCTCGTGCGGAAACAACGCACGCGTCTTCCAGGCCGACCTGGCCGACCCCGCGGCCTGCCAACGGTTGTTCGCGGACGTCGTTGCCGCCTATGGCCGCCTCGATGTGCTTGTCAACAACGCCGGCATAGCGCTCAACATCCCGCTCGACGCCTCGACGACCGAGTGGCGGCGAGCATGGGACCTGACCCTGGCCGTCAACCTGCGGGCCGTCGAACTTTTGTGCCGCCTGGCCGTCGCGCATTTTCAGGAGCAGGGCGGCGGGCGGATCATCAACGTGGCTTCGCGGGCCGCCTTTCGCGGCGATACCCCCGAGTACATGACCTACGCGGCGTCGAAGGGTGGCGTCGTGGCGCTGACGCGGTCCATCGCGCGCGGTTTCGGCAAGGACGACATCTGCGCCTTCGTGCTGGCACCCGGCTTTATTCGCACCGACATGGCCCAGGATTTTATCGACGCATACGGCGAAGACTACGTCGTCGTCGACCTCGCCCTCAACCGCCTCACCGAGCCCGCCGATCTGGCCCCCCTGGTTGTTCTGCTCGCCAGCGGCCTGGCCGACCACGCCACCGGCACCTCCATCGACATCAACGCGGGCAGCTA
>JBHHWM010000460.1:0-2636 GCA_046756545.1 Rhodothermales bacterium | reverse complement strand
ACCGGCGTGCGCTGGAAACATTATCTTCTGCAAGCAATGAGCCTGTGTGATTCGTTTCATGGTCGCATACCCCGACACGAGGACGAAGTCCGACTGACGCAAGTAAACGTGCCTAGGACACGAGCCGAAGGCGACTGACGGAGTAAAACGACCCGTTCCGCTGCAAGTTACCTCGTAGCTTGCTGCGAGGTAGGTCATTGATAACTGATCCCCGAATGACATCTTCATAGATCAAGAGACGACACCTGTATTGGAGGACAACCCTATGAAATCCCGCCTTTTGCTCTCCGTCGCAGCGACATCGGTCTGCCTGTTGATGTTCCTCACGGCCTTCTCCCGGACCGACCCGGATCAAGGAGCCGAACCGATCCCTCACGAAAGAAACGTCCTATCCGAGCAGCAACCAACCGACCTGCTCTACATCGACACCCACAATCATATCGTGGGACGGCGTGACCGGAGATCAGGACGGCTTGACGTTGAAGGCCCGGCCCGAAGCGCGCTCGAAAGCATGAATGCATCGGGCGTACAACGCACCCTGATCATGCCCATGCCCCAGGTGGAAGACCAGCAGCATAAACTCTATCTGGATGATCTCTTGCCTCTGGTTGAGCAGTATCCGGACCGATTCGCCGTGCTGGGAGGCGGCGGCAGCCTGAACGTACTGATCCAACGAGCGATCTCAGCCGGACAGGTGACGGACGACATCATGGAGGAGTTCGAGGCTACGGCTGCCGAGTTGATTAAAAAAGGCGCGGTAGGCTTCGGCGAAATGACGGCCGAGCATCTTTCCATGCGCCCCGATCACCCGTATATAGCGGCTCCCCCGGATCACCCCTTGTTCCTCCGCCTCGCCGACCTGGCCGCGACCTACGGCGTACCTATCGATCTTCACATGGAGGCGATCCCCGAAGATATGCCCCGCCCCTCTCGCCTTCGATCTCCCAACCCCTCCGTGTTGAAAGCCAACATTCCTGGATTGGAACGACTGCTGGCCCACAACCGCGAGGCGAACATCGTATGGGTGCATCTGGGGTGGGATAATACGGGATTGCGCACCGTCGACCTGACGCGCCGACTCCTTGAGAAGCATCCGAATCTCTACCTGAGCCTGCGGGTAGCCAGTGGCATGCAAGCCCGGAACGTGGTGCAGTCCACGTTCCCGGTAGACTCCCAGGGACACCTGAAACCTGAATGGCTGGAACTATTGACGGCGTTCCCCGACCGCTTTGTCATCGGGAGTGATGAAATTATTCAACAAGGCAACCGGCATCCGAGCGCCGGTAGTATCCAGGCAACCGTGGGCATCCTGCCTCAGCTACCGGAAGCATTACAGCGAAAGATGGGGTACGAAAACGCCTATCGCCTCTATAACCTGACTCCCTGACCCGGCTGTCATCACGTCCGAAGTACTGGATCCGAAGGCTGATCGTCGCCGGCACATCCCGAGCGACAGGGGATAGTCCTGGTTTGAAATGGTCGGTTTTTTCGTGTAGTATGTTGTTCCTCCTCGGCTGCACGCTTTCGTTCCTCGATCACCTCGAGCCTCCAGTGGCTCGGCATCTCATCCCCAGGGACCATGCGTTTGAAGACATTTTCCTCCATCCTGCCCCTCGCCGTCGCGATGCTGACGACCCTGCCCGACGGCGTGAATGCGCAACAAACCGCCAAGCCCGTCTTGCACGGGCGACACTGGGTAGCCATCACCGGCAAGCCGCTGGGAGCCACGGCAGGAGCCATGATGTTCCAGCGCGGCGGTAACGCCGTCGATGCCGCCTGCGCGATGCTGGCGGCTACCTCGACCATGTGGGACGTACTGAGCTGGGGCGGAGAGACCCAGGCGTTGATCTACAACCCGAACACCGGCAAGGTCATCGGGATCAACGCGCTGGGAGTCGCTCCTACCGGAGCCACCCCCGAGTTCTTCCGTGAGAAAGACATGCCCTATCCGCCGGAGTTCGGCCCGCTGGCTGCCGTCACGCCGGGCACCCCCGGCGGCCTCCTGGTGATGCTGGCCGAGTACGGCACCATGCGACTCAAAGACGTGCTCGAACCGGCGATGCAAATGGCCGAGGGCTATCCCATCGAAGCCCAGGCCGCCAACGGCATCGAGCGCCGCAAGGAACGCATCAAAGAATGGCCCTATTCGCGGGAGGTGTTTTTGCCCCACCTGGGCGAAGATCGCGAAGCTCCCTATCCCGGCGAGATCTTCCGGCAGGCCGATCTCCTGGCCACCCTTCGCAAGCTGGTTGAAGCCGAGGAGCACGCCTTGACCGAAGGCAAGAACCGGAAAGAAGCGATCTACGCCGCCTATGACCGGTTCTATAAAGGCGACATCGCCGAGGAATTCGTCCGGGGTGCGCAGGAGCAAGGCGGCCTCATCACCCTCGAAGACCTGGCCAGCTGGCAAGTCTACATCGAAGAGCCAGTGATGACGACGTACAAAGACATCGCCGTCTACAAACTCACATCCTGGGTGCAAGGCCCCGTGATGCTCCAGGCGCTCAACATGCTGGAGAACTTCGACCTCCAGGCGATGGGCTATAACAGCAGCCGCTACATCCACACGCTCTACCAGACGATGAACCTGGCCTTCGCCGACCGGGACTTCTACTACGGCGATCCCTACTTCCCGC
>JBHHWM010000459.1:0-2642 GCA_046756545.1 Rhodothermales bacterium | reverse complement strand
CGCTCGCTTATCACTTGGCGCCGTCCGGCAAGCGGATCCTCCTGCTCGAACGCGGCGGCTTTCTTCCGCGGGAGAAGGAGAACTGGGATGTGGAAGAGGTCTTTGTAAAAAATCGCTATGTCTCGAACGACACCTGGTATGACGACAAAGGCAAACCCTTCCAGCCGGCGATCCATTACTTTGTCGGTGGCGCGACCAAGCTGTATGGGGCAGCCCTGTTCCGTCTGCGCAAAGAGGATTTCGCGGAACTGCGGCATCACGACGGGATCTCCCCCGCCTGGCCGATCGCCTACGAGGACCTGGAGCCTTACTACACGAAGGCAGAAAACCTCTATCAGGTTCACGGTCTGCGGGGAGCCGATCCCACCGAGCCCTCGGCCAGTGCGCCCTATCCCTTCCCACCTGTGGCCCACGAGCATTGCATCCAGCTGCTGTCCGACAACTTGTCCAAGGCCGGCTATCACCCGTTTCCCGCACCCACCGGTCTCCTCCTCAACGAGCAAGATCGGAACAATAGCGCATGCATCAAATGCGACACGTGCGACGGCTACCCCTGCCTGGTCCACGCCAAGGCCGATGCGGAGGTGATCTGCGTGCGGCCCGCTCTCAAGCATCCCAATGTGACCCTCGTCACCAACGCCCACGTCACCCGACTCAACACCAGTGCTACCGGGCGCGAAGTCACCGAAGTCGTTGTGGAGCGCGGCGGTGTCACAGACACCTACACGGGGGATATCGTGGCGGTGTGTGCCGGCGCAGCCAACTCGGCGCGGCTTCTGCTCATGTCACCCAACGACAAGCACCCACACGGTCTCGCCAACGGCTCGGGCCAGGTCGGGCGGAACTACATGTTCCACAACAGCGCGGCACTGGTTGCCATCTCCCTCCACAAGAATCCCACCCAGTTTCAGAAGACGCTCAGCCTCAACGATTTTTACTTCGGGACCAACGATTTCGACTTCCCGCTGGGCAACATCCAGATGATCGGCAAGTCCAAGGGTCCCATGTTCAAGGCCGACGCGCCTCGCCTCGTGCCGGGCATCACGCTCGACATCATGGCAAACAACGCCATTGATTTCTGGCTCAGCACCGAGGACCTGCCGGAACCGAACAACCGGGTGACGCTCAATTCAAAGGGAGAAATCAAGCTCAGTTACACCTTTAATAATCGGGAGCCGACACGCCGCCTGCGAGCCAAGCTGAAATCCATGCTGAAGCATCTCGGCTGTCACGATCATCTCATTCCGAACAGCGTGTATATGGGCAAAGACATTCCGATCGCCGGCGTCGGGCACCAGGCCGGAACCTGCCGGTTCGGCACCGATCCGAAAACCTCCGTCCTCGATGTCAACTGCAAAGCTCACGAAGTCGACAATCTGTATGTCGTGGATACCAGCTTCTTTGTTAGCATTGGGGCGGTCAATCCCTCGTTGACGGCCATGGCGAACGCGATTCGGGTGGGGGATCACCTACTGGAACGGCTTGGCTGAGGAGGTGGCGTCGCCCTTGCTGGTCTCGCGCACTCGGCATAGTTGCTTTGTGACGCAGCTCGTTGAGAAATAGAGGAGGCGTGCAATGGCGTATCAGCCAATCGAGGACTACGGGATCATCGGCGACCTGCATACAGTCGCTCTGGTCGGAATGAATGGGTCGATTGACTGGTTGTGCTTTCCACATTTCAACTCGCCGAGTGTCTTTGGAGCTATTCTCGACTCTAAAAAGGGTGGGCACTTCAGGATTTCTCCCACCACCGGGCAGATCAGCCACAAGCAGTTCTATTGGCCGGGGACCAATGTGCTGGTGACCCGCTTCCTCTCACCCGAGGGGGTAGGAGAGATCACAGACTATATGCCGGTGGAGGTGGGCGGAGAGGACCGTGCGCACCACGACCTGGTCCGCCGGGTCACTGCGGTTCGGGGGACAATGGCGTTTCGCATGGAATGCCAGCCGGCCTTCAATTACGCCCGGGACACGCACAAAACGACGGTTGCTGCCGGAGGAGCATGCTTTGAGTCGCCCGGTCTCAGTGTGGGCCTGGCCACGCGCATTCCGCTGAAACAGGCCGCCAATGGGGTGTCCGCTGAGTTCACCCTTCATGAGGGTCAGACGGCGACGTTCATCCTTCGTGAGGTAGACCGTGGCGGCGACTGTGGGGCGTTACTGTCTGAGGCGGAAGCGTTCGACCTGTTCACGCAGACCGTGCAGTACTGGCGCCGCTGGCTGTCGAGGTGCACCTATCGGGGGCGGTGGCGCGAGGTGGTGGAGCGGTCGGCGCTCGCGCTCAAGCTGATGACCTACGATCCTACAGGGGCAATCGTGGCGGCGCCCACCTGCAGCCTCCCGGAAGGGATCGGCGGCGAGCGTAACTGGGACTACCGGTTCACGTGGATCCGGGATGCCGCCTTTACCCTATATGGGCTGATGCGCATCGGGTTCACGGAGGAGGCGGCCCAGTTCATGCACTGGCTGGAAGCCCGCTGCCGCGAGTTGAACCCGGACGGGTCCCTGCAGATCATGTACGAGATCGATGGCCGACGCATCGAGAACGAGGAAATCCTGGACCACCTGGAGGGCTACAGGAGCTCGCGACCGGTTCGCATCGGAAACGGCGCGGCCAACCAGTTACAGCTGGACATCTATGG
>JBHHWM010000458.1:0-2645 GCA_046756545.1 Rhodothermales bacterium | reverse complement strand
CATCCAGCAGCCTTCGTAACACGTCGGCGGTGACGAACGGCATGTCGCAGGCGACGGCCAGCACCCAGGGGGTCGTTGCCTCCATCAAGCCGGCATGCAAACCCGCCAACGGGCCGGCGTCATCATACCGATCCGTCACGGTCCGCACACCCGGAAACGCGTGGTGCAACCATCCGGCCGTATCCTCCCGGACGCTGAGCAGGAGAGCAGCGGTCACGGAAGAAACCGCTTCGATCACGTGCACCATCATCGGCCGTCCGGCCACGGGATAGCGGGCCTTTTCGCTCCCGAAACGACGACTCTGACCGCCGGCCAGGATAAGCCCGGTTACTAAATCCGGATGCATGACGATCTGAGAGAGTGTTCAGATTTGCAACTGAAGGTACGCCCTTTCTCGACTTGAAGCAATCCTGGAACAATCCCGTTGCATCCCGAGCTTACGGGGCCTGGTCATAATCGAAGGGCGACGGGTCTTGTGCCGCCCGCAGGCTAATGACGATGGATTTGGACGTAGGCGTATTGCTCCTGTCCGCCGTACTATCGACGGGAACGAGGACGTTGGTTTCCGGGAAATACGTGGCGGTGCAACGGGGAGGCAGGCTATAGGGTACCACGATGAAGCGCCGGGCCACCCGCTCCTCTCCATGGTAATGGCTGATCAGATCGACTACGTCGCCCTGCTGATAACCCGCCTCCTGCATATCGTCCGTGTTCATAAAAATCACGCGGCGCTCTCCTTTCACCCCCCGGTATCGATCATCAAGGCCGTAGATGGTCGTGTTGTACTGATCGTGGCTGCGGACGGTCATCATCAGGTATTGACCGTCTTCGAGAGGATGGCGCGGGATCGGATGCACGGTGAACCGGGCCCGTCCGACAGCCGTCTCGAAACGTCCTTCGCGTGCCGCGTTGGGCAGGTAAAACCCGTCAGGCTCTCGAACACGGCGGTTATACTCCTCAAAGCCGGGCACGACGTTGGCGATGTGATCGCGGATGCGGTCGTAGTCGGCAACGACGGCATCCCAATCGATGGGCTTCCCGGCCCCCAGCGTCGCATTGGCGAGGCCCGCCACGACGGACGGCTCGCTGCGTAGATCCAGGGAGGCGGGATCCAACGTTCCCCGCGAGGCATGCACAATCCCCATGGAGTTTTCGACGCTGACGAACTGCTCGCCGGTGGTCTGTTTGTCCCGCTCGGTGCGTCCGAGGCAGGGCAGGATGAGCGCCTGCGTGCCGGTGACCAGGTGCGACCGGTTGAGCTTGGTAGAAACCTGCACGGTGAGGCTACACCGTTGAAGCGCCTCGGCGGTATACTCGGTGTCCGGTGAAGCCGAAAGGAAGTTTCCGCCCATGGCAAAGAACACCGACGCGTTCCCTTCATGCATCGCCTTGATCGCTTCGACCGTGTCATAGCCAGGGATCCGGGGCGGTTCGAAGTCGAACTCCGCGCCGAGCCGGTCGAGGAAAGCCGCAGCCGGTTTGGGTGTGATGCCCATCGTCCGATCACCCTGCACGTTCGAGTGACCGCGCACCGGACAAATGCCAGCCCCCGGTTTGCCGATACATCCCCGCATCAGCAAAAGGTTGACAATGCTCTGGATGTTGCCGACGGCGTTCTTGTGCTGCGTCAGCCCCATGGCCCAGCAGGCAATGATGCGCTCCGACTCGATCACCATCTCGGTGACCCTGGCGATCTGTTCCAGGCTGATGCCGCTCTCCTGCACGATGACATCCCAGGTCTCCCGCAATAAATCTTCGCCGAAAGCCCGGAGGCCCTGTGTTTTCTGGCGAATGAACTGGCGGGACAGCACGTTGTGAGGACGACGCGCTTCTTCGTGCAGGAGTTTTTTCATGATGCCCTTGAAGAGGGCCACATCCCCGTTGATGCGCACCTGGAGAAAGAGATCGGCCAGGGGGGTACCTCGTCCGATCCAACCGGAGAGGCGCTGCGGATGTTTGAAGCGGATCAGCCCCGCCTCGGGCAGCGGGTTGATGTGGACGAGCTTCGCCCCGCTGCGCTTGGCCTTCTGCAACGTGGCCAACATGCGCGGATGGTTCGTCCCTGGATTTTGCCCGACGATGAAAATCAAATCGGCCTGCTCGAAGTCCTCCAGGCGAACCGTTCCTTTGCCTACTCCGACAACTTCTTTGAGCGCCGTTCCGCTCGACTCGTGGCACAGGTTGGAGCAATCGGGCAGGTTGTTGGTGCCGAACAGACGCACGAAGAGTTGAAACAAGAAAGCGGCCTCGTTGCTCGTCCGGCCCGACGTGTAGAAGATGGCCTCGTCCGGCGATGCGAGGGCGTTTAGCTGGTCGGCGATGAGACGAAATGCATCGTCCCAGGAAATGGGTTCGTAATGGCTGCTGTCGCGGCGCAGCACCATCGGATAGGTCAAACGCCCCTGTTTGCCCAACCAGTAATCCGACTTCTTCGACAGCGCTTCGACCGACCATTTTCGGAAGAAAGCAGGCGTGATGCGCTTCTTTGTAGCCTCTTCGGCTACGGCCTTCGCCCCGTTCTCGCAGAACTCCGCGATGACCGACCGTTTTTCAGGATCGGGCCAGGCACAGCCGGGACAATCGAATCCATCCTGCCGGTTGGTCTTCTTCAACACCTTGAGGCTGCGACCAACCCCCATCTCGTC
>JBHHWM010000457.1:0-2681 GCA_046756545.1 Rhodothermales bacterium | reverse complement strand
CAGGACCTGCTGGCGCTGAAGCCGGACAACGTCACGTTCGAGCAGGCCGCTTCCGTCCCGACCTCCGGGTTGATCGCTCTACAGAACCTTCGGGGCCTGAGCCGGTGGCAGCCGGGGCGGAAGGTGTTGATCAACGGGGCCGGGGGCGGGGTGGGGTCGCTCGCCTTGCAGATGATGAAGGCCCACGGTGCGCACGTAACCGCCGTGGACAGCACGGGCAAGCTGGACATGCTCCGCTTGCTCGGGGCGGATGAGGTCGTCGATTATACGCGGGAAGACTGCACGCGGCGCGGCGTTCGCTACGACTTTATCTTCGATGTGCCGGGGACCCGCCCCTTCTCCGCCTTCCGGCGCGCGCTCAAGCCGGACGGGCGATACGTCCCCATCGGGCACGAGGGGTTTGGGGCATCAGGCGGGCGCGTGTTCGGGGTCATCCCCCACTTCCTCAAGCTCATGGCCCTCTCGCGCTTCGTACCGTCCCTGCGGGGGCCGGGCATACCGATGCCCACCAAGAAAGAAGCGATTGCCGTCCTCCGGGAATACCTTGCCGGTGGGAAGATCACACCGATCATCGACAGCACGTTCCCGTTGCGCGAGGTGCGCGAAGCGTTCCGGCACATGATCGAGGACGAAACCCGAGGCAAGGTGATCATCACGCCTGTAGAAACCGTCTGACGACGGCGATACGCCGGGCCGGCTCTCCATGGGCCGAAACCGATGTCCCTAATTCCGATATGAACCGTTATCCCCCTGTACCTCTCGATACCGCGCGAGGCGGTGGAAGGAAAAGACCATGAGGAAACGTTTGTCCCTGCTTCTGTTGCTCCTTGCGATGTTCCTGTTATCCTGTGAGCCGGACGCCGCGCCGGAGCAAGCCCCCGAAGTGGCCGCCACGCCGCTCATCCAGGCCGAGGTGGGCTACGTGCAAGAACTATCCTGGGCACCGGACGGCGCTTCGTTGCTGCTGTCCATCCTGGAACTCGCGGACACCCCCGACGGCTTCACGTACCGGGTGCATCGCCTCAGCCTGGATTCCCTGGCGCTCGTCCCTCTTACGCCCGGCCCGCTGGACTACTGGACCTCCTGGTCGCCCGACGGGGCCCGCATAGCCTTTGCGTCGCGGTCGGGGGGGAACGCGGATATTTTTGTCATGGCTCCCGACGGCACCAACCGGGTTCGGCTTACAACCGATGCCGCCGACGATACCCAGCCTGCCTGGTCGCCCGACGGGGCTCGTATAGCCTTTGTGTCGAGGCGGGAGGGCACCGATCAGATATACGTCATGAACGCCGACGGCTCAGGCCAGTCCCGAGTCGGCGAGGCGGAAGGAGAAGCCCAGACGCCGGCCTGGTCGCCGGATGGACGCCGGATTGCCTTTTTCGAGACCGCCTCCGACGGCACGGACGCGGTGTACCTGATGAACGCCGACGGCACGGGAAGGAGGCGAATCGCTACCGGGGTGTGGCCGTCGTGGTCGCCTGATGGTTCTCACCTATTATTCGGCGCACCGGATGGCCTTACGGCCATAGGTCTCGATGACGGTGTAGAGCGGCTACTGGTAGAAGGCGAGGCCGAGTTTGGCGCGTATGCGCCCGACGGCACTCGGGTTGCCTACATCGCAACGGAAGAGGGGCGCGTCACGGTGTACGTCATGAAGGCTGACGGTACAGCGCGGGAGGCCCTGCTCTCGAGACCGGCCCCGGCCTGGTGACAGGTCGAGCGCGTGGGTCTTGCCTGGATCAGGCTCTACCCCTACTTTTCTTCGAACACGGATCATCTCCCCGGCCCATCGACGCTACGGATCCTGATGAGAGCACTTTACACGGACATAGAGATCCATGCTTCCCCGGAGGCCGTATGGGCGGTGCTCACACAACTGAGCCGGTATGATACCTGGAACCCGTTCATCACCCGGGCCGAAGGGCGCGTACGCGTAGGCGAACGACTCACGGTGCGCCTGGAACCCCCCGGCGGCAAGCCGATGACCTTCAGGCCCACCGTGACCAGGGTGACCAACCATGAGGAGTTCCGGTGGCTCGGCCGCCTGCTCTTTCGCGGCTTGTTTGATGGAGAGCACATCTTCGAACTCGAGGCGCTGGACGGGCATCGCGTCCGGTTGATACATCGAGAAGAATTCCGGGGCCTGCTGGTGCCCTTGTTGTGGAAGCGTCTCGATACCAGCACGCGCGAGGGGTTTGAGGCCATGAATCGAGCCCTCAAGGAGCGGGCGGAAGCGCTGGCCGGGGCGGGAGGGGGCTGATCGGCTGTTCCGGGCGGTTTCATCGTCGGTGGTTCTGTGCTATCTTGACGGCACGTATTCCGGTGCCCGATGGGCGCCTCGTGCCGGACCAAACCCCTTGCCTCCTGATGGCCGTTTCTTCCAGTTATCGACGCTTCGTCATCGAGCAACTCGAACATTTTTCCCCGATCATCGCCAGGGACATGTTCGGCGGGGTGGGGCTCTATGCCGAGGGCTATTTCTTTGCCTTGATCGGGGACGACCGCCTCTATTTTAAGGTCGATGACTCGAATCGGCTGGATTTTGAATCCGCCGGGATGGAGCCGTTCAGGCCCTATGGAGACGAGCGTGCGATGTCGTACTACGAAGTGCCGATAGAGGTCTTGGAGGATGTGGACGTCTTGCCGCGTTGGGCGGAGAAAGCCGTTGCCGTGGCGCGGCG
>JBHHWM010000456.1:0-2687 GCA_046756545.1 Rhodothermales bacterium | reverse complement strand
AACGACCATTTCGAGCTTATCGACAACGCCGGCGACCATGTCGGCCGGAATTGCGAAATACAACTCGTCAGGGCCCAAGCCGGTGTAGACACGGTTGCCGATACAGCCAAGGCTCAGACTTGCCCGCCCTGATTCAATCGCCTCGGGGATAATTGCACAGGTTGGGCGAAGCATGGCCGCCATGTCGTGCCCGACCCCTGCCGCACGCACAGCCTCTGCGAGAAGCATCATCTGCTTGGGGTTTGCCCGCACGAGGACCACATCCGGCTCAATGGGTGTGGCCGCCAAAGGCGCATAGACGGCGACGCCAAACGCCGTGCTCCGTTGCGGTATCGCCGCCACTTCCTCCATTTGGATGTATCCGATTCCGACCATCGTTCCGACTATCCCCTCAAGTTCTCGCGCACGTTCGCTCGGCAGATCGATGCCATGTGTGTGGGCTCCGATCGGGCAGTTGTAATGGTCCGAAGCCTCTGTAAAGAAGACCTGTCCATCTGCGGCGTGCCTCCAGTAGCCACATCCTGCCGGCAGAGCTTCGTTGACGCGGCGGACGTTTGGCGGTGGTGTTGCCCGGAAGGCCAAGGCCACGGGCGGCCATCTGAGATCTAGGAGGTTCTCCATACGTGTTCCCTGCGCCTTGTGATCCATCACTACCTCCCTTTATGCAGGACCCGAAGAGCTCAATTGCGACCCGGACGGTTTGTTCTCTCGCAGGCCCGCCCGCTCTCGCGCATAGGCATGGTACCTCAGAGATCTAAGGTGCTCAAGGGGCTACCTTGCACCCGTCCTCCCCCTCCCCCTTGACTCTCGAGCCGACGATGTGTTGTGATCCTATTACTATGATATCGCCCCTTATTTTATTCAAAAGACATACCTGGTCGTCCGCCCGTCATTCCCTCCCACATTTTGCGACAGCCGTATGCGCACTTTTCTTGGTCCTCGCGTTCCAGATCGGTTGCTCGCCAAGCAGCACGCCCCCAGAGGTAGAGAAGAACCGTCAGGTTCGAAAAGCCGCCGCTGTACCGCCGGCGGCAGAAACACACTCGGAACCCTGCGACCCGAATGCTCTCAAGTCGTTGCACGTGGCGTCCTACAACATCCGTGCAGGCAAAGGGACCGATGGCATTCGCGATCTGTCGCGGACGGCAAAGTTGCTGAGGAACACAGACTTTGTCGGTATGCAAGAAGTCGATAACGGCCGACTCAGGAGTGGATTCGAGGATCAGGCTGAGGTCATCGCGAGCTACCTCGGTCACGACTATGCCAAGCACTTCCCCGCCGAGACATACACCTTACTTCAAGGGGGTGGATCCTACGGCAATGCGGCTACGTCGTCGCTCCGGGTCCTGGAATCCGACATGTTTGACTTGCCCAGGATCCTCAACAAGCCGCTTCGCCGGCTAGCCTGGGTGAAATTCGAGGTTAACTGCGAGCCCGTGCACGCTTTCGTCATCCACGTGACGAACGCTCCCGGGACCTCGGGTACAGTGCAATGGACCCAAATCGAAGCGGCGCTGGCCATTATCGACGAGAAGGTCGGGAACCCACCGGAGCCCCACATCTTCATGGGCGATTTTAACGCGTTACCGAATGGGTACATCGTCAAGCAGCTGCGCAAGCGATTCACCGATGCCCTGCTCACCCGTGCGCCGGAGACATACGCCGGGCCACACGTCGATTACATCTTCGTGGCCGGCGATCTCGAAGTGCTCGAAGCAGGTCACGTATTTGACGGCTCGTCGGACCATCCGGCTGTCTTCACGACACTCCGCCCGCCTGTACATGCCCTCCCTCTTAAGCGTGACAAACCCGCCGACGTGCGTCAGTAGTTCCTCTCATCCTGATGGCGTACTCTTCTCTTCCTCGGAAGCGGAACGGGGGATCCGCATCGTCCCCTCGCTGACCAAAACAGACGTCCCACCGACCCGAATTGCCACAATCTCGCCCCTGGCTTTCTCGGCCTCGACGTAGAGGATGCTCGGACGTCCCATCTCGAACCCCTGCCCTATTCTCCACTGGAGCGTGCCGTCAGACGTTTCACTTCGTACTCCGAGATATCCGGCCAAGGCAGTCGCCGCAGCTCCCGTGGCAGGGTCTTCCTCGATGCCGATAGCGGGAGCGAACATTCGCGCATGGATGCGCGAGCCACCCATCTCGGAATCATACGCGAAAACGTAGAGATGTGGAGCCCAGTATGAAGACAGGTATCGCTCCCACAGGCCTCGATCCAGCCGGACTCGACTTACGACATCGCTCTTCCGCAAAGGCACAAATAAAAACGGAAGACCACAAGACACAGCTTGCGGCCCAATTTCACCCTTTAGAAGATCGGAGAGGTCAAGTGACAGGGTTGCGGCGATCGCCTCCGGCGGAGGAGGCGCCGGCCCAAATTCTGGAAGTTGTGGTGCCGTCAGTTGGACGAACGCCGGCTGGCCGTCCACTACTCGGATGGACACCGGCACCGGACCAACCCCCTCCTCGAACACGACGCGGGTCACCTCCCCCTCAAGCGAGAACTCCCCCATCACTGCCAACACAAAGGCAGCACCGATCGTCGGATGGCCGGCAAAATGCAGTTCAGCACCCGGAGTAAAGATGCGCAGCCGCAGCGTATGTCGTGGATGTTCGGCCGGAAAAACGAAAACCGTCTCAGAAAGATTGAACTCCCGTGCAATCTGGCGCATCTG
>JBHHWM010000455.1:0-2696 GCA_046756545.1 Rhodothermales bacterium | reverse complement strand
GGCTCGTCGGGCACCATGCTTACACGGGTGCCGAAGCGTGAGCCAAGGCGGCACTGGAAATAGAGCAACAACTCGACGAGCCGCCAGTATCCCCACGCCAGGGGTTTTCCGGCGCCGTGTATCAAGCGTTCCAGAGGAGACGGGCGGTAGTAGAGCGGAATCAAGGTGCTCGTCATGCGATTGAGCATGCCCCACTTGAACGGCAGGATGCCCGCCAGCTTTCTCGGCACCGGCCAGTGGGCACGTCGAAATACGATTGCCGTTTCGGAAGCCACCGCAGCGGATTCGACGGCGGCATCGGTGGCGCTCTTGCCGAAGTCGATGACGGCAACCCGTTTTCCTTCGACCTGGTTCAGTGATTTCAGGCAGGAAATGTGCATGATCTCGCCGGTGAAGCGCTCCTGTCCAGGGAACTCCGGCATGTTCGGCACGTCGGAGTAGAGACCGATGCAGAATACGATGAGGTCGAAGTGGTCCTCGTGGAGACCTCTGTCATTCCGATACACGACCGTCCAACCTGAACTGGTGTCGTTTCGTTCTCTCAGTTGTCCTACCGTGCAGTTGAATTGGATACACGGCGTGATGCCATGGTGGTCGGCGTAACTCGTCAGGTATTTTTGAATCGCGGGCCCTGGCGTGAAGTTCGGCGTGCCGCTCGGTAGTGGCCAGTCGGGAAATTCGTACAGCTCTCTCTGAACTTGAACGCCGAAGTTGTAGTAGCCATCGGCCCAGACACCGCCGAGAATGGCGTTGCGTTCGAACAGCGTACAATCAATGCCCTCTTTGAGTAGAGCTTTGGCGGTGCTCAGCCCTGCCACCCTGTGTGCCAATATGACTTGAGACACCTCCACGCGGATAATAGTGAGCAGGGCGATGGAGGTAGAAGGAGATGCAGTCAGGATCGAATGGCTCGAAGCCCGTAGACCCAGAGGTGGTTGAGCGCCCGGTTCGCAGGCAGTTCTCCGCCGAGTACAAGCTGCGGATTTTGCATGAGGCCGAGCGGTGTACGTCGTCGGGTGAGGTTGGCGCGTTGCTTCGTCGAGAGGGGTTGTACTCCTCGCACTTGACGAGTTGGCGCAAGCAGCGCGATTCGGGTGCGCTGGCCTCGATGTCGTCGAAGAAGCGCGGGCGTGCGGCGAAGATGTCGTCACAGGAGCGCGAGCTCGAGAAGCTGCGCCGGGAGAACGAGCGGTTGCGCAAGAAGCTCGTGCAGGCGGAGAAGATCATTGAGGTGCAAAAAAAACTGTCCGAGGTGCTCGGGGTATCACTGGAGTCGACGCCCGAGAGCGGGAGGCGCAAATGAATGCGGTCGCCGAGCTTCGCGGACAGGTGCCGGTGAGGAGGGCCTGCGAGGCGTTGGGGCTGGCACGCGGTTCGTACTATCGCTCGCGCCGGCCACGGGGTGCTACCGGCGCGGCGTGCGAGCGACAGCGCTCGCCGCGAGCGCTCATCCCGGCCGAGCGCGCGACGGTGCTCGCGCGGCTGCACGAACCGCGGTTTGTCGACTACTCGCCGGCTGAGGTGTATGCGACGCTGCTCGATGCGGGCGAGTATCTTTGCAGCGTGCGCACGATGTACCGGATTCTTGCCGAGAATCAGGAGGTTCGAGAGCGCCGGGCGCAGCGCCGCCACCCCGAGTACACCAAGCCCGAGCTCCTCGCCACGGGTCCGAACCAGGTCTGGAGCTGGGACCTGACGAAGTTGCGCGGGCCGGTGAAGTGGACCTACTACTACCTCTACGTGGTGCTCGACGTGTTTAGCCGTTTCGTCGTTGCCTGGATGCTGGCCCACCGTGAGAACGGGGTGAACGCCCGAGCGCTGTTCGCGCAGGCCTGTCGCCAACAGGGGGTCGAGCCCGCAGAGCTCACCGTGCACGCCGACCGGGGCTCGGCACCGACGGCGAAGACACTCGCCGAACTGTTCGCCGATCTCGGTGTGGAGCGTTCCTACTCGCGCCCCCACGTCTCTGACGACAATCCCTACTCCGAGGCGCAGTTCAAGACGATGAAGTACGCAGCAGGCTACCCCGAGCGATTCGGCGGCTACGAGCATGCACGCAGTTGGTGCCGGCACTTCTTGCCCTGGTACAACACCGAGCATCGTCACTCGGGCATCGCATACCTCACCCCGGCGATGGTTCACTACGGGCAAGCCGACGACGCCCTCGCTGCTCGACGTCGGGTGCTGGAGCAGGCACATGCTGCGCACCCGGAGCGATTCGTGCACGGCGTCCCCAAGCCCCAGGAACTGCCACCTGCGGTGTGGATCAATCCACCCGAAGATCGTACCCGTGTCGAACTCGAGCTCGGCATGGTCAACAACACAGAGAATGACCCGGAGCATCTACACTAATTTCGACCAAGTGGTGTCTCAAACTATTGACATCTTCCGCGATGGCTCGCGGCCGCAATGGTTCGCCACCAACCTCTCTCCTACAGGAAGGTCGCATTGCTCCGTTTCTAGTAACCCTCCTCGATGAGCGGAAAAGCGCTCGTCGTGCCGGGAGGCACAGCCGGTGGCGCCGGATGAAGATAAGAAGAATCCAGTTCCTGGTAAGACCGCACGACCAGTAATCCGAGACAAGTTCTGATCTCGGACTCCAGGATTTCCAGAACGCGCACGACCCCTTCCTCCCCGGCAGCTGCCATCCCGTATCCGAACAGTCGTCCGATGCAGACCGCGTCGGCACCGAGGAT
>JBHHWM010000454.1:0-2708 GCA_046756545.1 Rhodothermales bacterium | reverse complement strand
TCGTGCTGCGGCAGCGCCGCCGGGGTAGATACGAAGAGGCGCGAATCCATGACGGACGCCGACATCAAAACCTCCGTGCGCGATACATATGGCCGGATTGCGGCGGGAGGAGGCTCCTGCTGCAGCTCCGACGACTTCTCCGTGATCGGCGATGCTTATGAAGGGGTGGAAGGCTATGTGGCGGAGGCCGATCTGAGCCTCGGCTGCGGCCTGCCTACCGAAGAAGCGAACCTCCAGCCCGGCCATACCGTGCTCGACCTCGGCTCGGGGGCGGGGCTCGATGCGTTTGTAGCACGCCGGATCGTGGGCGAAGAAGGCCGCGTGCTCGGTGTGGATATGACGTTCGAGATGGTGCAGAAAGCCCGCGAGAATGCGCGCCGGCTCGGCTACGACAACGTGTCGTTCTACCTCGGCGAGATCGAAGCCTTGCCGGTTGAAAATGACTCGGTGGACGTGGTCATCAGCAACTGCGTGTTGAACCTGGTGCCGGACAAGCAGGTGGCGTTTAACGAGATGTTCCGGGTGATCAAGCCGGGCGGTCATTTCTGCGTGTCGGACATCGTCTACGTGGGAGAAATACCGGCTTCGATACGTCAGTCGGTGGAGATGTACGTCGGCTGTGTAGCCGGAGCGATGGAGCGCGGTGCCTATCTCGACGGCATCCGCAAGGCGGGTTTCGAAGACGTCCGCATCGTGAAAGAGCGCGCTATCGAGGTTCCTGAAGACCTGCTTAACATGGTGCTGAGCCCGGAAGAACGCGAGACGATACGGCAATCCGGCAGCGCGGTGCTCAGCGTGACGGTGTACGGCGAAAAGAAATAAGCCGGACAGATTTTTTCACCTAATAGCCGCATCCTTCGGCGTGCGTTCTTTGCGCTGAGGGGTGCGGCTTGTTGCATTTCTTGAAAACCCTTCCTCAGGGTACGGTGCAAGGTCGGAAGGCTGAGGAATTACGCGTTTCATACCGGCATCTTTCGGGTGTGGTATCTTACGGAGGTAGGCGGCAGGCGAACCGAACAGGGGGGCGTAACGTCTACGTGTTCGCTGTAACCAAAGAACCGTTTGCTTAACCGATAGCTGATCATGGAGACGTACTATAAACCGGAACACCTGCCCCGCTTCGGCGAGATTGCCGAGGGCAACAAGGAACTGGCCGACGCTTTTTTTGCGTATTACGGAAAAGTGTTCGAGGATGGTGCCCTCAGCGCGCGCGAAAAGGCGCTGATCGCGCTGGCCGTGGCGCATACGGTGCAGTGTCCCTACTGCATCGACGCCTACACCACGGCCTGCCTCGAAAAAGGCTCCGACCTCGAACAGATGACCGAAGCCGTCCACGTAGCGACGGCGATCCGGGGCGGTGCTTCGCTCGTCCACGGCATACAGATGCTGGATCAGGTGAAGAAACTGGTGATGTAGGAGCGATCCGCTTTCAGCGGTCAGGTGTCCTTTCGAAGGTGATGCACGTCGAGCGATGATCGCCTTACGAAACAGCCCCCGGAGGCAGGGCTCAAGCGACTGCCTCAGCCAAAGCACAGCGCAGACCAAACCTTATGAGCAGCGATACACAAGGATTTATTTCCCTGGATTTATTGAACGGGGTGCCTGGAGGAGACGGTGCCCTCGTCGAAGTGGAGGGGCCGCGTGCGACGACCAGCCTGCACGAGCGCCGAGCGCCGCTGGACAGCCCGGACGAGCAGTTACGCCTGCTTGGTTCCGTCACGATTAAGGGGGGGCCGACGGAGACCGGCCACTTCGAGCGGGACCTGGAAGCGTCGGGATGGCCCGTCCTGCAGCCGTCGAAGCTGGAGATTTTTCAGATCAACCTCGGCAAGCTGTGCAACATGACGTGTCGCCACTGCCACGTCGACTCGGGACCGGACCGGATCGACGAGAATATGGACCTGGAAACGGTCGAGGCGTGTCTGCGCGCCATCGATCTTTCGGGGGCCGGCATGGTCGATCTGACTGGCGGAGCGCCCGAACTGAACCCGCACTTCGAATACCTCGTCGATGAATGCATCCGGCGCGGCAAGCAGGTGATGGATCGCTGCAACCTGACCATACTGACCGTGAAGCGGTATCAGCATCTGCCCCGGTGGTTTGCCGAGCGCGGCGTAGAAGTCATCTGTTCGTTGCCGCATTACCGCAAGCTAGGCACCGACGCGCAGCGCGGCAGCGGCACCTACGAAAAATCGATCCAGGCACTGCGCATGCTCAACGAGGCCGGCTACGGCCAGGGCGATCCGTCGAGGCGGCTTACGCTCGTCACCAACCCGGTAGGCGCGTTTCTGGCAGGCAACCAGGAGTCGTTGGAAGACGAGTGGAAGGCGGCGCTCATGCACAACCACGGCGTCGCGTTCGACCGGCTCCTGGCGCTCAACAACATGCCGATGTCGCGCTACCTGGAGTGGCTCGCCGAGAAAGGGATGGTCCGGGAATACCTGGAGCGCCTGGTGCATGCCTTCAACCCGGCAACCATCGCCGGCCTGATGTGCCGCAACACGCTGTCGGTGTCGTGGGACGGATACCTCTACGATTGCGACTTCAACCAGCAACTCGCTATGCACATGGCCTTGCCCGGCAGCCGCCGCCCGCACGTCCGGGACTTTGACCTGGAGCAGTGGCGGCGGCACGTCGTCCGTACCGAGCGCCATTGCTACGGTTGCACCGCCGGGGCAGGCAGCGGATGCGGCGGCGCGATCACGTGA
>JBHHWM010000453.1:0-2721 GCA_046756545.1 Rhodothermales bacterium | reverse complement strand
TTGGAGTTTAATTTACGAAGGAAAAGTGTCTCACCGAATGTAGGCACAGAGGGGGCAAGAGCCGGCCTTGGCTTTGGATCTCTCGGACATACTTCGAGATGACCGAATCGCAGACACCCAAGAGGATCGCCAGGTCGAGTTGCGTCAACAGCGCACCCTGATCGAAGGCTTGATCGACCCAAGTGTTGGGGGTCGAGCGTATCAGCAGAACACGCCGATATACTGAATGCAATGCCCGTAAGGAAGCCTAGGTAAACCGTACCGTACCTGTGCATCGTCTCAACGAAAACAACGTCATCGTCATCTGAATAATTCGACCTACATGATAACACTGCTACCGTATTGAAACAAAAAAATGAACCTGCAAGCTCTGGCAAGGTCTATCCGTACAGAATAATCAGGAACCTCACCGATCAGCGTGCCGATGACCCTGGAGAGCTTCCTTGGCTGCACCGGCAGCGTTGCCCTCATCAGAGGTGCCGGAGTCGATATCGAACACTCATCGCATCTCCCTTGCACCAGGACTCTCGTCGAATGTTCAGGGACCGCCACCCCCCTTTCCGGGTGCTCCGAAGCTACCTCCAAATACCCTCCACTGGCACAACACGGCATCCCAACCGCATTATATACTCATGATCAATCCCTCGATCCATACCCTCTTGCCCGAGGTCCGCCAACACCTGGCCGACATCTACGGCGACCGCCTCGCCCGCGTCGTCCTCTACGGCTCCCAGGCCCGCGGCGAGGCCCACGCCGAAAGTGACGTCGACGTGCTCGTCGTCCTCTACGGTGCCTACGACCTCTACGCCGAAACAAAACGCCTCGTCCGCCTGCAAACGGATCTGCTCGACCGGCACGGCCTGCTCGTGTCCTTCCAGCCTTTTGCTGAAGAAGAATACCAGGACCTGTCCCGCCCCCTCATGATCAACGTTCATGCCGAGGGCATCGAGCTATGACAGCCCGGCAAAAGGCCCTGTTCGACAAAGCCCGGCGTGCCCTCAAAACAGCACACGCCAACGTCCAACTCGGGGATGCAGAAGCCGCCGTCAACTGAGCCTACTACGCGGCCTTTCATGCCGCCACGGCAGCCTTGCTCTCCGTCGGTGAAGCCCCTAAAACACACACGGGAGCCCATCAACGTTTCCATCTGCATTTCGTGGCATCCGGTCCCCTGAGCCGCACGCAGGGTGAATCATTCCGGCACGCCTTCGAGTTACGCCAACGAGCAGACTACGAAGCCCTCTCCACCTTCGACGAAGCCGCCGCCGCCGATCTCATTGCCGACATCGAAGCGTTTGTAGAGGCCGTTGAAGCACTCCTACCCGATGCCTGATCCTTCGACCGCCGGTCACACCGGCTGCCCCGCCCGGTCGTACACTATCCGTCGTATGCTGTGCTCGCTCAGATGCACCTCCTCCCCGATCCGGTAGCACGCTTCCTCAACAGTCCTCCCCTCCCGGCGCAATGCGCGGAAGCGCCGACGTATGGCCGCATCGCGGAGCGCCACCTCCAGCGCCCTTAGCACACGCCGGTCAAACAACGCCTCCAACACCTGGCGCGCCGCCGACACCCGCTGCGGTTCCACCTGCATATACCCGTCCAATGAGTCCAACAATAGTCCAACAATAGTCCAACAAAACCGGCTCTACCTCGCTCTTTGTCGAGGGAGGTCCCCGGCATAAATCAGCGAAACCAGTCCATTTTGGCAGGTTGGGTATATCCGACTCTATGTAGCTCCGGGTCGTCACCTAAATCGCACTCAGGAGGTCAGCGGTTCGACTCCGCTTAGCTCCACAGCCCCAAAAGCCCTGAAATAAGCCGATTACGGCCTTTTCGGGGCTTTTTCGTTTGCTGTCTTTTCCCAAACTTTTCCCAAAATAACCCGTCAGTCTTGAGAAGGCTCAAACTGACTTATCCTTAACAGTCGGGATCGAAGGGCCTTCGTCCGTTGCTCTTGGTCTCAGGACTGTGCCCCATAATCGAGCAGGTTACGAACAATTTCCGCAAATCCTGCGGCCGTCGCATAATACAGCGGCGTCCGGTAGTCACCGTCCTCCCTATTAGGATCAGCGCCCTCGCGGAGCAGCCGCTCTACAATCATCGAATGCCCTTTCCTTGCCGCGCCGATGAGGGGCGCTCTGATATTACCATCGATGCTAGCACCCATTGCGATCAGGATATCCACGATCACATAGTGACCTGCTTCCGCTGCAACGCATAAAACACTTCCACTTTCAAAAAAGTACGGATCATCTGAAAAAGGGTAGACGAGTCCTTCAATACACACGCCGTTGACATTGGCCCCTTTTTCGGCGAGTACTTGGACGATCTCCCAGTTGCCGAGGTACGCGGCGAGGGCCAGCACCGGCGCCTCATGACCAAGGGTTCGCGAAGGATACCTGTACCCGACATCAACGCGGGCATTCGGGTCAGCCCCCTTATCCAGTACGTGGGTCAATGCCTGAAGATTTTCCGCTCTAACGGCTTCGACCAACTCTGCGTCCAGGTCTTTCGTTGGGACCATCTGTACGATTGAGAACAGTGACTATGTTCACCGGTATAGATAACCCGCACGAAGGAATAAGTTCGACAGCAGGCCAGTCAGCCCGTGAGTTTATACGGCAGCCTCCATTTCTTCTAAAACCCCGTGGTAGCGGCCGCCAGGCCAGAGCGAGGCATCGGGCAAAAGGTGCGCGTACTGCATCATGGTCCGGAAATCGG
>JBHHWM010000452.1:0-2738 GCA_046756545.1 Rhodothermales bacterium | reverse complement strand
CTGGCTGATTACGCCGAAAAAGTAGGTAACCGGTTGCGCTTGCTCATCGCGCGCTGATTCTCCCTTTCGACACTTAAGACTTGGAAAAAAGCCATGGGCGTAGACGTCATCACAGTATACGGTATCTGGTTTATCGGCCTTGCAGTTCTCTTTGGACTCTACATGACCTGGGGGATCGGTGCCAATGACGTAGCCAATGCGATGGGCACCTCGGTGGGTTCCCGCGCTATAACCATCAAACAGGCCATCATCATTGCGGCCATCTTCGAGTTTGCCGGAGTCATTCTGGCCGGGGGCAACGTAACCGAGACGGTGCGGAAGGGGATTGTGGATCCGACCCCGATCATCGACGACCCGCAACTCCTGGTCTTTGGGATGCTGGCTTCGCTGCTGGCCGCGGGCATCTGGCTGATGATTGCCTCGGCCAAAGGGTGGCCGGTCTCAACGACGCACTCGATTGTCGGGGCATTGGTCGGGTTTGCCGTGGTGGGCATCGGGCAAGATGCAGTGCAATGGGACAAAGTCTGGCAGATTGTAGCCAGTTGGGTGATTTCTCCGCTTGCAGGCGGCACCATTGCCTTCCTGTTGATGATAAGTATCCGGCGACTGATCTTGAATACCGAGCATCCGTTCGAGAACGCCAAGAAATGGGCACCGGCGTATGTCTTTCTGGTTGGTTTTCTGATTGCGCTGGTGACCTTGTTCAAAGGTTTGAAGCACCTCAATGTTGAGTTGTCGATACAGATGAGCTTCTTCTGGTCTGTGGTTGTCGGTGCCCTGGTGAGTATGGCCGGCTGGGCCATCATCCGCCGTCTTCAGCCCAGTCTGGAGGCAGAAAAGACGTTTCAGTTTGCCAGTGTAGAACGGGTTTTTGCACCGATGCAGGTCTTTACGGCCTGTGCCATGGCGTTCGCCCACGGATCCAACGACGTGGCTAACGGCATCGGGCCGCTGGCGGCCGTCGTGAGCATTGTGCAGGCGGGAGGCGAAGTGGTGCAAAGGGCGGAGCTGCCGTTATGGATCCTGGCGCTCGGAGGAGTTGGCATCGTCGTCGGCCTGGCTACGATGGGCTATCGGGTCATGCGCACTATCGGCAAGAAGATCACGGAACTGACCCCGACGCGCGGTTTTTCCGCCGAGTTGGCGGCGGCGGCCACCGTGGTGCTCGCTTCGCGCACCGGGATGCCCGTATCCACGACGCATATCCTGGTGGGTGCTGTGATGGGTGTCGGACTGGCACGCGGCATCGGCGCGCTCGACCTGCGCGTCATCGGCAAGATCGTGCTCTCCTGGGTCGTGACGTTGCCCGTCGGCGGTCTGCTTGCCGCCTTCTTCTTCTTTACCCTCAAGGGCATCTTTGGGTAAACGCCGGGATGACCCCGTTTTTCGTACCTAGCCCGTTTTCCTGAATGCGAAAGAGCACGCTCTGGTGGCAGACGGCAGGGCTCGTCGTTATGGGGCTGCTTTTCTTCGTCAGCCTGGAGTTGATGGAGCACTCTTTCGCGTTCATGGGCCGGGGGGTCGCTGAAGCCCTGCTCCAGACCACGTCGAATCCGTTCGTTGGACTTTTTGTTGGCATTCTGGCGACCACCCTGGTGCAGAGTTCTTCCGTCGTGACAGCCATGACCGTAGGGATCGTGGCTGGCGGCGGGGTCGGCGTGGCCGAGGCGATTCCGATCATCATGGGGGCCAACGTGGAAACCAGTGTGACGAATACGATTGTCTCGCTGGGGCATATCACACGGACGGAAGAGTTTCGAGGGGCCGTCGCTGCGGCTACGGTGCACGACTTCTTCAACCTGATTGCCGTGGCCGTCTTTTTCCCGCTGGAGCTAACGACTCAATTCCTTTCTCGCGCGGCCTCTGCGCTCGCGTCGGGGCTGACCGGGGTAGGAGGCGTCGAGTGGTTGAGCCCCGTGAACGTGGTGGTCGAGCCGGTGGCCGAGGTGCTCATCACCCTCGCGCAGGCGAACGGCGTCGTCGTGTTGTTGATGGGGGCGTGCTTGTTGTTTGTAGCCTTGCACTATCTGGTCCTCCTGTTGAAGAAGCTGGTGCTGGGGCGCTCCGAGCGGTTGATCCATCGATACATTTTTGGGACGCCCGCCCTGTCGCTGCTTGCCGGGATCCTGATCACGGTGATGGTGCAGAGTTCGTCGATTACCACCTCGATCACCGTCCCCCTGGCGGCTGCAGGCATTGTGACGGTGACGCAGATCTTCCCGTTTGTGATGGGGGCCAACGTGGGCACGACGATTACGGCACTTCTGGCTGCGCTGGTGCTGGCAAGCGGAGGTGGAGCCGACGGGGTAGAGGCGCTGGAGGTCGCCTTTGCGCATTTGTGTTTCAACGTGTTCGGGGTGTTGCTGCTGTTGCCTTCTCAGCGCATCCGCCGGGTGCCCGTCCGGCTGGCCGAGCGCCTGGGTACGCTGGCCGTGAAGAATCGGATGTATGCCATCGCCTATATTGCGCTCGTTTTTTTCATTATTCCCTTTCTCGTTATTCTCGCCACTCGTCATCTTGATCTCTCATTCTAGATGCCGACGGAAGCACTTTGAAGGGTGATTGATGCGCCGCTATGTGTGTGCGTTTTTCTCCTCTTGATATTATGGGGCGATTCCCCACCGGTAAAAAGGAACTTTCCCCATTGGAAGTTGGGGTGAATCCCTTACATCGAGCGCTGCGTGGATTCATAGATTGCTTGCAAAGGTATTCGTTGTGTTGGGGAAAAGTCATGTCTA
>JBHHWM010000451.1:0-2744 GCA_046756545.1 Rhodothermales bacterium | reverse complement strand
CACGGTCCAGGTAGAGCCCGGCCAGGTTAACCAGGGTGGTCACGATGTCCGGGTGGTTTTCACCCAGCAGCTTGCGTTGCAAGGCCAGGGTTTCGTGGTACAGCGATTCGGCAGCGGCGTAGTCCCCTTCGTTGTGTACGAGCAGCGCCGTCTCGCTCAGTGTTTTCGTGAGGTCATTCTCCGCCTCTTGCCCGAGCGCTCGCTGGATGGCTAGGGTGGCGCGGTACAACGAATCGGCGGTAGCAAAGTCGTTCTTATCGGCCAGCAGGCGTCCGAGGGCGACCATGCTCTTGGCGGCATGCTTTTGAAAGGCCGGGAGGGCGTTCCACATGCGTACCGCCTCACGGAGCGTTTGCTCGGCCTGGTCATAGTGTCCGGCATTTTTTAAGGCGGTACCCAGGTGGTGCAGCCCTTCAGCGAGGTCGAGGTGCGGCGCTCGAAGCACCTGGCGGCGTATCGACAGGGCGCTATCCATGAGGTGCACGCTCTCGTCGTAAAACCCGAGGCGTTCATAGATCCGGCCGATCACGCTCAAGGCTTCGGCCTGCACCTCCGGTTGATTGCCCAACTCCTTCCGGACTCGCCGGGTCCCTTCTTCCAGAATCTCTCGCGCGGTGATCCGGTCCCGCCTTGCCTCGTTGGCGTCCGAAACCGAAAAGAGGTCGATCATCCGCTCATTGACCTCTTCGGTTTTGAAGGCTTCCAGGCGGGCGCGGTCGCGTTCCCGGGCGATCTGCTCGGCCTGTAAAGTGACGGTCACGGCGTAGCCGATGAGCAGCAGCATGATCGCTGCGATAGCCGCAATGCTCCATCGATTACGTTCGACGTACTTGCGCGCACGGTAGCCCACCGAGCCTCGGCGCGCCAGTACCGGCAGCCCGTTCAGATAGCGTTTGAGATCTTCGCAGAAGGCCTCGGCAGAAGCGTAGCGGTGCTCGGGTTCTTTGCGTAACGCCTTCAGGATAATCGCGTCCAGGTCGCCGGAGAGCTTGCGCTGAAGCACCGGCAGGTCCGCTGCGCGTGTTTGCGAGATGGATTCCGGGGTGATGCGGACCGTGGCGGTGCCATGCCGTGTTTCTTCCACCTGCCCGACGATGCTGCTCGGGCGGGTGGGTTCTGCCTCGCACACCGCCCGTTCGATCTCATACGTCGAGGTCGTGGCTATCCTGTACGGGCGGTGGCCCGTCAGGAGTTTATAGAGCGTTACGCCGAGCTGGTAGACATCCGTCGCCGTCGTGATGCGGTGTCCCTTAATCTGTTCGGGCGCGGCGTACTCGGGGCTCATCCACCGCTCTCCCGTCTGTGTCAACGCCGTCGATCCGGCCTCGTCGTCGAGCAGCTTCGCGATGCCGAAATCGAGCAGTTTGACCTTGCCTTCCTCGGTGACGAGGATGTTCGACGGCTTCAGGTCGCGGTGTACGACGAGGTTGCGATGGGCATACTGCACGGCCTCCACCACATGCTGAAACAGGCGCAGCCGGTCTTCGAGCGAAAGGAGATGGGCGTCGCAGTAGCGGTTGATGGGCAGCCCATCGACGTATTCCATGACCAGGTAGGGGCGGCCGTCGTCCGTTATGCCGCCATCAAGCAGGCGTGCCACGGAGGGATGATTGAGCGATGCCAGAATCTGGCGTTCCCCCCGGAAGCGTTGCAGGCGGTCGTCCGTTTGCACATCGGCGCGGACCAGCTTCAGCGCGACGTGTTGTTCGAATTGTCCATCGGCTCGTTCGGCGAGGTAGACGGTGCTCATGCCGCCGTGTCCCAGTTCCTGCACGACGCGATAGGGGCCGACGTGCGACGGAGCCGAAGGCTCTTTATCAAGGTGGGAAAGGAAAGGAGCGACGAAGGTGCCGGAGAGCCCCACGAAGAAGTCGGGTGCGTCTTCGTGCGCGGCGAGCAGCGACATGACCTCGCGGTGTAGCTCGGGGTCGTGGGTCTCCAGGTTGTCTAAATAAGCGGCGCGTTCCTCCGGCGTCAGGGCCAGGGCTTTTTCAAAGCGTGCCTCGATCTCATTCCAGCGATCCATGGTCGGAGAGGGCTATGTGCGTCTTTTAAGACCAGCTACACCGTTGCCCGACGCTATAGATGTAGCGATTGCTGCGTGTATGGGTAAGGATTCCAGAAAACAGGGCTGTGTTCGCGCTTTTTTTCCAACACTAGGCGGTCGGATCTTGCCGGATTTCTCGATAGAGCCAGGCACGGGCCAATCGCCAGTCGCGTTTTACGGTAGCCGTCGAAAGGTCAAGTACGGTGGCCGTATCCTCGATGGACATATCGCCGAAAAAGCGGCACTCCACGACGTGGCTTTGCCGTTCATTGATTTTCTGTAGACGATGCAAGGCGGCATCCATGGCAATCAGTTCATCGGCTTCTTTTTCGCTGACGACCAGGGCTTCCTCGAAGGGTACCCGTTGTTGATCGCCGCCGCGTTTCAAACGTTTTTTGGCTTTGGCATGGTCGAGCAAGATAAAGCGCATGGCCTTGGCGGCTATGCGCAGAAAATGCAGCCGGCTCTTGATGTCGAATTCGGCCCCGTCGGACAGCCGGATGTAGGCTTCGTGGACGAGCGCCGTCGTATTGAGCGTATCTTCGCCCTGCCACCGGAGGCGTTGCTGATGCGCGACCTTGCGGAGCTGGTCGTAGACGAGGGGTAGCAGCCGGTCGATGACCTGACGGTTGCCACGTTTCAACTCGTGGAGCAACTGCGTGATCTCGTGCTGATGATCTTCCATGCGGTGTTCCAA
>JBHHWM010000450.1:0-2746 GCA_046756545.1 Rhodothermales bacterium | reverse complement strand
CACTGTCAGCCTCTGTATTCAGGACGTACACGATCCCGGTCTCTTCATTGATTCCTACGTGAGTCGGACCGTAACCGACCGGGACCCTGGCGAGTCGGCGACCGTCCATCCCATCGATCACGATCACGCGATCCGCTTTCACACTGACGACGAAAACCCGCCCCGTCTCGGGATCCGCCGCCACACCACCCGGCCCCGGTCCCACCGGGACCGTAAAGAGAATCTGGCCCGTCCGGCCATCGAAGGCTGTGAGGGCCCCTTCCCCTTCGATGCCGACAAAGACCCGATGCCTGGAGCGATCGACGGCGATTCCATGGGGCTGTCTTCCCACGGGGACCCGGAAGCGTTCCTTGAGGTCTCGGGTGTCGAAGGCGGCGACGAAGGCGCTCCCTTCGTTCGGCGCGTAGAGACGGCCAAGCTCGGGGTCAACTGCCAGGTGTCGGGCCCTCGTTGTGAGCTGGATCGTCCCCACGGTCTCGCCATCGGAGCGGAGGACGGTGATGGTCGCGCTCCCCTCATCGGCGACAAAGAGTTGACGCGATCCGGGATCGAAGACGACATCATTGGGCCACTGGCCAACAGGGGCTCGCGTTACGCTGGGAACCTCGTGGCTCGCCACGCATCCAACGAGCAACATGGTGATGGCCAGAAGAGAGGGGATGCCCAACTTCAAAAAATCAATCCTTGTGCACGGTCACGGACGCGCGTGTGGTCCGGTGTCAGACACATTGCTATCGATTCAGCTATCCAAGGTTGTGAACAAAGTGTTCAAGCCCTCGGCTAAGGTGGGATGGGCGAAGATGGCGTCCCGAAGAGCCGTGTAAGGGACGTTCCCCATCATTGCGATCTCCACCATCGACATCAGTTCGCCGCCTTCGATACCCAGGACGGTGTAACCTAGGATCTGGTTAGTATCCGCATCAATGACGGCCTTCATGAAGCCGCGCGGCTCATCCATTTCGAGTGCCCGCGCCACGTGTCCCATGGGGATTTTGGCAACGCGGATACGACGGCCTTGGGCCCGCGCTTCTGTCTCACTCAGCCCGACCCCGCCCAGTTGTGGGTCGATATAGACTGTGTAAGGGACCAAGCGCCCGGTCGTCGTGGTGTTACCGCCCTCCAGGAGGTTGGTCCGTATGATGCGGAAGTCATCGTAAGAGATGTGGGTGAAGGCCGGACCCCCCTTCACATCCCCCAGCGCGTAGATCCCCGGTACGTTGGTCTCCAGTCGATCATTTGTCTGAACAAAGCCCCGCTTGTCGGTCTGCACGCCTGCAGCGCCCAGGTTGAGCGTTTCGGTGTTGGGGGCCCGACCGGCTGCCACCAAGAGGTGTGTTCCGGTGAGCGTACGTTCTCCCGCCTTCGAGCGCACCACAAGTCGGATCTTGCCGTCTGTCGCCTTCTCCGCGCGCAGGGCTTGCGTCTCGAGCAGCACCTCCACGCCGTCCTCACGCACGATCTTGGCCACTTCGTCCGCGACGTCGGGATCTTCCCGGGCCAGCAGTTGCTTTCCTCGCTGCACAACCGTGACCTCGCTCCCAAAGCGCCGGAACATCTGGCCGAACTCCAGGCCGATGTAGCCACCACCTAGGACAAGGAGATGTTCCGGCAGCACGTCTAGCTCCATAATCGACGTGGAATCCAGGGTCTGGACAGTGTCCAGCCCGGTCACGGGCGGTTTTTCTGGGCGGCCGCCGGTGTTGATGAAGATTTTGTCCGCAGTGAGATCACGGATTTCGCCGCTCTTCAAGCGCACCTGTACGGTCTTCGGCCCGGTAAAGCTCGCGTCGCCAAATAACAGATCCACGCCTTCGGTGTTTTCGAGCTGGCGCTGGCTACCATTCCGGAAGCTCTCGACAATGGCCTGCTTCCGCTTCCGTACTTCGGCCATGTTGACGCGCACTGGGTTGGGCTGGACGCCGTAATCGTCCGCCCGCCTGGCAAGATAGGCGACACGGGCGCTGGCCACCATCGTCTTCGTCGGGGTGCATCCGACATTGACGCAGGTTCCCCCGACATGCTCGCGTTCGATGATGGCCGTTTTCCAACCGGCACGAGCCATGCTCACAGCGAGCGGTTTGCCTGCCTGACCGGAACCGATGATGATCGCATCGTACTTCATAGATCTCCCTCCTTTTTATTTTCCCGTTACGCTGTAATCGCCCGGATGGATTCTTGAACAAACCTCACACGACTCAATCCATCGTCTGGAGTCCTAGGAGCTCCGCCCAACGTTCCTCTGGGATTTTCAAGGCGGCCTCCACGACCCGGGGATCGAACTTCTTCCCCGCCTCGCGACGTACGACGTCTAGCGCCTCGGAGACCGGGCGAGCGCGTTGGTAAGGCCGGTCGTGGGTCATGGCGTCCAGCGCGTCCACCACGGAAAAGATCCGAGCAGTGACAGGGATATCTTCACCACGGAGACGCTGTGGGTAACCACCCCCATCGTAACGCTCGTGGTGCGCACCCACCACATCGAAGGCCGGGGTGAGTAAAGGTACCGCCTCCAGGATCTCTACTCCCCATCCCGGGTGTTGCTCGACGAGTTGCCGGTCTTCCGGAGTCAGGGGCCCGGTCTTTTGTAGCACGGACTCGGGAATTCGGATCTCCCCGATATCGTGGAGAAGCGCGCCTATCTCTAACGCCTCACGTTGGGTTCGAGAGAGGTCCAGGTGATCCGCCAGGGTCAGAGCCGCACCGGCCAATCGCGAAAGCGACCCGGTCTCTCTGCCTTGTGCCTGTAATA
>JBHHWM010000449.1:0-2748 GCA_046756545.1 Rhodothermales bacterium | reverse complement strand
GAACATGGTGAAGGCGACACCGATGAAGGTGGCGGCTACGAAGAGCAGGGCTGTTCTACCCATGGTTCCGTCAGGTGAGTTTGGGGAAAGGAACATCAAAGCCGGAGCCGTAAGACGCCGACTTCCGGTACATTAAAAGTTGGTAAGGTTTGGGGGCCAGAACGTACGGTTCCAGCGCGCCTCGTGTAGTTCGTTTTTATTACCCAGCGGCGAGAGCACGGTAAAACGAACTTGAATAGCTCGTACAGCGGTGAGGTTGGTTTCCACCTCCCTGTTACTGTTGAGGAGCGTCACGTCGAATTCTTTCATCGTCGGTGGGCTTTTGCCGGTCACTACCCCCTCAACCAATCGTTGTATCTCGTAGAGTTGCACTTCTTCGCCTTCTATCGTTACTACCTCTCGGGGCACTCGACGATACATCACGGTGGAAGGGTCGGGATCGGTAGGCAGCACCTTTTCCATAAAGGTGAAAGTGGAGTCCGTCTTGGAGACGAAGATGGGATCGTACTTGGCTACACCGGTTCCCACATTTTCAAAGTCGTACTCGATCATCTCCTTCACATTGAGGACCTGGGTTTTGGCCGAGTAGTACCGGGCCTGATCCCGCGACGTCTCGGTGCTTCGTAGCTGCACCGCGACGAGGAGAAAGAAGATGGAGATGCCCAGAATGGTGGCCGTAAGATGATCGTAGATAAAAGCCATAGATGGAGGGATAGTTGTGTGTTCGGTACCCCGATCGACTCACGGGTAGGTGTACACATGCGCAATTTGCACGGGATTACGTAAAAAGGGGTTGTTGATGGTGACGGTCACCTTCTTGGCAAACGTTTGCGTCGCGGAGGGTAGATCCGGGTTGTTTTCATCGACATATTCCACCGTCATATCGACGCTGAAATCGAAGTCGAACTCCTGGAGGGTGTGGGTTTGCATTTCGTGGAAGTCGTCGATATCGCCGGCCTCCGTGTAGAGCTTGTTGGTAGTAAAAGGGGCCGGCGTAAGCTCGCTGGCTTCTTGCACCGTGCCTCCGGCGGTGGCGGCATCGAACGGTTTCGATCCGACGAAGTCCAGCGTTTCGAGCGCGATGCCTCCGGCTATCGTTTCCATTTCGTTTTCGATCACCTTGGTCTGGGCGCTCAAGGATGCACGCTGCACGTTCAGCGAAATAAGCATGGCGGTCATCAGGGCCACAAGCCCCATCATGGTTTGCCTCATGATCTCATACGCTGTTGATTAACGGCTTCTAGGTTGCGCATCAAGTACCGGATAACCAGGGTGATTGTCTGTAAGCCCTACCCTTATCCCAGCAGTAAGGGATGGAGTATCTCCTGATGTAAGGGATTCCAGGGAATTCTGTGGGGGAGCAACCCACAAAGGACTTTCGAAAAAGTGCTGAGCAGAACGGAAATGAACGCCGAGATAGGCTTTACGGAGTGCCGGTCTCCTGCTCTCATCATGTCTGCACACGGAAGGCACTCGTGGGTAATGCCTTTTAAACAATCGTTTAAACAGCAAAACCTGTTCCTCTCCATTTCTCGAAAAGAGAGATGGACGCTATGAGGCTGAAAAGGGAGATTTTATGGGGTGAAACCCCGTCGATGACAGGATACGATACGTAACGTTCGGGGTAGAATAGTAATCGTAATCGGGTAAGAGTGAACATGCGGCGAGGAGGTTCTACGAGTGAACCTCCTCGCCGCACGTCGGGCATTCTCAAAGAGAGACTGTAGTTTCAAAGGCCGCCGCGCTTGAGGCATCGTCTTCATGCGTGTTACTGATGGCTCCCTTGATTGGTGGGCTTTACGTTCTCTCCCGTCTGATCGAACTTGACGATCCAGGATGCCTGTTTCACCGCAGGCAGCCGCGCAGCCAGCTTGCCGATAGCTTCGGAGCTGTAGAAGATCTTGGCATTGTTCTGCATCGTGAAGCGAAGACGACCGGCAGGAGCCACGCCGCCGCCGGAACCTCCTTCACCACCGGAACCTCCTTCACCACCCGAGCCTCCCTCGCCGGAGCCTCCGGAACCCCCACTGCCGCTCTCTCCACACACGCACGGACCGTCGTAATCATTATGGTGACTGACGTGTGTCGAGAGCGCGTTCTTGCTAATCGAGATGATTTGCACGTTTTCGGGATTTCCGGGAGGGAAATGGCAGATGACGACTTTTTTCGATTTGTTGGGGTCGGGTACGCTTCCGACTACCGGGCCGCTTCCCCCTGTGGTGTAGTCGCAGCTACCGCCAGTTTCGGGAGGAGGTTCTGAGACCGGCGTGCCGCACCGGTCATCATCGACGCCGCTGTTGCGGTCGTCGTCCACCCGGATCGTCGCATGGTCGTCCACCTGACCGTTACGATACAGGTATATACGATAGGCACCCTGCCCGTGGTTACCCGTCCCTGGGGCCGCGTCCGCCGTCGTCACCGTCACCCAGCGCCCCGCGTTGAAATCATCCAGGTGCCAGTTCGCAGGCGTCGGCTGCGACTCGTACACAAACGTCACCTGTGACCAATCGATCGGATCGTTGCCGTCCTTCGGAATCACGTACTCCCGAATGTTGAACGTGTCTCCTGTGTTCAAATCCAGGTTGTACATGCAAAACTCCAACTCCTCTTGAGGAGGTGGAGGATTCGAGCCTCCGCCTTCGACGCTGTCGTAGCCCTTGCGCGCTATCAACGCCCCGTAGATCGTCGCATCACTGGCCATCACTACGCTCATGTCCAACTCCGTGCTACGAGCCAACACTACACCCT
>JBHHWM010000448.1:0-2779 GCA_046756545.1 Rhodothermales bacterium | reverse complement strand
GACTACGTGATCCACCTGGCGGCGCTCTGGCTGTTGCAGTGCCACGAGTATCCCCGAGCAGCCTTCGACGTCAACATCCAGGGGACGTTCAACGTGCTGGAGGCGTGCCGCGATCACGGCGTCAAGCGATTGGTGTATTCGTCCTCGGCTTCGGTCTACGGCGATGCCGTCGAGATCCCCATGCAAGAGACGCACCCGTTCAATAATCGGACGTTTTACGGGGCAACCAAAATTGCCGGTGAAGCGATGTGCCGGGCCTTTAATGACCGATACGGCCTCTCCTACGCGGGTTTGCGGTATATGAACGTGTACGGTGCGCGTCAGGATTACAAAGGCACCTACACTTCCGTCATCATGAAAATCCTGGATCGTATCGACCGGGGAGTGTCGCCCATCGTCTACGGCGACGGTTCGCAGAGCTACGATTTTATCTACGTGACCGACGTGGCGCAGGCGAACCTCTGCGCGCTCAAAAGCGACGCCGACGATCAATTCTACAACGTGGGGAGCGGGACCAGAACATCCATCAAGACCCTGTGCGAAAAACTCATCGAACTGACAGGATCGGAGTTGCCGATTCAGTACGAACCTGCCGGACAGACGTTTGTGACGAACCGGGTCGGCGCAACCGAGAAGGCGGAACGAGACCTGGGGTTCTCGGCAACTCTCGACTTGGAGGAAGGGTTGAGACGGTTGATTGAGTGGCGAGCCCTGGACAAACGAAAAGCGGCATTGCAGCCGGCCTGAAACATGAAAATACCTATTACCAAGGTTGTCCTCGACGAGCAGGAGATGCAGCTCATCCAGGAACCGCTCAAGACCGGTTGGGTGGTTCAGGGGCCTTTCGTGCAGCAGTTCGAGGAAAAATTTGCCCGGTTCACGGGTGCACAATGTGCCGTGACGACCTCGTCGTGTACGACGGCGTTGCATATTTCGCTGGCGGCGTTGGGCGTCGGCCCCGGCGACGAAGTCATCGTGCCGGCCTTCACGTGGGTCGCCACGGCGAATGTAGCGGTGTACCTGGGCGCTACCCCGGTGTTCTGCGACGTCGACCTGGATACGTTCAACCTGGATCCACGTCGGTTGGAAGAGAAGATCACCCCTCGCACAAGAGCTATTATCCCGGTGCACCTGTTCGGCCTCGCCGCCGATATGGACGCGATTATGTCGCTGGCCCGGAAGCATCAACTCCAGGTGGTGGAAGATGCTGCATGCGGGTTCGGCGCCTATTACAAGGACGTGCATGTGGGCAACTTCGGCGACGCGGGATGTTTCAGCTTCCATCCGCGTAAAGCGATCACCACGGGGGAGGGAGGCATGATTCTCACTGGGGATGCCGACCTCGCCATACTGTGCCGGACGTTGCGCGATCACGGTGCCAGCCGGACCGACCTGGCGCGGCATACCGGGAAGGCCGGTTTCCTGCTTTCTCAGTACGATCATCTCGGCTACAACTATCGGATGACTGATGTGCAGGGCGCGATGGGGGTGGCGCAGATGGACAAGGCCGCCTGGATCCAGCAACGACGGACCGAGCGCGCCCGGCGCTATGACGCCTTGCTGGCCGGGGTGGAGGGGCTAACGACGCCGCTGGTGCCGGACGGCTGCGTGCACGGCTATCAATCGTACGTGTGCCTGTTCCAGCCCGAGGAACCGTCTCTTGCCAACGTAGAACGGTTGCATCACCTTCGAAACACGGTGATGGCAGAACTGGAAGAAAAGGGCATTGCAACCCGCCAGGGTACACACGCCGTCACGACACTGGGCTATTACCGGGAGCACTTCGGTATTCGAGCCGAAGAGTATCCACGGGCCTTGCTGGCGGATCGATTATCGTTGAGCCTGCCGCTCTACGCGCAGATGACCGACGAGGAGCAGGATTATGTAGTAGACCATTTAAAAGCGGCGATGGCGCGTATGCGTGTAAGCGCACGCGTCTCATAGATAGGTGACGAGGAAAGGCCGGAGCTTAAAGGAAGGGAAAAGGGGCGAACTCGAGCCTTCTTTTCGAAAGTCCATCTCCACATACTGATATGTGCGGTATTGCAGGCATAATGAACGTCAACGGGAAGCCTGTCTCGACGAAGGTCTTGCAGCGCATGACCCGGACGTTGGGGCATCGGGGTCCGGACGGCGAAGGCGTATGGGTGGAGGGACTGGTCGGGCTGGGCCATCGCCGCCTGGCTATTCTCGACCTGTCGCCGGCAGGGCGGCAGCCGATGCAGAGCGACGACGGCCGCTTCGTGATCGTCTACAACGGCGAAGTGTACAATTTTCAAAACCTGCGTGTCGAACTGGAGGCCAGGGGGCATCCATTCCGTACCCGGACGGATACCGAGGTCGTGCTCCGGGCGTTTCAGGAGTGGGGCCGGGCGTGCATTCACCGGTTTAACGGGATGTTCGCCTTTGCCGTCTGGGATAGGAACGAAAAAGAACTGTTCCTCGCCCGCGACCGCTATGGCATCAAGCCGTTGTACTACACGGTTCGAAACGGCGTGTTGCTGTTTGGATCCGAGATAAAGGCATTGCTCACGCATCCCGACGTGAGCGTCCGGGTCTCTATTCCGGCGCTCAACGAGTACTTTTCTTTCCAGAATATTTTTTCGGACCTGACGCTCTTTGAAGGGATTCACCTGTTGCCCCCGGCGTACACCCTCAGGGTCTGTGAGGGGGGAGAACCGGTTCGGGAGCGGTACTGGGACTATGACTTCAAGGACCGGTTGACGCTGACCGAAGAGGAGTGCGTCGAAGAGTTCGCCCGGCTTTTCGAACAGGCGGT
>JBHHWM010000447.1:0-2782 GCA_046756545.1 Rhodothermales bacterium | reverse complement strand
AAGAGATCAAACTCTCACCGGATCATTCCGTTGCCATACGACCACTCGCCACGCGGTAGGGTACGGCCTGGCGAACGTTCTGATCCGAACACCTAAGGCACAGCGATGCGAGTCCTTGTGATCAACAGTGGAAGCTCCTCGCTCAAGTTTCGTCTGCTCGATATGCTGGAGGGGGAGCCCCAGGGAGAGCCAAAGCCGGGGCGCACGCTGCTGAGCGGCGTGGTAAAGGAGATCGGAGGGAAATCCAGCTTACAGCTTTCAACAGAAGGGGGAGCTCCTTCGAAAAAAACACAATCGGTGCCCGATCATTCCTCTGCGATTCGTTGGGTGTTTGAGCACCTCAGTTCACCTTCCGATGTGGAGGCCGTGGGTCACCGCGTGGTGCATGGCGGGGAACGGTTTTCCCAGTCCGTGGTCATCGATGAAGCGGTTATAGCGGAGATCGAGGCGCTCATCGAGTTGGCGCCGCTGCATAATCCTGCTTCGCTTGCAGGGATTCGAGGGGCGAGGGAAGTGCTGGGCTCGACGGTACCGATGGTGGCCGTATTTGACACCGCCTTTCACCATGACTTACCGCCGCCAGCCAGAATGTATGCTCTGCCGCACGAATTGGCCTCCCGGCACCACATCCGACGGTACGGCTTCCACGGAATCGCGCATGCCTCTCTGGCGGCAGGCTATGCGGCGTTCACGGGCAGCACCCTCGAGAGGGACCGGCTCATTACCCTGCAATTGGGAAACGGGTGCTCAATGACGGCCATTGCCGGGGGGAAGTCGGTCGAGACCTCGATGGGGTTTACGCCTTTGGAAGGTCTGGTGATGGGGACCCGGTCAGGGGACCTCGATCCCTCTATCGTCGGTTACCTTGCTCATCGAGAGCATGTTACCGCGGATGATGTCGAGCGATGGTTGAATGAACGGTCAGGCCTGTTGGGCGTGTCCGGGCGGACGAATGACATGCGCGAGCTCGAGGCGGCGGCCCAGGCGCACGACGAACGCGCGGCGCTGGCTATCGAGTTGTTTTGTTACCGGGTGCGGAAGTACATCGGCGCCTACCTCGCCGTGCTCGGGGGTGCCGAGGCGATCGTGTTCGGCGGAGGGATTGGTGGAAATTCGTCAGAGATTCGAAGTCGGATCTGCACAGGAATGCAGTGGTGCGGCTTACTCCTCGATGAGGATCGGAACAAGGCTGCCGTTGGCCTGCCGCCCGGAAGTGCGGCCCGGATCAGTCAGGATGCGGCGTCGTTAGCCGCATACGTTGTTGCCGATGATGAGGAGACCTGGATCGCACGTGAAACGGTTTGCTGCTTGCGTACCGCGCGAGAATTTGGACAATCGGGGAGAGGTAGGATGAAGTACTAGAGGAGGAGGAGTCATGAACCCATTGAAAGGATTGCAGGGGCAGGGGCAATCGGTGTGGTTGGACTACATCCGCCGCAGCCTCCTCACCAGCGGGGGTCTCGATCGGATGATCGAGGAGGACGGCTTGCGCGGGGTCACATCGAACCCGGCCATTTTTGAGAAAGCGATTACGGGAAGCACCGATTATACGGAGATCCTCGGCACCCTTGCGCCGCAGTACCAGGACGCGAAGGCGCTGTACGAGCAGGTGGCCATTCGCGATATTCAAGATGCCGCCGATGTACTGCGGCCGGTGTATGAACAGACGAACCGGCGCGACGGCTACGTCAGTTTGGAGGTCTCCCCCTATCTCGCACATGAGACCCAAGGGACCTTGGAAGAAGGCCGGCGGCTGTGGAGGGCCGTTGGCCGCGACAACCTGATGATTAAAGTTCCGGCCGCTCCTGAGGGGATCCCGGTGGTCGAGCAGCTCATCAGCGAAGGCGTCAACGTCAACGTGACCCTCCTCTTCTCCCAGGACGTCTATGAGCGCGTGGCCAAGGCATTCATCGCCGGGCTGGCAAAGCGCGCTGCGCAGGGGGGTGACCTAAACCATGTGGCGAGTGTGGCGAGCTTTTTCATCAGCCGCATCGACACGGCGATCGATGCCATGCTTGCGTCAAAGCTGAAGACGGCTACGGTTGCGAGCGAACGGGCACTGTTGCGCAGCCTGCTGGGGAAAGTCGCCATCGCCAACGCCAAGCTGACCTACCAGCGATACAAAGAGCTTTTCCGTGGCGACGCGTGGCAATCGCTCGCCAACAAGGGAGCACAAACGCAGCGGGTGTTATGGGCAAGCACCAGTACCAAGAACCCCAATTACCGTGATGTAGTGTACGTCGAGGAACTGATCGGCCGGGACACCGTCAACACGATTCCACCCGCCACGTTCGACGGCTTCCGCGATCACGGCCGGGTGCGGGAGAGCCTCACCGAGGGTTTGGAAGAGGCACACGACACCATGGAAGCCCTCGAACAGGTTGGCATTTCGATGACGGAGGTGACGGATCGCCTGCTCAAGGAGGGGGTACAAGTGTTCGCCGAAGCCTTTGACAAACTGCTGGCCGCGGTGGACAAGACGCGCCAGGCATCCATGACGCCTAAAATTAATCACCAGACGTACACGCTTCCTAAAGATCTCGCTGCAGAGGTAAAGGCATCGCTTGACGAATGGCGCGCGGAACATAAGGTGCGGCGCTTGTGGGCACGGGACGCGACCTTGTGGACGGGGACCGATGAGGGCAACTGGCTCGGGTGGTTGGGCATCACCGAGGACCAGTTGGCGCAGAGTCAGCACCTCAAGAGTACGGCTGAAGAGGTGAGGAGGGCGGGATTTTCCCACGCGCTACTTCTGGGGATGGGTGGATCGAGCCTCGGCCCC
>JBHHWM010000446.1:0-2804 GCA_046756545.1 Rhodothermales bacterium | reverse complement strand
GGCCGATGCAGGAAGAGTGCCCACCAGAAGAACCAGCAGAAAACCGAACAAAACCGCGCGAGAGAAGATCATATCGCAAGAGGGGGTAGAGTAACGGGGAGCAACCTTCGGAAAGACAACCTTATTCAACGGAACATCCTGTGCCCCCGCGTTCCCTACCTCTCCATCGGAATGCGTGCCTGGGGGTGCGTTGTCCGTCGCCCAAGATAGCTAAAACCCCCTGACCAAATCGTCTATAAAACGTGAAGATCCGGCAAGCGGCATGCGTCTGTCCGGCCAGGCGCCCAGATAAAACCTGGTGACCGGAGATGGAAACACACGCACCCTTTTTCGTTTGAAGGACCCAAGCAGCTCCCCCTTCGCCACCGTTCTCTCCCCTCTAACCTGCTCTCCACCCATGAACGGCAGATTCTATCTCCTCGCACCGCTCCTTCTACTCCTCGTTTTCTCGACCGAACAAGCGGCGGCCCGTCAGTCCGGCTCCGACACGCCTCTCCACAACCGGGCTTATTTCGCCCCGCTCGATCTCCCCGCCGCTTCCGGATCCCGCACCGGCTCCGGCGAACCGGGCGAAGCCTACTGGCAGCAACGCGCCGGCTACCATATCCAGGTCACGCTCGACCCGGCCACCCACCGGCTCACCGGCACAGCAACCATCACCTATACCAACAAGGCGCCGTACGCCCTCGACTACCTCTGGCTCCAACTCGACCAGAATCTCTTTGCCGAAGGCAGCCGGGGGGCGCTGCTGCAACCGGGCAACTCGCGCTGGCGCGGGTCCTTCGAAGGCGGCGGCTTCGATATTACAAACGTCGAACTGGTGCGGGGCCACCGACGCACCATGGCACCGGTTCTCATCGACGATACCCGCCTGCGCATCGCCCTCGACACGCCGCTGCCGCCGGGCGGCTCCTCCATCGACATCGACATCGACTTTGCCTTTACTGTGCCCGAGTACGGGGCCGACCGCATGGGCCGCCTCGACGTCGAGCAGGGCACCGTCTATGAGTTCGCCCAGTGGTACCCCCGCATGTACGTCTACGACGATGTCAACGGCTGGAACGCGATGCCGTATCTCGGCCAGGGCGAGTTTTACCTCGAATACGGGACCTTCGACGTGGAAATCACGGTGCCGCGCGACTTCGTGGTGGTGGCCACGGGCGAGCTACAGAACGAAGCCGACGTGCTGACGAGAGACCAGCGGCAACGCCTGGGCCAGGCCCGCCGCAGCGACGAGACCGTCGCCATCATCCGCGAAGACGAAGTGGGCCGCCCGGAATCGCGCCCCGCGACCACCGAGATGCTCACGTGGATCTTCCACGCCGAGAACGTCCGCGACTTTGCCTGGGCCGCTTCGCAAGCGTTCATCCTCGACGCAGCCGCCTGGGACGGCATCCTGCTCATGTCGGCCTATCCCAGAGAAGGCCTGGGCACCGACGACCAGCAAGGGTGGGAGCATTCGACGCAGTTTATGCGCCACTCCATCCGCTACTATTCCGAAACGTGGTTTCGCTACCCCTACCCCGTGGCGGTCAACGTGGCGGGCATCGTGGGCGGCATGGAATATCCCGGCATCGTCTTCTGCTCGGTGCGGGCCCGTAACCAGGGCCTCTTCGGCGTAACCGACCACGAATTCGGCCACACCTGGTTCCCGATGATCGTCGGGAGCGACGAGCGCCGCTATGCCTGGATGGACGAGGGTTTCAACACGTTCATCAACCACTATTCGAACATCGCCTACTACGGCGACGAAGCGACCCGCACCGGCCGCCTTGCCGCCGACTTCATCGCCCGCCGCATGCAGGAACCCATCGCCGATCAGCCATCCTATACCTTCCCCGATCAGATCCGTCGCGAGGGGCTCGGCTTCCTGGCCTACCGCAAACCGGGCGCCGGGCTGGTCCTCCTCCGCGATTACATCCTCGGCCCCGAACGCTTCGATACGGCCTTCCGTGAATACGTCGCGCGCTGGGCCTTCAAACATCCTCAACCGTCCGACTTCTTCCGCACCATCGAGGACGTGGCCGGCGAAGACCTCGACTGGTTCTGGCGTGGCTGGTTCTTCAGCACCGACAAGCTGGATCAGGCCCTCGCCGACGTGGCTATCGGCGAACAGACCACCATCGAAGTGACCCACCGGGAGGGCCTGATGATGCCCGTCGAGGTGAAGCTCGAATTCGCCGACGGCACGAGCCGACGCCTCCGCATCCCCGTCGAAGCCTTCTTCACCACCGACACGTACCGCCTCACCCTCGACCGCACCGACCTCATCGGCGTGACGCTCGACCCGGACATCCTGTTGCCGGACGTCCAGCGCGGCAATAATGCCTGGCGGCGCGAAGGCGTCCCGGTGCCTCCCAAGCCGAAAGGCTAGGCGTCAGCATACTGCGGTTCCCCTTGTTATATCTGGGGGATCTAGTATATTGGCCCGTCTTGTTTCATCAATTCCGCTCGTAGGCCGGAGAAACGCCCATGGATTTCATCGTAGGACTGCTGCGGGGCCTGCTCGGCCTCGTCGTCATTCTCGGTATCGCCCTCCTCTTTTCGAACAACCGCCGCAAGGTGAACTGGCGCACCGTCGGTGCCGGTCTCGGGCTGCAACTCGGCCTGGCCATCTTCATCTTGAAAGGGGAAGCCATGGGAGCCTTCTTCGCTCCGCTGGGCTGGCCGAAAGCGTTTTTCTCCTGGTTGAGCGGCTTTTTCGTCAAAGTGCTGGAGTTCACGACGGCAGGCTCCCAGTTCATCTTCGGGGACCTGGCCGTGGATCAGAGTAATGTGGGCACGTTCTTCGCATTCCAGGTGCT
>JBHHWM010000445.1:0-2807 GCA_046756545.1 Rhodothermales bacterium | reverse complement strand
AGCCAGGCGTGTTTTGGAGTAGGAAAGGGTCTCGAAGTTGGTGCCGTCCGGCCCCCGATCCGTCACGACGGCGATGGTTTGGCCATCGGGCGACCAGGCCGGCTGCAAATCGGCGTACCGGTCGTTGGTGAGCTGGCGCACCTGCCCGGTCACTACATTGAACAGGTAGAGGTCGCTGATGCCACCGTCAATGCCGGAAAAGGCGATGGTCCGGCCATCGGGCGACCAGGCCGGGTTGCTGATCGCCGAGACGCCCTGCACAGCCACGCGGCGCTCGATGTCGCCCGTATCCAGGTCCCAGATCGATATCTCGTTATCCCCCTGAGAAAAGGTGACGAAGGCGAATTTTTTGCCGTCGGGCGACCACGAACCGGCTGAATTGATAAAGCGAATGTTGTCGAAGTGGGGATTGGTATTGGTTGCGCGCAGTTTCCGAATCGTTTTCCCGGTCTCGGCGTCGGCGATGAACAGGTTGATATTGAAAAGATCCTGTTCGGAGAGATAGGCAACGTACTTGCCGTCCGGGCTCAGCGAGGGCGACAGGTTCATGCGCCCGGCCCCGAGGTCTTCGTCCAGCACCCGGCGCCCGGCTTCGTCCGGCGGCGTGCGATCTTCCATGAGCGGCAGGTAGGCCTTCTTGACCGCCTCTATCCATTCCGTCGAGAGCGAATCGGCGGTGATGCCGAGCGTATAGACGAACGCGGAGTCGAGACCGGTCCGCCCGCCCATCTTGAAGAGATTAGCTACCGCCGCATCGCCATACTTTCCGCCGATATAGGCCAGGTAGGCCTGACCGTAGCGGTAGGGAAAGTAGCGTTGCGGTTGCCGCCAGAGTTGCTCTATCGTGGGCAGGTCGTCCCGCCGGGCGGAGTCGCGCAGCCACATGGCGGTGTGCGGATCCTTGCGCCCGATGGAAAAATACTCGGCCATTCCTTCGATCAGCCAGAGGGGAAGAATGCCAAGGGCAAACCGAGAACTATCGTTCCGGACCAGCCCGATGTCGTACTGAAATGAGTGCACCAGTTCATGGCCGAGCACGTGGTCCGTCTCGCTATAGATGCCCGTCAACGGCATCACGACGCGTTCCTTGAGCGACTCGGTAACCCCGCCGGTCCCCTGCCCGATAAAGCCGCCAATAGCGTTGGTCTGCTGAAAATCGGCATCGTTTGCATAGAAGATGACCGGTTTGCGCTCGAAAAACTCGCGCAAGAACGTTCGGGAATGCCGCCGATACCACCGTTCGCCCATCCGGGCGGCATCCTCAACGGCTTGCTTCTCTTCCGGGTAGTAATAAAATTCGAAGTGGTCGGTGCGGAAACTCCGGAAGTCGAAACTGTCGTACTGCACTTTATTTCGTCCGAAGTATTGAGCTGATACAGGTGTCACAGCAACGCTTAGCCCCAGAAGGACTACGGCCAGACAGGCAAGGCGGGAGAGTTCACGCATGACAAATAGGGGTTAGGCAGGCGGCGGCTGGGGGTCGATACGGACACGATGAATAGGCTACACGTCAGAAGCTCAAGAGCTAACCGGCGGACGTCCCTATCTGTTCGTGCATTTAAGCCATCACTTGTAACAGGTGGGATGAAGGCTGGTTGCTAAGGCAGGAGAAAATGCCCTTGGCCCGGCTACACGAGCAAAAATCACACCACGCGCACGAGCAAGCAGCATGACCTGTACGAAAGAAAGGACGATCCGTACAACACGGCCTATAAGCCGTGTTCTGTTGGTATACACACCGAGCAAACCCCGCCGAGGCGACCGCTGCATGAGTCAGGGCTTGATAAAGTGTAAGAGAAAAAGGACACCATGTTCCGAGGCCCCTCCCCACCACACCGTATATTTGGGACGCTGAGCCGGATGCTCCGGTGCATCCTTCGACGGCATCGATGCGCGACGTTGGAGGAACAGGAAGGAACCACCAGCCGACCTGCACCCTTTTAAGAGCATCCTGCATCATTGAGGTGTTCCCTGATCGGGTTGCTAGAACCCTTCATCGGATATGGAAGAACACAGAATTCGAGTTCGCATTTTCATCGGCATCATTCTGGGTACCCTCAGCCTTCTGGGCATGCGCCTGGTCCAACTGCAACTGGTCGAACAGGGAGAGTACAGCGATGCGTCGCGTGGGAATGCCCTGCGCGAGGTGCGCGTGCACGCCGCCCGGGGAGCTATCTACGACCGAAACGGCGTGCTGATGGTAGGCAATGAACCCACTTACACCGTCACCCTGACACCCCGCTTTTTTGACCCTGCTACCACCGGGGTGCTGAGTAGCTTGCTCGGCGTGCCGGACTCGGTGGTCACGGCCCGGCTACGGGAAAGCCTCAACCCCTATCGCCCCAGCCGCTCGTTTCGCGACGTACCTTTCGACATCTACAGCCGCATCCGAGAAAACAGCTACCTGCTGCCCGGCGTCGGAGACGAGATTGACCAGAAGCGGCGTTATCTCACCCGGGCCAGGGCCTCGCATGCGCTGGGGTACATCCGTGAAATCACCGCAGATGAACTCGAACAGCAAGAAGATCAGAACGAGGAGGCGAAATATCGTCAGGGCGACCTCGTGGGTAAAACCGGGGTGGAGCGAAAATACGAACGACTCGTCCGGGGGCGGCCCGGGAGCGCATTCAAAGTAGTCAACGTGCGCGGCCTGGTGGTCAAAGACTACCAGGACGGCCGGGAGGACACACCGCCCCTGAGTGGCTACGACCTGCACCTGGCGCTCGACACTCGCGTGCAGGTGTTGGCCGAGTCGCTCTTCGTAGGCAAGCGAGGAGCGGCGGTCGCCATCGATCCCCGTACCGGCG
>JBHHWM010000444.1:0-2814 GCA_046756545.1 Rhodothermales bacterium | reverse complement strand
TGCGGCTGCTGGGCAGTGGAAGCTATGCCGACCTGCGCCTCGGGCGGCTCCTGTGGGATGCCTTTGCCGAGATCCCCTTCGACACGCTCCGCACCTATAGCGGATGGATTCATGTGCAGGCCGGGCGGCGCATCATGGCGGATATCGGCCTGCGCGTATTTATCCGCACGGACTTCGAGCGCGTGCTGACGGTGCGCTATCCCCGCGTCGATGAAGAAGGCCGCGAGCTAACCGACGAGCAGGGCGATGTGCTGTTATCCAGCATCTCTCGACCGGGCCGCCAATCGATTGAGCAGATCGGTCCCACGGCGGCGCTCATCTGGTCGATGGGGAGCGGCTCGGCGGTGCGCCTCGACGGATGGCTCAACGTACAGCACATCCGCCGACGCCTCTACGGCCTGCTCCCCGAAGGGTCCGCCGACCGCATCCGCCGCGCGGCACGGCGCGGCACGCGCAAGCTCATCCCTAACCTGTCGCTGTCGGTGGTGTGGAATTTTTGAACTTTGTGCTGCGTGTGCGGTAGGCTCGCTGGAGTTTGTCGTACGGCGGGCATACAACGGGTCGCAGGCAGAGCAATGAAAACGCTGGGCGTGACGGGCGGTATCGGAAGCGGCAAGACGACGGTGTGCCGTCTCTTCGAAGAGCGGGGCGCGCGCGTTTTTTATGCCGACGTCGAGGCGAAAAAACTGATGCAGGACGACCCGGACACCCGCGCGGCCATCATAGCCGCCTTCGGGCCGGACAGCTACGACGCTGCCGGGCACCTGGACCGGACCGCCCTCGCCCGCAAAGTATTCGGTGACGAGGAAAAGGTAGCGCGCATCAACGCCATCGTGCATCCGCGTGTGTTTGCAGCCTTCGAGCAGGCCAGGCAACGCGCCGAGAACGAAGGCACGGCCCTGCTCGTCCACGAGGCGGCGCTTATTTTTGAGGCCGGCGGCGAGCAGCATCTTGATGCCGTGGCCGTGGTCGATGCGCCGGTAGAGGAGCGCATCCGCCGCGTCGTATCCCGCGACCACGTAGCGCCGGAGCAGGTACGCGCCCGCATGGCGCACCAGCTTCCTCCCGAAGAGCTTCGCCGCCGAGCCGACTTCGTGATCGACAACAACGGCTCGCTGGACGATCTGCGCGCCCAGGTCGACCGCATTTACCGGGCCATGCTAGCGAAGCCGTGACGCGCACCCCCGGATTTACAACGCAGGCTACCCTCGAACCGTGATGTCCTCCTTTAAGGATCATTTCTCCACGCAGGCGTCCGGATATGCCCGCTACCGTCCGGGCTACCCCGAGGCGCTATTCGCCTACCTGGCGTCATGCTGCGACGCACACGACCTGGCCTGGGATTGCGGCACCGGCAACGGGCAGGCGGCGCACGGCCTCGCCCACCACTTCGCCCGCATCATTGCCACCGACGCCAGCGCCGACCAGATTGCGCATGCCGTGCCGCACGAGCGCATCGCCTACCACGTCGCACCGGCGGGGCAAAGCTCCCTGACCCCAGGCTCTGCCGATCTTGTCACGGTAGCGCAGGCCATCCACTGGTTCGACTTCGACCGGTTCTATGCCGAAGTCTTTCGGGTGCTCAAGCCCGGCGGGGTGCTGGCGGTGTGGACCTACAGCCTGATGAGCGCCACGCCTGCCATTGATGAGGTGGTCTACCGGTATTACGAAACCATCGTCGGAGCCTACTGGCCTCCCGAACGGCGTCTCGTCGAAAACGCCTATCGAACCATTCCTTTTCCTTTTGAAGAACAGCAAACGCCGGCTTTCCACATGGACCTCACATGGAGCCTGGACGATGTACTCGGGTATCTGGGCACGTGGAGCGCCACCGCACGATTCGCAAAAGCACACCGCACCGATCCCGTAGCGCACATCCGCGACGATTTAGCCGAGGCATGGGGGCGGCTTTCCGACAAGAAAAAGATACACTGGACGCTCTATCTGCGTGTGGGCCGCATCCCCTCCTGATGCGGCACCGGGCTCTGCGGGCTACCGCTGAAGGGTCTCCTTTTCGTTCCCCGCTCAACCGCTTTCTTTCTCCTCCAACGTCGGTAACAAGAAACCGAAGGTCGATCCGCGATCCGGGTGGCTTTCGATCATAAGCCGGCTGTCGTGCGCGCCCAGGATGTGTTTGACGATGGCCAGGCCGAGCCCCGTGCCGCCCTGGCTGCGCGACCGGCTCGTATCGACCCGGTAGAAACGCTCCGTCAGGCGGGCGATATGTTCCGGTGCCACGCCGATGCCGTCGTCAACCACCGACACTTTGATATCCCCGGACGGCAACAGCCGGGCCATCACCTCGACGTGGCCCCCCGCGTTGTTGTACTTGATGGCATTATCGACCAGGTTGATGAGGACCTGCCGGATGCGCTCGGGATCGCCGGCCACGGGAGGTAGGCGCTCCGGCACCTGGTAGGCCAGGGCAACAGCTTTCGCCCGGGCCAACGGCTCCAGCGACTCGACGACCTCGCGCGCGGCGCGGTGCAGGCTGAAGGATTCCACCGTCATCTTCAGTTCGCCCGTCTCGATGCGGGCTACTTCGCTGAGGTCTTCGGCGAGGTTGCTGATCCGGTCGGCGTTGCGCAGGATTTTTTCGACAAACGACCGGTTGACGCGGTCATCCTGAAGCGCGCCGTCGAGCAGCGTTTCGGCAAAGCCCCGTATGGAAAAAATGGGGGTTTTAAGTTCGTGAGAGACGTTGCCCAGAAACTCACGGCGATAGTTTTCCAGGCGGTTGAGTTCGTCGATCTCGCGCTCGACGGTCAGGCCGGTGAGATAGACCTGCTCGATGAGCGCATTGAGTTCGTCATT
>JBHHWM010000443.1:0-2820 GCA_046756545.1 Rhodothermales bacterium | reverse complement strand
CAGCCTACTTCGGCAAGATTCCAACGCACGGTGACTTCGTCCGTCATAATGCGGGCAGCGCCACGATGCGTGCATTGGATGAATGGATTCAACAGGGGCTCTACTTTGCCAAAACCCACATGAGCCAGGCGCTGAACACGGCCTATGAGGAAGCCCACACCTGTTCATTCTTCTTTGCGCCACGCGAGGCCGCGCAGGTGTTTTTGGGTGTCATTCGTCCCAGCCGCGACAGCGTAGGACGGACGTTTCCGTTTCTTGTAGGGCAGGAGATGGAGACTTCGGCGTTCGACACGCACCATGTGTCCCAGGTATCGATTGCTTATCATGCTTTCTTTGAGCGCGCCGCGCATCTCGTAGATAAGGGGGTGGAAGGCCGGGTGGGGCACCACGATCTGACGCCGCATGTGGAAGCCCTGGGTACGCCGGTCGCCGATGCTTCCAGCGTGGCTTTCTTCGGACATTACCTGCAGCAGACACGCCTTACCTCGTTATGGGAACGCCTCTGGGGGCATGCCCAGGATTCGCGCAAGTATCTCCTGTTCAAAAACCTGCTCGATATTCTGTTGCCGTTGCGTAGCGGCGTGCCGGCGCATTTCCCCCTCGTGTTGCGGTTTCCGTTGTGCTCCGACGGACGGACGCTCGATTTCGACGTGAGCTTCTGGATAGGCCTGTGCCTGCGCCTGCTGGGGTATCCTGCCCTCCAGCCCAGTTTCTTCTGGTCGCAGGCCGGTCCGGCGCGTGATAAGGATGTGTTTTTGCTTGTTGCCTTACGCCCCCCGTCGCCGAAAACCTTTGCCTACCTGCTCCCCGGCCATCCGGAAAGCGATACGTTGTGCAACCTGGAACAGATGGGCGGGCAAAAGGCCGCCCTGGCGGCGCTTTCGATTCCGGCACGCTACGGCAGAATGCTGGAAGATGAACAGCTTACCCTCTGGGATTTTCTGAGGCATCTCCATTAATTACGTAAACCTGGAACCTGTATGGCAGAAGCACCCTCCACCGAAACCGCCGAAGCGACCGGACCGACCGAAGGGTCCTCGGCGGATCTCCTGGCGGTCTATGCCGACGTCATTGCGGAGGCCAAAAAACCGATCTCCGACGCTACCCCCTGCGGCGAGGACGTCAAGTACGACGAGGAGTTTCTGGAACTCAAAACCGAGGTCGATGACTATGGCAGCGGGGCCGCCGATGTCGATTACGACAAAATCGTCGAGTTGGGTCGATCTATCCTCCGCCATAAAGCGAAAGACCTGACCACGGCCGGCTTCCTGGTTATGGGCCTGATGCGGACGAAGGAGGTCAAGGGAGTGGCCGAGGGCGTCGTCATCCTCGATGCGATTGTCGAGACGTTCTGGGAGCAGGTTCACCCCCAAAAGCCGGTGCGGCGCCGCAACGCCATTCAGTTTGTGGCCGACCAGGTGACGAGCTGGCTCCAATACCGGCTGGAAACGCAGAAACCTACCCTGGACGAACTCGCCCCCCTCGAACTGACCCGCGACACGCTGAAGGAGATGCAGGGCTTTCTGATGCAGGAGTTGCAGGACAAAGCCCCTGCGCTTAGCGGGATCTTGAGGGCGCTGGAAGACACCATCCGCCGTGTTCCTAAACCCAAACCTTCGGAACCCAAGGCGACGCCGACGGCCACACCCCCTTCCGGTGAAGGGACGGCCGTCTCCGCAGAGGCTCCCCGGGCGGTACCGAGCGAACTGTCGTCGCCCACCGAGGCAACGCGCCTCATTTCCAAAGCCGTCAGCTTCCTTCGCGAGCAGGACGGCAAGCACCCGATGCCGTATCGGTTGCTGCGCGCGTTACGCTGGGGGCGGTTAGTTCAGGAGCCTCCGAATGAGAACGGAACAACAAAAATACCCGCTCCGCCTGCCCAACGGCTGGCGTACTTCAGCGGCCTGCTGGAAAAAGGTGAATATGGCAAACTCATCGACGAGGGAGAGCGTGATTTCCAGGGGACTTCGATCTTCTGGTGGTTGGATCTGCAACGGCTCATCGTTGCGGGTATGGAAGCGCTTGGAGCCCCCTTTAAAGAGGCGGCGGAGGCGGTGATGATGGAAACCGCCTTGCTGGTGCGCCGCCTGCCGGGGCTGGTTGATCTGGCCTACGCCGACGAAACGCCCTTCGCCGACCCGATGACGCTCGAATGGCTGGAAACGAAAGTTGGCGGCCTGTTGGGAGAAGGCGGCGGCGGGGGGGCACCTATGCCGTCGCGGGCAGGGGGCAGCGATCACCTCGATGCCCAGTTCAAAGAAGCCCGGCAGATGCTCGGCAAAGGCGACTTGTCGGGGGCGCTGGCCCGGATGCAAGAAGGGCAGGGCGATGATGTCTCGGAAGAGGATCGCTTCCGTCGGCGGCTCTACCAGGCCGTCATGTGTCTGCGGGGAAAAAAGCCGGAAGTGGCCCGCGCGATGCTCGAAAGCCTGGATGAGGAAGCGACGCGTTACGCCCTCGATACCTGGAATCCCGCCTTAATGCTCGATGTCTGGTCGAACCTTTACGCGTGTTATACGACCCTGGTCAAGAAGGCCAAGTCCGCCGAAAAAGCGTCGATGGCCGAACGTGCAACCCGGATACTCGACAATATTTCCCGTGTGGATCCGGCGTATGCCCTGACGGTGCTCGGCAAGAAGTAGTCGAAAAAGGGAGAATCACAGCATGCTTTTACTGATAACACAACCATAACAAGACCATCATGATGGATCGCGTTTTTTCGCTCATAACCTCCAGTAGGAGGGCTGAGATACCGAGGGGTAAAATGGGCACAGCCTTTTACTTTTTTTGAATTTTTCGTAAGCTAAACTAAATGCCTGT
>JBHHWM010000442.1:0-2824 GCA_046756545.1 Rhodothermales bacterium | reverse complement strand
TACTGCGCCAGTTGCCGGGCGAGCGTCGTCGGCACCCCCGACTCGGGACGGTACTCCGGAAATCGATGCCGGAAGATGCCCGGTGTGAAATCGAAGGGGCCGGCCAGCGACCGCGTGAACGCAACGACCGTCTCGTGCTCGGGTGGATTCCCCCCTTCGGCCCACCCCGCGTTGTACTCCTGACCACGAGCCCCTTCCCTGGTCATCATGTTAGGATATGTTCGCCGAATACCGGTGTCCTTGATCGGCTCGTGCACATCGAGCATGATCCCGTAACGAGCCGCCGTCTCGACGACCTTCCGATAATGACGGACCATGTACTGCCCGTGGTGCCATTCCCGGTGTTCGTCCCCATGTTCGTCTGTGCGAAGAATGTTCTGCCCCCATCCCACATAGCCCGTCTTAACCGTTCGAACGCCGAGGTTGCGGTAATAAGCGAAGGCGTCCTCAAGCTGCCGTTCGTAGTTCTCCACGCCGGCCCCGGTCTCGTGATGGCCGATTAACTCGACCCCGAGTTCGGCCCCGTAGCGCGTCACCTCTTCGATATCGAAATCCGGGTACGGAGTCGTGAAGTCGAACAACGCACCGTTGGCCGTCCAGTCGCCGTCCCACCCGAGGTTCCACCCTTCGACGAGCACTCCGTTGAAGCCGTGCCGGGCCGCGAAGTCCATGTGTCGCTTGGCATTGGCCGTGGTCGCGCCGTGTTGGGGTCCCGACGCCCACGTGTATTTTCCGATGTGCATCCCCCACCAGATGCCGACATATTTGCCGGGCTGGATCCAGGACGTGTCTTCGATCCGGTTGGGTTCGTTCAGGTTCAGCACGAGCATGGACTCGATCAGGCCGCCCGGGGTGTCCGACATCTGGATCGTTCGCCAGGGGGAAAGCAAGGGAGCCGCGCCTCTCACCCGCACCCCGTCCGACCAGGGCACGAGGTCGGCTTCCAGCGTGGTGCCACCGGTTGCTACGAGCGTCATGCTGGCAAAATCCGTCAGGGCGGCCTCGTGAATGGCGAGGTAAGGACCGCCGGTCTTCCCAAGCGTCAAAGGCGTATGCACCGTATCGATCTGCGACACGGGCGTGTATTGGTAGAGATACTCGTACCGGTTCCACCAGTACGCCGGGATCCACCACGCCTCAAGATCGTCGGCAAGGTTGAACTCGGTGTGTTCGTCCATCAATTCGAATGTGCTGAAACCGGACTGATCGGGGACTTCGTACCGGAAACCCACGCCGTCATCGAACACGCGGAAGACGATGTCAACCTCCGTGGACGGGCCGGCGGTGCGCCGCAACCGTACACGGCGTTCGTTGTATCGGTTGCGCACGAGCCGCTGCTCGCCCCACGGCTGGACCCAGGTTTCGTCGAAGGATCGGTTTTCGGTCGATACGATGGCCAGGTCCTGATCGAGCGCCAGCGCGGAGCGGAAGCGCAGGCCCAACGCCGAGGCGGCCAGAACGGCTTTGCCGTCTCGTTCGACCCTGTAGAGAGGGACCCCGTCCTCGACGAAAACGGCGACGGCGATGCGTCCGTCGGGGGAGCGCAGCGGCTTGTCGCCCGTGCCCGGTTTACACTGCGCGCAAACAAGCGCGAGCAACAGCACGGAGAGCCCCGACCGGATCGCTCCGACGGCAGTAGTGACACGGAGGTTTTTCATGGTTCGCATGGGCTACGTCGTCAGCATATGCTTCTCTCGGATAGAACCTAGCGTCTTTATTTTTCCACCAATAGAAGGATGGAAACCCCGAAGGGCAAAGACATTCCCGGCATACAAAACCGTTCGCTAGCCAGCACGTTCTTTAGCATCGCGTTGACCGGCTTCAGGGGCATACTGAAGTCCGAACGTCCTTTTTTACCCAGGAGGTTGTTCCACGCCCTGATGCCTGTAATAAGAGGAAAGAGCAAGGTGTTGAAGTAGGTAGCGTATTTAACGATCATCCCCGCTTGCTCTACAAGATGCGCCAACTCCCTGCGAACATACCGCCTCTTGTGATGATTCACAACGTCATGGGCGCTCCACAAGAACCGGTATGCCGGAACCGTAATAAGGACCTTCCCCCGGGGAGCCAGCATGGTACCTACGGCGCGTACAGCGGCCAGATCATCATCTATATGTTCCAGTACATCGAACAGGCAAACGAGGTCGAACTTTTCGTCAAAGGGCATATTCGACAACAGTTCCCCTGCCTCTACCCGGCAAACCCGCCGGCTATTCGCCCGACCCCTCGCCTCCTCATCCGGTTCCACGGCATAGACGTCCCCAAAGGTGGATAGAAGCGCAAGGTTGCCCCCCGTGCCGCAGCCGATCTCAAGAATGCGCCGGTCCGTTTTGTCAAAGAAAGAAGTTAATACTTTTTCGATAAGGGCCCTCCTTCCCACAAACCACCAGTGCTGATCTTCGTATCGATATAATTCCTGGTACAGTTCTCGTTGCATAACGTGCAGGATGATGGATCGAAAGAACGGCCCGGCTACCGCAAGGCGTCGGCACGCCGTTCTCTCAATCGGAGACCGTCCGCCGGTTGTGATTCATCGCGTCCGAAAGACCAGTTTGTAGGGCTCGCTCGGATTTCCTGCCTTGTCCTTGAAATGCATAAATCGACTTGAGTTGATCCATATTTCGTATTCCTTGTTGGGTTCCAGCCTGACAGGGAGCACGTTCTTCGTATAGTTATCCTCATATCTGGGCTCGCCGGTCATCTCCGGAAACGTCTCTTCGCTCGTGTAGGCCCAGGACCAGTTTCCATCCATCATGGGCTCGCTAAACGTCGGATCTGTGCCCCGTTTTTCGAACCGCTTGGATAACTAATGTCGGCTAAGGCT
>JBHHWM010000441.1:0-2850 GCA_046756545.1 Rhodothermales bacterium | reverse complement strand
CCAACTGGCCGTCGTCCACCACGGGCCCGATGTCCGTGCCTTCCGCCAGGGCGTCATCCACACGAAGCGCTTTCATGCGTTCGACCACCGCGTCCACAAAGCGGTCGTGGATGCCCTCGGTGACGATGAGGCGGCTCGAAGCCGTACACCGCTGCCCGGTCGAAAAGAACGCGCCGTTCACCGCGACGGCAGCCGCCACGTCGAGGTCGGCATCGTCGAGCACCACGAGCGGATTCTTTCCCCCCATCTCCAACTGGACCTTGGCCATGCGCTTCACACACTGCGCCGCGATGTGACGCCCGACTTCCACCGATCCGGTGAAGCTGACGCCGGCTACGTCCGGGTGATTGACCAGCGCCTCGCCGGCTACCCGGCCCCGGCCCATGAGCAAGTTGAAGACCCCGTCCGGCAATCCGGAACGCGAGATGATTTCGGCCAGCGCCCAGGCACAGCCCGGGGCCAGGTCCGCGGGCTTCAGAACCACCGCGTTGCCGTAGGCCAGCGCAGGGGCAATTTTCCATGCCGGGATCGCTATAGGAAAATTCCAGGGCGTAATCAGCCCCACGACCCCGATGGGCTGCCGCACGATCTCGACATGCACGCCGGGACGGATCGACGGCACGCGCTCACCGGCCAGCCGAAGCGCTTCGCCCGCGAAAAACTTAAAAATCTGCCCGGCGCGATTGAATTCGCCCTTGCCTTCGCGCAGCGTTTTGCCTTCCTCCCGCGAGAGCAGGCGTCCCAATTCTTCCTTCCGGGCCAACACCTCGGTGCCGATGAAATCCAGCACGTTAAACCGTTGCTGGGGCGTGGCGGCCGCCCAGCTCTTCTGGGCCTCCTTCGCCGCCGCGACCGCCTCGTCGACCTGGGCCACGTCGGCCTGGCCATAGACGCCCACCACATCCTTGATGTCTGATGGGTTGATGTTATCGATGGCATCGGGCGCCTCGCGCCACTCGCCGGCAATCAGGTTTGCTCGCATTGCGATCTGCACGTCGTTCATGATCATATGGGGCATCGCCGGCCCGGATGCTACCACCGGACCGGCGTGCGCAATGGTTTATGGATGCGCCGCCGGAGTCGGCAGAGCCGGGCGTACGGCCAGCGCGGCCTCGATGACCCGCACCACGCGAGCCCGCTCCTCGCCCACGAGCGGCAGGCGCGGCGGGCGTACCTGTTCGGTGCCCAGCCCGGTCATCACTTCGGCTATCTTGATATTCTGGACCAGCTTGGTCGAAACGTCCAGGTCCAGCAATGGCCTGAACCATCGATAGATGGCCCGAGCTTCGTCGAGCCGCCCGGCCATGGCCAGTTCGTACACCGCCACGGTCTCTTCGGGAAATGCGCAGACCAGCCCGGCTACCCATCCGACGGCTCCCATCAGCAGGCTCTCCAGCGCCAGGTTGTCGACGCCGGTGAAAACCTGGTACCGATCTCCCACGAGCCTGATGATTTCCGTGACGCGGCGCACATCGTCCGACGACTCTTTGAGCGCCACAAAGGTAGGATCGTCGGCAAGTTCGACGAACATATCCGGGGTGACATCCACCGCATAGGCCACCGGATTATTGTAGATCATGATGGGCCGGTCGGAGGCGGCAGCCACCGTACGGAAGTGGTGGATCGTCTCTCGCCGGTCCGATTTGTACTGCATCGGCGGCAGCACCATGAAGCCGTCGGCTCCGGCCGCCACGCCTTCCTTGACGAATTCGCAGGCATCGATGGTGCGTCGTTCGGCCACGCCGGCCAGCACCGGCACCCGGCCACCGCAGACCGAAACCGCCACCCGCAACACGTCCAGCTTCTCGGCAAACGTCAGCGTGCTGCTCTCGCCGAGGGAGCCCGACACGATCACCCCGTGCACGCCCGCATCGAGCTGCGCCTGGAAGTGCCGCTCCATCGCCGCCACGTCGAGGGAAAAGTCCTCCTTGAACTTGGTCGTCACCGCCGGAAATACCCCTCTCCAATCCACCGTAATTGTATGCTCCCCCTGGTAGCCGTTTTGTGAAGTCACGTTCAGATATGCATGTAATATATCACAGGCATATCAACAAAACAAGAGGACCATTCTCTTTTGAACCCAGCCCTTTTAATCCGCCATTTCCAGGAAGAAGCGAAGTTGAGCAAGCCGGTCTCGAAGCGCGGCGGCTTCCGGCTCTCGGAGGCGTGTCAACGGCGGGCGCAGGTTGAGCCATTCCATGCGATGCGTTCGCTCGGCCATGATTTGCTTCAGCGCGGGAATCATGGGATAGGCTTCGATAGCCCGGCGCACCGCCGTCAACCGGCGTTGCAACGCACGCACGTCCTCGGTGTGCCGACGGGCAACGATCTTCCCCGCCCACCGACAGGTCACGTTCGTGGTGGCCGTGATGCAGCCGGCACCGCCCATCCTGAGAATGTCGAGGAGATATTGTTCGGTGCCTGCAAACACCCGGAAGCCCGGAAACGCTTCGACGGCGGCCTTCATGTGCGCCCGGTCGCCGCTCGAGTCCTTCATGCCCGCCACGGTGCGTGGATAGGCCGCAAGCAGCCGTTCGACGACCGCGTGGCTGAACGGCACGCCGCTCATTGTTGGAAAGTGATAGAGAAAGACCTGCAGGCGTCCGTCGCCGACCTGCTGTATCACGCGGTCGAAGGCGGCAAAAAGGCCCTCGTCGGTGAGATTTTTATAGTAGAACGGCGGCAGCATGAGCACGCCGCCCACGCCATGCGCTGCCGCATGGCGGGTGAGCATGAGGGTATCCGGCAGGGCGCAGCAGCCGGTACCCACCAGCAGACGGGCGGGCGGAACCCCTGCCTCCACGAGGGCATCGAGGATCTCCATACGTTCCGCTACGCTGAACGAGTTGG
>JBHHWM010000440.1:0-2875 GCA_046756545.1 Rhodothermales bacterium | reverse complement strand
AGCACCGCCCGGATCGAATTCGTGTTGTCCGACCTTCAGCATTACAGCCAGCCGGTCCACATGGTAAAGCTCCCCATGCGCGTGCAGGACATCATAGACCAAGTGAAGGCCGCGTTGGACGAGAACGATCTTCCACACATTCATTTCGACATCCATCATGCTGAGCAACCCTTGATGGCGGACCCCATCCTGCTGCGCCAGGCCCTGCTCATGCTTATTCAAAATGCTCTCGAAGCGCTTCGCAAAGACAAACGGGTGACCCTACGCACTACGCTCGACAGCAAGGACAACACCCTCTGCTTCGGGGTGTGGAACAAAGGCACTATCAATCTCGACAAGGTTGCAAACAAGCTCTTCGAGCCCTTTTTCACGACCAAACCGCACGCTCTGGGCATCGGGCTTTCTATGGCCAGACGAATAGCCGGAGCCCACGGAGGAACCGTGTACCTGGCCTCCAACGACAAGGTACGAGGAACCTGCTTTGCCCTGAAAATACCCGCTACATCCAAGGCCAATGTACTGGCTCCCTTCTCTGATTAAGAAGACGGACGGACCGAGGGGGACCCTGCCACGTGATGGGGAAAATCCCCAACAATGAAGGGGGACCCTTCCCATTTTCAAGAGCCTTCCGTTGCTATACCTTGGTCGGTGTATCGCGTTGTTCCAGATATACCCGACGCGCCTTCCGCGCGCGGATTCGGTGAAGCGAACTTTGTGATGGAGATAGTGAGAACGCAGCAGCACTGTGAAGACGGTCGTAGCGTCGATCAATGGGCCGAGGATCTCCGGTACCGGCAATCTCTTTTTCAAGCCGGTGCCCACAGCCTGATCCGTTACACCCCGGAGGATATTTGCTCTCTTCCGAAATCTTCTTTGCCAACCTCACAGCCTCCTAACAGTGTCCGTTCCTCCCACATTTCTGAATACCTGCCCCCGGCAGATACAATTTTTTCCCCTACCTACCGCGCTTAGTTATGACATCGCAACCTCACCTGCTTTTCGTAGATGACGAACGGTTAATGCACAACGTCATTTCGCGCCTCTTCACGCGTCATGGTATGAAGGTGACCAGTTGCTTTAGTGCAACCCAGGCCATGGACGAGTTAAAGCAAACCGCTTTCGACCTGGTGGTTACCGACTTCATGATGCCCGAGATCGACGGCCTCGAGCTACTGGCCCACATCCGCCAGGAATATTCTCATCTGAAGGTCGTTATGATCACGGGACACAGCACCGTCCAACACGCTGTGCGCACGATGAGAAGTGGCGCTGTGGACTATATTCCCAAGCCGTTCTCGACCACCGAGTTGCTCGAACGCGTACGGTCGTGCCTGCAAGAGGCAGAAGCCCCTGTTGCCCAGGCTGCCCCAAGGAGCAAGCCTTCTCATGGCAAGAAATCCGGCATCATAGAATACGTGGGAGAGCATCCGAGCATTTTACAGCTCAAAAAAATGCTTCCCCTGGTCAGCATGAACAAAGCGCCTATTTTTATACAGGGCGAGAGCGGCACCGGTAAAGAAGTGCTGGCCCGGCTGATACACCAGATGAGCGACCGGGGGGACGGCCCCTTCATTGCCCTCAATTGCGCCAACTTGCCGCATGAACTCGTCGAGAGCCATCTCTTCGGCCACAGAAAAGGAGCCTTCACCGGAGCCATCGACGACATGACCGGAGCTTTCGAACAGGCCGACGGCGGTACGCTGCTCCTGGATGAAATCACCGAGATCGACCTGAACGTTCAGGCCAAGCTCCTACGCGTATTACAAGAGCAGGAGATTCAGAAAGTCGGTTCGACTGAAACAAAGAAGATCGACGTACGCATCATCGCCACGAGCAACCGCAACTTGAGCGAAGCGATGGCGCAGCGCTACTTTCGAGAGGACTTATATCACCGCCTCTCGGTCTTCCCATTGAACGTCCCCCCCCTTCGGAATCGACGCTCCGACATCCCGCTGCTTGCCAACCATTTCGCCAACAAATACAGCGAACTCTACGGCCTGCCCGAAAAGTCCATCACTCCTGATTTGATGAGCTATTTCCAGGCTCATTCCTGGTCCGGTAATGTGCGAAACCTGGAAAATCTGGTGCAGCGGGGCGTGCTCCTGTCTGCCGACCGCGACGTGATCGAAATCCACGATGTCTTGCACGACTTCTTCTCCGATGCCCAGCCTGCCGACATCGCGGACAAAGCGGTTCCGGCTCAAATACAGACGATTGCCGACATGGAACACTACATGATTATGCAGGCGCTCGCTGAATCAAATAATAACCAACAAATCGCTTCCAAGCGCCTCGGCATCAGTTCTCGGACCATTCGCAACAAGCTGCGTAAGTACCGCGAGGAAGGGCTGAGTGCCCCATAAAAAAATGAGCGCGTTCGGCGCTGTCTTTCAGCGCACGCGCTCGTTCTTATACACTCCTTCCACTCAAGCCTTGGGGCCGTGAGGTCGCAAGGCTTTCTTTTTGGCATGTAGTGCGGAGCATCGGCGATACCTGCTACGTTGCGTACAACGCACCCCCCGGTATCCCGGCGAGGATTTAAAAGCCCCGTTTTCCGCGTGGATCAGAATGACGAGAAATCACAAGACGTGGAACACTCAGGCGGATTCCGCCTCACTGCCCGCCTCTGGAGGCTGTTGACTTGTAAGTTCCCTGGTTAGGTTTTCTGAGAGCTTCATACGCACATCCGGAGCGTTGTAGTGTCCGTCCTCCAGACGCTTGAGGATCTCCTCTGCGCGATCAGGGCTCATCGGCGGGATGCTATACATCGTCCGCCGAGCGAACTCAACTTCCCGCTTCAGATCGTCCTGTTCATTCGAAGCCTCTCGGGCTGAATGCGAGATTTCCACACGATCCTCAACGGAAGCAGCCCTCA
>JBHHWM010000439.1:0-2878 GCA_046756545.1 Rhodothermales bacterium | reverse complement strand
CGCTATTATCGCCAGATTGCACGCGATTTTGTCTTGCTAGAGACCGGTGGCTCGGATTATCATGGGCCGCGCCCCGACGAAGAAGAAACGTTGGGGCGATACAGCATCCCGTATCCGTGGCTGGAACGCGCGCGCCGGGCGGCCCGGAGGCCCCGCGTTACGTAAGAGGCCCTGTTCGCGTGTAAGGAGTAGAGAATCGAAAGACCAAGCAGCGTATAGATTGATGCCGGAATATATCGAGGGAGACCTCGTGGCAGGCGATGCGCGCTTCGCCATTGTGGCGAGCCGTTTCAACGCCTTCATCACCGAAAAGCTACTCGACGGGGCACTCGATGCACTGCGGCGGCACCGGGCCGACATGGACGGCGTCAAGGTCGTCTGGTGTCCGGGGGCCTACGAGGTACCGCTCGTGGCCCGGCAACTCGCCGCCTCGGGCTCCTACGATGCCGTGATCTGCCTGGGCGCTGTGATTCGCGGGGCGACGTATCATTTTGAACTCGTGGCGTCGGGCGTTGCCCGGGGCATCACGCACGCTTCGCTGGAGACCGGCGTGCCCGTCATCTTTGGCGTGCTTACGACGGACACCATCGAGCAAGCCATCGAACGGGCCGGTACGAAAGCCGGCAATAAGGGCGCGGACGCAGCCCTGGCCGCCATCGAGATGGTCAACCTGTTGCGTCAACTCTAACTGTGATTATCTATTCATCGTCTAACGCTGTACGCCCATCGACCCATTGCTACCAGACTGCTTCCTGCTTCATCACACTCTCTACGTACCCGGTCGATAGATGGCACCGGAAGCAGCACGTACTCGAATACTTGCTCATCTGGGTCCACAGGTTGATCTCGCTATGACGGATATGATGCAAAGGATTTATGATACCCTCCCATTGCGTGTGACGCGCGTCGTATGGTTGGCGGGTTGGCTGGGCCTGCTTCTGTGTTGGGCGCATAGCGCACGGGCGCAGGCGAACCTGTGGACGGCACATACCTCCACACGTGAAATTGTCGCCCTCTCGATATCGGACGACGCGATCTGGGCGGCAACCACCGGAGGCGTGTTTAGCTATACCCCTGCTACAGGAGAAATCCAGCGATTCACCGCTGCCGAAGGTTTGCATAACGTGCAGACCCAGGCCGTCGCCTATGATGCGCGTCGCGGTGTCGTGTGGATCGGGTACCGCGACGGCGTGATCGACCAACTCGACATCGAGAGCGGGCAGGTACGCACGTTTTTCGATATCGAACGGAACGACCGCTTCCCCTCCGGCGAGATCAATCGGCTCGTCATGCGAGGCGATTCGCTGCTGGTAGCGACGTCTTTTGGGATGGTCATCTTCGACCCGATACGCCGGGAGGTGCGCGACACCTACAGCCAGCTCGGCATCCTGGACCCGGCTACGGCCGTGCGCGACGTCGCGGTGGCACTGCTGCCGGATGGACGCCCGGGCTTCTGGCTGGCCACGACGGGAGGCGTGGCCTATGCCCCCCTGGATGCCGTCAACCTGCAAGATCCCAGTGTGTGGACGGTTGAGCGGAGCGAGCTACCCTCCTTCGAAACCTATTCGGTCGCCTTCTTTCGGGATCAGATCTATGTGGGTACGGAACAAGGACTGGCCCGGCGCGACCCCGACGGCTCGTACTTCCGCTACGGGTTTACGGCCAGCCCGGTGTTCGACCTGGTCCCGTTGCCGGACCGGCTGCTGGCTATCGACGATTTTAAACTGTATGCGGCCTTTCCGTCGGGAGGGTCCCTGGTGCATGCGGATGGCTTTTTGCAACTGAAGGCCATTGCCGAGGGACCTGCCGGAAACGTGTGGGTGGGCGACGGACAGACCGGGCTGAACGCTTTTGCCCGGCCCACCAGCGGCGACCGTCCTGAACAATTAGTGGCAGGGCTTTTCCCGGATGGTCCGTTTGACGGGATTTTTGAAGACCTGACCGTGGATCAGGACGGTAACCTGTGGGCGGCAACAGTCGAAGGCGCTCGGGGGGCTGGCTTTTACAAGCTCGACACCGAGAACCTGTGGACGAACTACACCGGACGTTTCTTCGATGAACTGGCCGGGCGCGATAACTTTCTGAAGGTTCACGCCGATGCGCAGGGCAACCTGTGGGCGGCTTCCCGAGGAAACGGACTGGCCCAGGTGACGCCCGACGGGAGCATCGTGGTCTACGACCGGGCCAACTCGACGCTGCAGCCGGCGGCTGGCACGTCCAGCTTCATTATCGTGGGCGGCGTAGCCAGCGACGAAGACGGCACCGTCTGGGTAACGAATACGACGGCAAATCAGCCGCTGCATGTGCGAATGCCGGATGGTCAATGGACGGCGTTGCCGCAGCCTCAGTGCCCCGGTCTGTCTTCCACGAGTCCCCTCGATCAGATCTTCATCGACTCGTTCGGGCAGAAATGGATTACCGTGCTTGAACTGGGCAACCTCCAGATCACGCGGGGCGTCCTCGTGCTCGACACCGGGTCTTCGGCCACCGATCCTTCGGACGACGAGTGCCGGTTTATCAATCAGAAGGGAGCGGTGGGGCAGGGGTTGCCCAGCACCATGATCACCTCGCTCACCGAGGATCGCGAAGGGCGCGTCTGGATCGGAACGGACAACGGGCCGGCGTTTGTGTTCAGCAGTTCGGTGGCGGCGCAGGATGCCACGGCACAGCCCATCTGGCCGCAATGGGCCGACCGGGCCGACGGTACGTTCGTGCTCTCGGGGCTTCATATCAACGACGTCGCCTTCGACCCGTCGAACCGGCTGTGGGTAGGGACCAACGAAGGAGCCTATCTGCTTCAGCAGGCCGAAGGTGGGTTCGAGCGCGTCGAACTCTTTACGGCAGAGAGCACCCCGCTCTTTTCTAACACGGTCGTGGC
>JBHHWM010000438.1:0-2910 GCA_046756545.1 Rhodothermales bacterium | reverse complement strand
CCGTAAGCAACTCCTCCAATGCCTCCTCGACCGAGGCCAGGAACTTGGCGGAGACGGGGTGGGTGGAGGGGTATAGAGCGAGGCCTTTGATAGCCCCGTTTAGATGCTTGATGAGGTTCTTCAGCTTCTCCATGCGGTCCATCGACCTTGGCGCCTTATGCCTCTTCGAGTCTCGGAGTGCCGTCCGGGGCGTACCCAGGCAGGCGCAACAAAGGCCCGTTTCGAACCATGCAGCTCTATGACGCGCACAGACGTCTCTTGCTCCGCCACTACTCGCAGAGGAGAGGCTATCAGCGGGAAGTAGCCTCTGACAACTCGTAAACTTACTGGCTTTCAGCGAATAAGTTACGAGGTACTGACCGGAGAGGAGCGATTCCGAAGGTGCCGTACTTCAGTTTCTTCGTTGAAGCGTGGCTGAGGAACTTGTCCTTTTGCACCATCTGTGCGGGTTGAGAGCACCTCGTAAAACTACGTGGTTTCGGAGTGGGCCTAGCAGCGCAAAACGTCGGTCAAACCGAGACGATGCCGTGCCTGATCGCATAGTGGATCAACTCAGCGTTCGTGCGAGCTTTAAGCTCTTCCTTCATACGGTACTTGTGAAATTCGACTGTTCTTCGGGATAGGTTCAAAAGGGAGGCGATTTCCTTGGCAGAGCGACCTTCGGCCACCAACTGCAGCACCTCCCGCTGGCGAGCCGTCAGGTTGAGAACAGCCTCCTGGCGCTGGTGAGACCCATCCATGAAGGACTGCAGAACACCTTGGGTAATCATCGGTGTCACATATACTCGCCCCTTTACCGCCTCTCGAATGGCGGTGAGCAGCTCGGAGGATGCGGAGTGTTTCAACACGTAGCCCGATGCGCCGGCCTCAAACGCCTTCGTCGCATACGTCACGTCTGGGTGCATGGTGAGAAAGATAACCTTCGCCCGCGAGTGGGCTTTCTTGAGCTGCCGAGCGGCCTCGATACCATTCAGCAACGGCATCGAGATGTCCGCCACTATTACATCCGGACGGAGCTTCTCAGCGGCGGCCAGCAGGGCTCGACCGTCTTCCACCGTCCCGACGAGTTCGCATTCAGGTTCTAAGAGCCTCCACAACCCTTCGACGACGATCTTGTGATCATCGGCCAACAGCACGCGTGGCCGTGTCATTCAACCCTCCCACTCACAGGCGTCCGGACTTCAATGACTGTGCCTTGTCCTGGCTGAGACTGCACCGATAGACTCCCTTGGATTAACCGCACCCGCTCTTCCATACTGGCCAAGCCCAGCCCTCCTTTTCCCCGCACCTGGACGGGGTCGAAGCCAACGCCGGAATCTCGAATTGAAACCAGGACGCCGCCGTCAATGCCGGTGATGGTAACATGAGCGTCCTTCGTCTGGGCATGCTTAGCGATGTTCCTGAGACTCTCTTGTGTAATTCGGTATAGACACAGGGAGGCATCATTCGGAAGCCCCTCGGGGGCGTTCTGAGCCGTAAACCCGATCGGAATCCCTTCTCGCTCCGAAAACCCGGTGCATTCGGATTCGATCGCCGCGACCAATCCTAGGTCATCGAGGATCGATGGGTGAAGCTGGCGAGATATCCTGTGGACATCTGTCGACAATTTCACCATTTGTTCTTTCATTTCTCGGAGCTGTTCGCACACCCGATCTGGGGAGGAGTACACCTGCTGCTCTAGGTGCCCAGCCTTGATAGCCAGCGCAGCCAACCTTTGGGTGAAATCGTCGTGAAGCTCGCGCGCCAACCGGCGGTGCACTTCTTCCTGAGCGCTAAGCAGTCTGCCCGCAAGCCTCTGGAGGTCTTTCTGGCTGTGTCGAAGCGCCGCCTCGCTCTGCGACAGCGCCTGCTCCATCCGTTTCCGTTCAGTAATATCGATCATAAAACCCCGAAGCACTTTCGGCGCGCCATCTGTACTCACTACGCTGACGAGGTCATGAAGCCAAAGGATTCTCCCGTCTGAAGACACCATTCGGTACTCAAATTCGTAGTCTTCGCTACGGCTCGAGCTCTTGAGACAGAAGTCGATCGCGTACTCCCGGTCGTCTGGGTGAATGTGGGAGGTCCAGAAGTCTTTCTCATACCATTGGTTGAGCGGATAGCCCAGAAGCCTGACAGCCTGAGGACCGACATACGTAAACTGCCACGTCTCAGCGCCCGCTTCCCATGGTATGACGTTGGTCGTCTCCAACAGAACCCGGAGGTGTTCTTCCGTTTGCCGCGTCGCTTCCTCCACTCGCTTGCGCTCGGTGATGTCTTGAACGACGGTACTCACCCCGCGTACGCTGCCGTCATCGGATTTCAGCGGGTAATAGCTTACCAACCCGGTCCCACTCCAACCCGACGTCGTGCCCTGAACCTCGAAGTCGAGTGCCGGCTCACCGGTGTCGATCACGCGCCGGTAGACGGGCTCCACCTTCTGTGCGATTTCTGGTATGACTTCGCGAAGAGTTCGACCGATGTGTTCCACGACGGGCTTCCCATTGATCGCTGCGAGCTTCTCGTTGACGCGGACGAAGCGTAGATCGCGATCCATCAGGCACAGGCCGACCGGAGCTGTCTGGTAGAGATGATCCAGTTCGGCGAGCTGCTTCGTGAGCGCCTCCGGCCGCCTCCGGTCGCGGGAAGGGGTCTTTCGCTTCATCTCCCGATCCCGCGCGGCTGAACCCACCATAGCGGCAGTGCGAGTTGGTCAGGATGGAAGGTCACGGCGAACGCCGCTTCGGTAGCGCGGGTTCGCCATTGCGTGGAGGCAAGTCGGTAGCCACTCAGCGTAGCGTTCTTGCAGCCCGGGGCGGACCTTGGTGCAGCCGGCCGCCAGGTTCCAGGTCGTGTCGGTCCACTCGGTGGCCGACTTACTAATAGGAGCATAAAATAGTTAGAGTTCCCCTTCCGAGAATGCTAGGCTGG
>JBHHWM010000437.1:0-2914 GCA_046756545.1 Rhodothermales bacterium | reverse complement strand
AGCCGTGGCGTATGGATCATCGTTCCAGAAAAACGAGAAATCAAGAAAGTTAACCCTAGTCAGGTCGTTAAGTTGGTTCGTGAACTAACCAGACAAGAGCGCGAGCTACGAGAAAGCGAAGAAGTCGAAGTTGAAGAGACCGGAGACGTGCCCGATGAAATTCGCTCATGGCGTGCCAAGCTCCATCATGTGTTGACAAAAGAAGTCACTCCCGATGCTTTTGAGCGTCTTGCCAAGCGGCTTCTTCGAGAGTCTGGATTTGTGCAGGTCGAGGTTACCGGTCGTTCTGGGGATGGTGGTATCGATGGGCGAGGCATCATTCGGATCAGTGGTTTGCTGAGTTTCCACGTCGTATTCCAGTGTAAACGCTATCAAGGAGCTGTCTCTGCAAGCCAAATGCGAGACTTTCGAGGTGCAATGGTTGGTCGAGCTGATAAGGGTCTGCTGATCACAACGGGCACTTTCACGCGAGATGCAATAAGAGAGGCGACCCGAGATGGGGCTCCCCCGATAGACTTGGTTGATGGCGATCAACTTGCGGATAAGCTGAAGGAGTTGAGCTTGGGAGTCAAGACAAAGGTAGTCGAGAAGATCAGCGTGGATGAAGACTGGTTTCGTCATATATGACACGTTACATGGATGCCATGCTGCTGAGAGTCGGGTCGTCGCTGCTGTTCGCGCAACACCAAAAAACCCCGGACTACCCTCTGCTCGCCTGACCTGAGGGTGGAAAGCGGTCACGGCTTGGAGATCATCCTGATCGAGATGGCATCTCCAGTGGGTGCCTTGGACGTGAGGTGATGTCACCATGCCGGGGCGATGGAAATGCTAACAGGGAGACCATCCTCTATTAGGTGGGTCAAAAACAGAATACAGTGACAAAACCTGTACCTACGATATCTGCAAGCGTAGCCAAGAAACTCGGCTACTACGTTTACCTTTACATCAATCCGCTCGATGAAACTATATTCTACGTTGGAAAAGGGAAGGGTACTCGGGCCTTGGCGCATCTTGGTGATCAGGACAAGGAAGCTGTAGCCCACATAATTCGTGAAATTCAGGCTTCTGGAGAAGAGCCTCGTATAGAGATCCTTGTTCACGGATTGCCTGATAGTGAAACAGCTCTTAGGGTCGAAGCGGCTGCGATTGACCTCATCGATGTTGCAAATCTGGCGAATAAAGTGCGGGGGTGGCGGGGGGCACGTTTTGGACGGATGCCCCTTGACGAACTCATTGCTCACTATAGCCACCGTAAGGCTACGATTATTGAACCCTCGATTCTCGTGCGCATCAACAAGCTCTATCATTATGGCATGACGGACGGTGAGCTTTATGATGCTACGCGAAGCGCCTGGAAAGTCGGCATGAAGAGAGAACACGCAGAACTGGCGTTTTGCGTATACCAAGGAGTGGTTCGAGAGGTTTATAGAATAACCGGCTGGCTTCCAGCAGGATCGACGTTTAACGCCCGACGCGGCGGACGAGGATTCTCGGAACCGAGTCGCTGGGAGTTCATCGGGGTAATTGCAGAAGATGCTATACGTGAACGCTACCGTAATCGCTACGTGGGTCACTATTTTACCCAAGGTGCGCAAAACCCTATCAAATACGTAAATATTGAGTAATCAGCTACGGTCGCCTAATTTGTTTACGGACTCCGTTTTTAGGTCGGGCAGCGTCACATACCCCCCAAACGTTCATCGCCTCGACCGGGGGACGCCGCCGAGTTCCCAGCCTGTTCGGTTCACCATGGATGCCGGGCGAAGGGGATCATCCTAATTTCAAACGGCGGTGCTGGAACCTCCCCCTGGGGCTTTCGTAGAGACGTCGGAGAAGGGTAAGTCCCGTACGACCAGCTCCCTCTGAACTCCGTCAGGGCCGGAAGGCAGCAGCGGTAGGAGGTTGTAGCGGTGCGATGCGGGTCGCTTGCCCTTCTTTTTTTGTATTCAGCCTTTCCATACTTCGTGTTCCAGCAGTAGCGCCAGGGCGTGTGCCCGGCATCGATAGCGTACCTGCAGAAAAGGACGTTTTGCCAGCGCCCAGGTGAGCGGATGGTCGATGGGCGTGAGCAGGCTGCCCGTGAAGAAGTAATAGCGACGGAAGGCAGGCTCCAGGGGGTCGGGATAGTGCGTAACGAGGGCGGGTTCGCCCAGACGCATCAGCGAGGTCGAGAGCGTGAGGCGTTCCATGAACAGGGCCGTTCTTTCGTGCTGACGGTGCAGGTCGTGCACCAGCTTATCTTTTAGCATGGCCAGTTCGGGCACGTCGAAGGTGGTCATCAGCCGGACGACGTGGTAGAGGATCAGGGTGGTGGTGCCATACCAGGGGGCCACGTCGAAGGGATGGTCGAAATGATCGTCGGAGGTGATGACGGACGCGATGTACCGGAGGGTGTCGTAGTCGTGCTCGTTTAGAGGGAGGTCGTGTCTGAAGATGAAGAGCATCAGGTTGCACAGCGCGCACACGTCGAAGTCGATGGGCATGGTGGCGTCACCGAGCCAGGTCGAATAGGCCCGGAGACGGCGGTACCGGGGTCGTGTGTTGCGGATGTGGCGGCGATGCCCGTTCGTGTCGAGGACCAGGCGTTCCTTGAGCCAGGCGATGTCTTCCGGCGCATGGGAGTGGGTCAGGTAGATGTAGGCCGTCGTGTCGATATCTTCCGGGAGGTGGAAGATCCTGAACCGGGACAGCAGTTTGCTGTTGGGGAGGAAGCGTTCTTCGGGCACGTTCTGCCAGAAGTTGTACATGATCCGTCCCTGGTTGTTGAGGTATTTCGGATAATTAGCAACGGCCTTGCGGGTGACGGCATCGATGGTGTCCCGGCTGGACGCCGACAGGGCATCACGGACCTGCTGCAGGGTGTAGAGCACGACGGCGGTGGGAAAGATCGAGTCGTCCTCCACACTATAGCCGA
>JBHHWM010000436.1:0-2920 GCA_046756545.1 Rhodothermales bacterium | reverse complement strand
ACAACCGGAATGAGGACCGCGACGACGAAGATGTCCTTGTACGCTTCACGATGCCCAAGGCTGCAAATGCTCAGGAGCGTAATTACCGCACCGTTATGCGGCAGGCTGTCAAGTCCGCCGGTTGCCACGGCAGTCACCCGGTGCATCAGTTCGAGCGAAATTCCGGCCGCGTTCGCCAGGTTCACATACGCCTCCCCGAGCGTGTCCAGCGCAATGCTCATGCCGCCGGATGCCGAACCGGTCATGCCGGCCAGCACGTTGACGGCTACAGCCAATGAAACAAGCGGGTTCGTGCCGCCGAGGCCCAGCACCCAATCACGAACAAGGCCGAACGCGGGAAGCGCCGCAACCACGGCGCCAAAGCCAACCAGGCTTGCGGTGTTGAAGATCGGCAGCACGGATGCATTCGCGCCGTTATCGAGCGACTGTGGTACGCTCGCAAACCGTCGCCAGTTGGCGCCGGCGACGAAAATGATGGAGACCGTCAGGGCTATGATGACCGCCCACAGTCCAGCCACCGCCTCGACCATCGTGGAACCGAAGAGGGGCTTGGCCAAATAGTCGGTATCCATTGCCGGAATAACGACCTTCACTGAGAGCAGGTTGACTATGATGACCAGCACCACGGGAGCGATGGCGAGCGGAAACGGGACCAGCTTCGCCTCCTCCACTGCTCGGCCCTCCAGCTCCATAACGTCGAATCCTTCGCCTCGGGCGTGTTCTCGCATTCGCCTGTCGGGCGCGGGAAGCGCATCGGGGTGATCGCCGTAGCCCTCACGCGCGGCGTGTGCGCGCCTGGCCTGATGAGTCAGCCAGGCATTGCCCAGCACAAACATGACGAGCCCCGTCAGAACGCCGAGGCCGGGCGCTGCAAAAGGCGTCGTGCCGAAGAAAGGCATCGGGATTGCATTCTGAATTGCCGGCGTTCCGGGGAGGGCCGTCATCGTGAACGTAAAGGCGCCCAGTGCTATTGTGGCCGGGATCAGCCGCTTCGGAATGTTCGCCTCACGAAAGAGCGCAGCGGCGATCGGAAAGACGGCGAAGGCGACCACGAACAGCGACACCCCACCGTAGGTCAGCACCGCGCACGACAGGACGACCGCAAGAATAGAGCGCTGGGCGCCGAGCTTTCCCACGATCCACCGCGCAATGGACTGGGCAGAGCCACTGTCGTCCATCAGCTTGCCGAACACGGCACCGAGCATGAAGAGCGGAAAGAAGAGGACGATGAAGTCTCCGACGTTCACCATGAAAATCTGCGTGTAGGAGCCCAAGATCGGCAGGCCACCCGCTAACAGCACCCCCAGTAACGCCGTCGCGGGGCCCAAGATGAGCACGCTGATACCGCGGTATGCCAGATAAATGAGCAGCCCGAGTGCGATGACAATGCCGATCATGCTCTCTCCCTCTTGCGGACGGTTTCTGGAGACAGATGCCCTGGGCGCAAGCTTTCTTCAAAGATGAAGCTCACGTCAAAGGTGCTTTTGTTTCCGATGTCATCATAGTGTTCCGCAAGCCACCGATCGGTGGCCTCTCGCCCAACATCCCGTAGATATGTAAGAAACTCCCATTCGGCATTGAACTTGCTCGAAACAGTCAGGTCGAGCATCGCCTCTTCCGCGTGGATGCAGTGCACCCTGGCGTCGCGATATCTTTCCCGTTCCAGGCCTTCGTAGTGGATGACCTCCCACAAAAAACCGAGTGCGCGTAGCTCTTTCATCAGGCTGGCGTTGAACGTGATTTCGTTAATCCGATTGTGGATCTCCGAGGCTGTCCTGGGGAGTTTCTGCCTGTGCATTGGATTGATTTTGACGATGACGAGATCGCGCGCGTCGCATTCATCAACAAGCGGAAACAGGGCGGGGTTTCCCATGAACCCGCCGTCCCAGTAGGCCTCCCCGTCGATCTCGACGGCCTTGAACAGGGAAGGGAGACACGCCGACGCCATGACTGCATCGACCGTAATATCGGGTTGGCGGAAAATCTTCGGGCGACCTGTACGGACGTTCGTTGCCGTGATGAAAAGCTTCAGATCCGGGCAATGATTGACGTGGTCGAAGTCCACCTGCGCTTTTACGATGTCGCGCAATGGGTTGATGTCGAGCGGGTTGAAATCGTAGGGAGACAAAACGCGGCTCAATAAGTCAAGCGCTAAATATCCGGGCGACAAGTCGAGGCTCCACTGGCCGAAGAGGATATCGAGCGGAGTGCGCCGCACAGGACTGAATTGGGCGGCCGAGCTAACGGCAGACCAGAATCTCTCTAGCGCTTCTCGCGCGCCTTCGTAGCCGCGGCGAACCATCCCGTCGGCAACGACCGCGCCGTTCATTGCTCCTGCGCTCGTGCCGCTGATGCCCTCGATGTGGAGGCGGCCATCTTCAAGCAAACGATCGAGGACGCCCCACGTAAACGCGCCGTGCGCACCACCGCCCTGCAAAGCCAGCTCAATGGTCTTTCGCTCTTGTGTCTTCATGCTCGTCCTCAATTGAGAAGAAATCGTTTTTGACACGCCGACCTTTGCCAAGAAATGGCAAAGATGCTGATGTGGTTGCAGCTAACAGGAGACGAAGGATCAAGGCTCTGCCCCCATAAGCGCCCAACCTTCAGCGACTAACTCTCCGCGGTGGTTCTGAAAGCACAGGCGGACCTTGAGGGACCCTTCCCGGGTTCTCTCCTCCGCCTCGGCGATAGCGGTGATGGTATCTCCGATCTCAACCGGGGCGGCAAAATCGAGCGCGCTTGAGACGGGAATGGCATTGAAGCCTGCGAGGTTCGCGAGGGCGGTCCAGGCTGGTCCAGTCGCGAAAGACTGCAGGAGCGGACGCAGTGTGCTTGAATCAGGGGAACATGGGTCGAGGCCCATCAGTTGACAAATGCCGACAACGTCTTCGCGCGTGATGGTCCTCGAAAATACGAATGT
>JBHHWM010000435.1:0-2921 GCA_046756545.1 Rhodothermales bacterium | reverse complement strand
CTGCCGAGCGTTTCGGCAAGCACCACCGACGCTCCCCCGTGGAGCAGGCCCAGCGGATGCGTCGTTCGATGATCCACCGGCATGGTGGCTTTCATATACTCGTCGCCGACTTCGGTGAAGGTGATGTCGAGATACTCGACCATGTTGCCACGGCCCAGAGTGTTAACGTCCTCCACCGTCAACGGCCTGTGCCAGATCCCTTGTGTCGTCGTCCGATGCTCCATGTGAAAGATCCTATTGCTCGTGTGCCAGGCGTCCTCTCACTTTATCCTATAGCCCCCCTCTTCATTAGCGAAGATCCAGGCTACCACGGCTCCGATTTCGATGGTCTCGGTCAGGTAGGTAGTAAGCGTAATGGAGGAGGTGCCTCGGGTGTGGAGCATGTGTTGCGTGCGCTGCATCCGCTCGAAGCGATCTTGCCATAGCTTCATGTTACAGGGCCGCAGATCGACCCATCCCTTGTGTGCCCATTTGTCGATATCACCGTCACGGATTTCAATGTCTGAATAGATACTTTCGGGAATGTTCAGCCTGGGCCCCCGAACCAGGCGATGACCATCCGGCGCCAAAATGGGCACCCCGATGGAGATGATCGTGGTGCGGAGGTCGTCGTCGTGCTCCAGGAATTGGAACAGCATCTCGGAAATCTCCTCGACAGGAGTCTCGCGGACTGCATCCAGGGTGCCGTAGTTGAGCTTCAACAGGTGCGCTTCGTAGAGCAGTTTGGAGAGTTCCGGCGGCCCCAACTGGCCCAGGGCCACGCTATGACTCTGCGTTTCCTCTTCGATACGTGCCAGTTTTTCGAGCGCCGTGTGCCTCAACACCCCGGCGCGGTAGCTCGGATTCATGAGGTTGCTATCGATGCCCGCAATGACGTCGTACCCCGTATTGCTGCCTTTGATTTCGAGAACGATCTGTTCGGCGATTTCTTCCGGAGTCAGAAACTCCATCTGGTCGACATAGGTGATGGCCTCGAACTCTCCCCGCGCAAAGAACCCGTTTTCGCCGGTGTCCACGCCTGCCATTTTCAGCTTTCCAAGACGGCGGTATTCCTCTTTATCGTCCTTGAGGACAAGCCGGTCTCCGAGCCGGTCCGTGCGGCTTTCAAAACGGTATTGCGCCTTCCCGCGCCGTTTGATGGTCTCGTGGCTCACCTGGCGATAACCGATCATGCCCGCCGGCTTCACCTCTTTGACGAGGGGGCCGTCGGGGGTTCGCGCCATGAGAAACAGCAACCCGGTATGCGCAAACGCCATGGCTGTCTTCGTCATCAACTGGACACTTGGCCGGTCTTCGCTATGGGTATAGGGGATGTTCAGCCCCATCCCGCCGGTGCCGGTGGTTCCTACCTTGATATAGAGCCGGGTCTCCACCTCACGCATCACATGGTTAAGCAGGCGGACATGTCGGATGAGTTGGGAGGTAGCCTGCGAGATGAGCAACGTGCTGATATCACGTTTCAGTCTTTTGATCAGCGAGTCGGCTCTGGAAAGGTTGGCGTCAGAGGTGAGTTTTCTGAGTTCGTTCAGCGAATTATGCGTCTTTTTACTGACGCTTTCTACGTCCTGGTAGCTGATGGCGGTAGCCGTGTTAATGCAGTCGATGATCACATCCGGCGGGTGCCGGCGGATAAGCTGAACCAGGATGGATCGTTCGTACGTGGCTTCTATGTCGCCGAACAAGTCCTCGTAAAGCATTTCGCGGTTCGCAGAACTATCTAACAGGTTCTGACGCGTCTCCGAATGAAACGCTTCCCGAACGAATACATTGCCCCATACCCCGACGAATTCGATATGAGGAAGCTCCCTGCGAACATCGTGCAGAAAGTCACGTACCTCGCCCCGGTATAGACCCGCCACCACGATTTTCTCGGGATTGAGCTTGTGCCCAATCTCTCGAACGATCTGCGAACCCACCAGGCCCGCTCCGCCCAGAACCAGTATGCATTTATCCCGCACCATAGACTGTCCTATTTATAGATAACCAACGTTGTACCCCCTCCTGGGTTGAAACGACGTATCGGGAGACCACGTATCGAGGAAGGGTCTCCTGCGTGTTTGTTCGTCGATTCATCATCTCGTCGTCTCTACGTTACCCGGAGGCACACCGTGAGTAAGCCACCCTAAAGCCAGAGCATAGGGTATGTCCATCCCCACCATTGGACAATACACACCCTCCTGAGCCGCATCCTGCACACTCCTTCGATATGACACAGTCAAGCGTATTGTCAGGTTCAAATATAGCCCTTATTCCTCCAAGTTGTGATCCCTTTAAACCGTGCATTCAAGGAGCATTTCGTGAATAGCGCACGTGTGGAATCAGGTACTTCCCGTGTGGATCTCTTGGGTTGGTTTGCCGAAAGGGCATGCCGTATTTTCCCGGTTGTTTCACTCCCGCTATTGATAGCCGACGGAGAAGTTGTTTTTCTCGATATGACCGACCGAAATGCGTATATCATCGACGGCACCCGAACACCGATAGGTAAGTTCGGCGGTTCCCTCTCGGGCGTTCGCACCGACGACCTCGCCGCGCTGTCGATACAAAGCCTCATCGAACGAAATCCCCAACTCGATGCCTCCCAGGTCGACGACGTGATCTTCGGGTGTGCCAACCAGGCCGGCGAAGATAACCGGAACCTCGCCCGTATGGCCCTCCTCCTGGCTGGGCTCCCCCCTACCGTACCCGGCGAAACCGTCAATCGCCTGTGCGCTTCCGGCATGAGCGCCGTCGTGCAGGCGTCGAGAACCATCCGGCTCGGCGACGGCGACGTGTTTATCGCAGGGGGCATCGAGCACATGACGAGGGCACCCTACGTGCTCTCGAAAACCAGCCGCCCCTTCGGACGTGATGCGAGGATGTATGACACCAGCATCGGCTGGCGCTTCGTCAATCCGAAGATGGAAACATCCTACGGCATCGAT